>CALCCE010000011.1 GCA_937899835.1 uncultured Flavobacteriales bacterium | reverse complement strand
CCATCTTTTTCTCCGTAGCCCTTGGCAGCCACCAACACCCCTTTTAAGGGCTCCTTTTTCATGTTCAGCAGGTATACCCGCCAGTCGTGATCCGAATCTTCGGTCGTTTCTTTAACCACCGCCATTGCAATGTCGGTTACCTTCGGAAATTCAATATCTCTTCTCATGGCTTCTTCAATTTCAAGGTTTCAGCCTCCGCTTGCTTCTTCTTTGCACTACAACCACACACTAATAAAACCTTCGAAAGTTGGGTAAATTGCCCTAAGCATCGTCATACATGTCCAAAGCCGTGTCCAACCAGTCGATTGCATCTACTGGAGGCGCATAGCCTTTGCCGTGTTCGCGTTTGTGGCCCAGGCGCACCACCAGCATACGCAATTGAGGAATCACCATTACGTATTGACCCGCCAGTCCACGCATGTAAAATACCTCATGGCCCCGGTGCTCCAACAACCACCAATGCAAACCATACCGTTTTTGATCGGAGCCGTCGGTTTCTTTCAACGGAGCCAATTGAATTGATTCGGCCACAAAATCGGCAGGCACCAACTGTTGGCCATCCCATTGGCCGCCGTTGAGGTAAAGCTGGCCCATTCGTGCAAAATCGCGCGCGTTGGAGTGAAAACAGCAAAACGCCTTTTCGTCTCCACCTTCTTTATCGAGGCTCCACATGGCCGGTGTTTCTGCCCTCATTGGGCCCCAAAGTTTTTCTGAAGCGTATTCGCTTACGCGTTTTCCGGTGGCCGCCTCTAACACAAACGCCAGCAACTGGCTGTTGCCGCTGGTATAGAAAAAGACCTCCCCAGGAGCATACTCCACGTCATAGCTGTAGACCAGTTCACGCAAATTGGTGCCGTAGTTGGCCCTTGCAGGATAGCTCAACGGGTTGATGTAGCTTTCACCAAAACCGATTCCTGAGCTCATGGTGAGCAAATGCCGAATCGAGATGGCCGCCCTTTTTCCCTCCTTGTATTCCGGTAAAAAGTCTCCGATGGGTTGATCAATGTTTTGAATGTGGCCTTCACCAATGGCAACGCCAATGAGTGCACTTACAATCGACTTCGCCATCGAAAAGCTATTCGAATGTGATTTAGGGCCATACTTTTCCCAGTACCTTTCGTATCGAATAGAGTCATCTTTAATAATTAAAAACGCTACTGTTCCCAACTCCTCCATACGAGCAATTTGGGCTTCAGAAGGCGCTACCTGCTGATAATCTTGGCCCTGTGGCCATGCTTTGGGTTGTGGTGCCGGAACATCCCGATTAGCAAAAATCTCGTATTCGTCGATGGCGGGTCCCAGGCGGCCCTTGAAAATGGTGTGTTGAAATACCGTGTAGAGGTAGAAATTTCCACTGACCACAATGGCCACATTCAGCACTGCCAACACAATTACAATCCATTTAAGGACGGCCCAAAGACGTTTCATGCTTCCGAGAATAAAGGTTCCTGAGGGACGAGTTCCATGGAAAACAACGCGCAGAGGTGGTGTTTCATTTTGTCTTTCACTTCTTGCATCGGTACTTTCCGGCCCAGCTCCCGCTCAATCGAAGTCACATCCTTATCGTCGATGCCGCAGGGCACAATGTGTTTGAAATAATTGAGGTCGGTGTTGACGTTGAAGGCAAACCCATGCATGGTAACCCACCGGGAACACCTTACACCCATGGCACAAATCTTTCGGGCCTGCTCCGTTTCGGCGTCCAGCCAAACGCCGGTGTAGCCCGGGTAGCGTCCGGCTTCAATGCCGTACTCGGCCAACGTAAGAATCACGGCTTCTTCCAGTTCCCGTAAATACCGGTGAATGTCAGTGAAAAAATGATCAAGGTCGAGAATGGGATAGCCAACCAGCTGGCCAGGGCCATGATAGGTGATGTCTCCTCCCCGGTTGATGGGATAGTAGCTGGCCTGAATGGCCTTTAGCTTTTCTTCATCGGCCAACAAGTTTTTAGGATCGCCACTTTTTCCCAAGGTGTAGACGTGAGGATGCTCCAAAAACAGGAGGTAACTTTCAGTGGTTACAGCCGCTTCCGGGTCCACTTTGCGGTTGGAGATCTTTCGATCGATGGTGCCTTTAAACAGTACCTCCTGATAGTCCCAACATTGCTGATAATCAATGAGGCCGAGGTCTTGGTAATGAACAGTAGTCATGTGTTTACAACTGGAAGTTTCAATTACAAAGATACTGCGGAGGAGCGGAAAGCTTGTCGCCCCTTCCATAAGGCTATATTTCGAACGAATCGGCTCAGCATTCTTTTCAAGATAGAACTAAAAAGGATCACGGTGGTGATGTCACCTTACCAGAACCTAAAATTTTTCCCGCAAAGAGTATTTTATTCATCTCACCGGTTTATCGTAATATTGCGATGAATTAATGATTCAGTATGGGACTAAGTAAAACAGCCGCGTTTACCGCACAGCAGAATCAGCTGGCTGAATGGGCCAAAGCCTTGGCGCACCCGGCCCGGGTTGCCATTTTGCAACACCTTTTGCAAATGGAGTCCTGTGTTTGTGGTTCCATCGTCAATGAATTGGACCTGGCACAAGCGACCATCAGTCAACACCTCAAGGTATTGAAGCAAGTCGGCCTGGTGCAAGGCACGGTGGAAGGCAGTGCCGTGTGCTACTGCATTCATCCCGAAAACTGGAACACCGCACGCGATGCACTGAACGCTTTGTTTAATCCATCTCCCGCTCAAAATCCGTCGAAAGTATGTTGTTGAAAGAAGAAACGATGACCCCCTATAATTCTGCTTCAGAAGTCGCATTTCCGAGAATGCACATTTCCCTGTACGTTTCCAATCTTATTGAAACCGTGAATTTCTATACGGCCTTCTTCGGAAAGCCCGCAGAAAAAGTGAAGACCGGCTATGCAAAATATGTATTGGAGTCGCCAGCGCTGGTAATTTCTTTCATTGAGAACCCGGAGCGGGTACAATCCAATTTTGGTCACCTTGGCTTTCAGGTAGAAACTCCGGAAATTTTAGAGCAGTTTCGTGCCCAGGCCGCAGGGTTGCGATTGATTACGAAAGAGGAAACCGGTACGGCTTGTTGCTTCGCTGTTCAAGATAAGTTTTGGGTCACCGACCCGGATGGGGTGCAATGGGAAGTATATTATTTCCATGCCAATGCAGAATTCAATGATCCACATTATACAGAGGCAAGCGCAGCGGCATGTTGTCTGCCACCAGAGCCCGCCCAAAAGCCGAAAGTAAAACTGTCCGACCTCTCCGATGGAGCAACTTCTTGCACTCCCGGAAGTGGGTGCTGTTAATTCAATACGATGAAAAACATTCTGGTTTTATGCACTGGCAATTCGTGTCGGAGTCAAATTGCCGAAGGGTATCTCCGTCATTTTGCCGGCGATCAGGCTCAGGTTTTCAGTGCCGGTGTCGAAACGCACGGGGTCAACCCCAAAGCCATTCAAGTCATGAAGGAGGCGGGTATCGATATTTCGGGACACACTTCTAACCACATCGATGAGTACCGAAGCCAGCAGTTTGATCTGGTGTTAACCGTCTGTGATCATGCACGAGAAAGTTGCCCTTACTTCCCCACGGATGCGAAACAAATCCATGAAAATTTTCCTGATCCGGCCCAAGCCGTTGGAAGCGAAGAAGAGGTAATGGCCGAGTTTCGGAGGGTGCGCGACCTTATCCGAAACTACAGCCAGTCTTTTGTCAACCAGGAAGTGGTGATTTGATTATTCGAAGTTGGCCAACTCGTTTTTCAGGCCGGTAATTACATCTACTTCCACCGGGTCGATGCCCTTGCGCTCGGCCAATTGCACCGATACGAAATCTCCAAAGTGAATGAGGTAGAGGGCCCTTGCAATGGTATTTGGACCTTTTGACCATACTTCGTTGATGTTGCTGGTATAGTTGCTGAAAATGGTTTTGCACACTTCCATACGCTTTTGCGTCCGCTTGTAGTCGTCTTCGTTGCGGAGCAGTACCACCGCCCACTGCTCACTGGCTTGGGTCCAGCCCACCAGCTCGTTGTGATTCATTTCGGGGAAGGCATGGTGCCAGCAAAGCATTTTGGAATTCTCGTTGATCTGTTGGCGCCAGCGAATGGCTACTCCTTCCGAGCCAGCATCAGAATATAGAATCGGCAGGTTGCCGTGCAACTTATCGGTCAATTCGTTGGCCTCAGATTCAATAGCGGCTTGCTCTCCGGCCAGGAAGTCGATGCTCACCAAGAGGTCCTCTACCGATTGGTAAGAGATCAAATTGTAGTGGGCAAGGATGAAAAACAACTGCGTGAACGAATAGGCAAAGGCTGCCCGGGGAGGAAATCCACTTGGGATAACGATGTGTGGTAGTTCCTTTTCCTGGGCTACCTCTAGCACTTTTCCACCAGAGGTAACACAAGCTACAAGTGCTCCACGGGCTAAGGCCTCGTCAAATGCTTCGAGGGTTTCCTCGGTATTCCCTGAATAGGAGCAAATGAGCACCATTGTATTGTCGTCTACGTTGGCGGGCAAGGAATAATCTTTATTGACCGAAATGGGCAGGCGACACTCAGAAGCCACTAACTCGGAAACAATGGTGCCACCAATGCCTGAACCTCCTAAGCCACTGATGAGGATTTTATTGATGTTTCGGTTGTTATTTGCCAATTGGGCATTGCGGCCAATTTCTACCGCTTCCCGCAACTGCGCGGGAAAATTAGTTACCAGATCTTTCATTGTATTCGGTGTTTCGGGCGCTAATGTAATAAATGCGTATCGGTTTTTGAGGTGCTTTTGGCACAAGTTAGTGTTCTAATAACACTAAGCTCTTTTCTCTTCGCTTCGAAGGTACTTCCAAGCATTGAATAGCTATCTTTGCCGCGCTTAAAAAAATCGTCATTATTATGAGCCGTGAACTGTCTGAACAAGAAGTAGTTCGGCGAAACTCGCTGAACCAGCTTCGGGAATTGGGTATTGATCCTTATCCTGCCGCACGTTTTCCCGTGTCGGCAACTGCCCAAGCGATTAAAGAAAACTTTGAAGGCCATGAAGACGACTATAAACAGGTGTCCCTGGCGGGTCGATTGATGAGCCGCCGGATCATGGGAAAAGCTTCTTTCGCTGAGTTGATGGACCACAGCGGTCGTATTCAATTGTATTTCAACCGCGATGAGATCTGTCCTGACGAAGACAAAACCAACTACAACACCGTATTCAAAAAGCTCACTGACATTGGAGACTTCATTGGTGTGGAAGGTTATGTATTCAAAACCAAAGTAGGTGAGATTTCGGTTTTTGTTCAAAAGTTTCAAATCCTCAGCAAATCGTTGCGGCCTCTGCCGGTAGTCAAAACCGATGAAGATGGCAAGGTACACGACGGAGTTACCGATCCGGAATTTCGCTACCGCCAGCGGTATGTCGATTTGGCGATCAATCCCGATGTTCGAAAAGTATTTGCGCAACGCACCCGAATCATCAACAGCATGCGGGACTTTTTCAATGCTGAAGGTTATCTGGAAGTTGACACGCCGGTGCTACAGCCCATCCCAGGTGGAGCTGCTGCACGTCCGTTTGTGACTCACCACAACACCCTGGATGTGCCATTTTACCTGCGGATTGCCAACGAACTATACCTCAAGCGCCTTATTGTGGGTGGTTTTGACGGCGTATATGAGTTTTCGCGCAACTTCCGCAACGAAGGCATGGACCGCACCCACAACCCGGAGTTTACGGTGATGGAGATTTATGTGGCCTACCAGGACTACGACTGGATGATGAATTTCACCGAAGCCATGTTGGAAAAAGTAGTGATGGACCTGCACGGGACAACCGAGATTCCACTGGGCGATAAAACCATCAGCTTCCAGCGGCCTTTCAAGCGCGTAACCATGTACGATGCCATTTTAGAACATACGGGCATCGACATTAGTGAAATGGATGAAGCTCAGTTGCGTCAAACCTGCAAGGATTTGAACATTGAGGTAGACGAATCGATGGGCAAGGGCAAACTGGTGGATGAGATTTTCGGCGAAAAATGCGAAGCCAACTATGTTCAACCAACTTTCATCACCGACTATCCGATTGAAATGTCGCCACTGTGTAAGAAACACCGGAGCAAGCCCGGTTTGGTGGAGCGTTTCGAGTTGATGATCAACGGCAAAGAGTTGGCCAATGCCTATTCGGAGCTCAACGATCCGATCGACCAGCGGGAGCGTTTCGAAGAACAAGTCGAGCTCATGGAACGAGGAGACGATGAGGCCATGTACATCGATCAGGATTTTTTGCGGGCCTTGGAATACGGTATGCCTCCTACCAGCGGTATGGGCATCGGGGTGGACCGCCTGGTGATGATCCTCACCAACCAATCTTCCATTCAGGATGTGTTGTTTTTTCCGCAAATGCGTCCTGAAAAGTAAGTCGTTCGTTCACGCAGTCATGTCAATCACTCAACAAAGTGCGTCAAACACAAAGTCAAACCGGTCATTCGCAAAGAGCCCCTTTCAGGGTTGGCTTGGTTCTTGTACTTTAGCTTTTGGTTAGTTTGGTTAACAGCCGGCCTCCCGGTCGGCCTGCGATTATGAGTCTTTTGACTTCCCCAAACTCATAAGACGTTAACCCAAGTCTAGAAAGCGGTCCGGGCAAGACCGCTTTCTTTTTTTCCCACATTTCTACCGCTTTTAAGCCGAAACCGACCGAATTTGAAATCATTGATGGGCTTGCAGTCCTGATTACTATTTTGCGCTCGGTTAGTTTGGAATTTTAGCCATGCTTCGGCTGGTATCCTTCAAGGGTATTCCCCTGCGAAGGAAAGTTCCCTGGAAAGCGGCTTGGGCAAAGCCGCTTTCTTTGTTTACAGTGGTTCAAGCCATAGAAAGTAGCCACAGCACAGGTCGAGATTGCTTTAAAGGGAGATTCCACCACCCTCTGAAGTACACAGTAGACTTTCGATCCATTTTCCCCCAAACCGGTTCTTTCACGGAATCCTCCGTAGACTTTAGTTGGCGAAGCTCTACTTATTGGTAGACCGCTCAGAGCTCTCTATACTTGTATTATGAAAAACTCTCTCCTGACCCTACTCTTCGGAATTGGTTTCGTACTGGTGAGCCAAGGGCAAGCCACTGATGAAGAAATTCGTGCCGAACTCAAAAAGCAACATCAGGCAGACCTGGAATACCTGGCTTCCGACAAACTTGAAGGCCGAGCTACTGGTGAACCGGGCGAACAAATGGCTGCGGACTACATTGCTAAGCGATTTGCGGCCATGGGCTTGAAACCGGCTGGCGATAACGTTGGATTTTTTCAGCCGTTTCAGTTTCAAACGCCAGGTAAACTGGTGGGTGAAAACTCCATGAAAATCAACGGGCAGGAAATTGCGCTTAACGAAGGATGGTGGCCCATGCCACTCTCTGGATCCGGAGAAGCTTCGGGGGAGATTATAAACGTTGGTTTTGGCATTTATGCCCCTCAGTTTGACCACAATGACTTTGCCAACATTGACGAAAGGGACTTCAATGGTAAGGTGGTAGTGATGCAATTGGGCTTGCCTGGTGGCACGCACCCGCACAACAAATTTATCTCTGTAGGAGAGTTGCACGAACGTATCGACCACCTCAAAAGAATGGAGATTGCCGGGGTGATATTCGTCAACAATGATCCCAACGTGGACAATCCGGAAAAAGCTTACCCAAGAAGTATCAGGCCAGTGAAACTACCCGTTGCCTTTGTTACCCAAGAAGTGGGGCAACAACTCTTAGCCACTCCAGGCATTCAGGTGGATTTTGCGACCAACATCGTTAGGGAGACCAAGACCGGTAAAAATGTATTGGCTCGTATTGATAATGGAGCACCTTTTACCGTAGTGGTAGGAGCGCACTACGACCATCTGGGACATGGGGAAATTGGTTCGTTGCACCGGGGAAAACCCGCCATTCACAACGGAGCCGACGACAACGCAAGTGGTGTGGCGGTGATGCTGTCTTTGGCGCAGCACTATGCGCAAGGCCACGCTAATCAACACAACTACCTGTTCATTGCTTTTTCTGGTGAGGAAATGGGTTTGTTGGGGTCTTCTCATTTCGCCAACGCTACCGAAACTCGACTTTCGGAATTTACCTACATGATCAATTTGGACATGGTGGGGCGGTTGAAGAAAAAAGAGATGACCCTCGGAGTGAACGGAGTGGGAACTTCTCCCTCCTGGAACAAAGCCCTTGAAAAGGTGGCCGCCTTTGACATGAACCTGAAAACTTCACCGTCTGGTATTGGGCCTTCTGATCACAGTTCTTTTTACCTCAAGGAAATTCCGGCCATCCACATTTTCAGTGGTACCCACAAAGATTACCACAAGCCATCGGACGATGTTGAAAACATCAACTACGATGGCATGGGACGCATTACTCAGTTCTTGCAGGCATTGATTGATCAACTCGATGGAGAAGATCAACTGAAATTTACGGCAACTAAAAATGTGGGATCGGACAAAGCCCCCAATTTTTCAGTTACCCTCGGGGTAGTACCTGACTATTTATTTGAAGGCGAAGGCATGCGCATTGATGGCGTGACAGATGGAAAACCGGCCGCGGAGGCAGGCATTGAGTCGGGTGATGTGGTGGTGAAAATGGGCGACCTTCAAGTGGTTGACATGCGCTCTTACATGACGGGTTTGAGCCAATACAAAAAAGGAGACTCCACATCCGTGGTTGTGCTGCGAAACGGCAAAGAAATGAAACTTAAAGTCCAATTTTGATTCATCGGGTACTGTTTTTGGGGGCGATAGCTGGCCTTTTCTTACTGGCGGGCTGCAACGCTGACCCATCCATCCCACCTCCTCCATTGCCTCGTTTTCAGCTCTTCGAGCTTGATTCAGTAGATTATGGTTCCAAAGTACCTATTCGGGTAGCTTACCAAAACGAACTTGTTCCGTTCGCATTTGGGCCCACGCCTGCGAAAGCCCGCTATCGGGGGGGAGCCTCTTCCGTTTATCCCAAGCATTCGTTTACCCTTCGGTTAGCTGAGGCTCAGTCGCTATGCGGCATGCCCAAAGACAAAGACTGGATTTTGAACGCATCTTACATCGATCGATCGTTTTCCAGGCATACCGTGAGCTATGATCTGTTCCGTGCCTTCTCGGACCGCAATATTGCGCCTCAACATGCACCTGTGGAAGTGTATCTGGGCGATGCCTACTATGGGCTGTTTTTACTCATGGAACGGTTGGACGGAACTCGCTTGCAATTGGACAAAAAGAACTCAGGTGCCTGTTATTTCAAAGACCCTCCGGTGTTTCGCAATCAGCGATTCATGGACACTTATCCCCACCTGGACACGAATAATCTATACCATCAGAAGTTTCCGAAGGTCCGAAAGCGGAACTTCAATGCGGAGCTCGACTCCTTGCGCCAGTTTATTTTTTATGCTTCCGATTCCGCTTTTGCTGATGCAGACCAAGGAATTTTCCACCGTTTTGATCAATCCAGCGTTATCGATTGGCACTTGTTGTTGCTGGTGACCAACAATGGAGACGGCATTGCAAAGAATTTTTACCTCTACCGCCAGCGGGCGGGTGATCCCTTTCGAATTGCTCCTTGGGATTACGATTCTACTTTCGGCCGCGATGGCGATTCGGAACCGCATTGGGAAGGGGTTCTGGAACCTGAGCAGCACGTGTTTTTTCAACGTTTGATGGAGCTCAACCCCAACGGATACCGAGAGGCTTTGAAGCAACGGTTTAAAGACTTGCAATCTCAAGGTATTTTGACCGTGGCCGGGATTAATGAGCGGCTACTGAACCAGTGGGAAAGGTTGTACCCATATTTTGATCAAAATGCCCAAAAGTGGCCCATTGATGAGCGGTTTTACATCGATGCCTGCAAGGCTGACTGTGAAATACCACGTATGCAGGAATGGGTTACCAACCACCTTCCTTTGGTAGCGCAAAAGCTTCAGTCGCTTTAGCTGCTCTTCATTTTTTTAGATATTTGCCACCATCGTCATGGCATCCAATCAACCGAAAGTCGCTGTAATAGGTGGCGGTAGCTGGGCTACCGCCATTGTGAAAATGCTCTGTAACAACCTTGATGTGGTGCATTGGTGGATGCGCAACCAAAAGGCAGTAGAGCACCTTGAGCAATACCTTCACAATCCACATTATTTGCCGTCGGTTCAATTTGAGCGAGAGAAAATACAAGTCAGTACCGACCTCAAAAAAACCATTGATACAGCCGATGTGTTGGTCATTGTTATTCCAGGAGCTTTTCTGTATAGCACCTTTAACGAGGTAGCGCTTGAAGGCATGGAGAAGAAGCTGATATTCTCCGCCATCAAAGGCATGGTGCCGGAGTACAACGCAATTCCCGCACGCTTCTTTCACAAACAGTTTGGAACCCCTTACGACCGGATTGGTATTGTTTCCGGGCCTTGCCATGCCGAAGAAGTAGCGATGGAAAAGTTGAGTTACCTCACCATTGCATGTCCGAATCAGGAAAACGCCCGGCAAATGGCCGATTGGCTGGCTTGTCGCTACATCAAAACCTCCATTTCCGATGATCTTTTCGGAACTGAACTCTCAGCAGTTTTGAAAAATGTAGTGGCCATCGCTTCTGGCATTTATCATGGTTTAGGGTATGGTGACAATTTTCAGGCCTTGCTCATTGCCAATGCCATTAGAGAAATCGAACGCTTTGTTGACAAAGTGAATCCCATTCACCGGGATGTAAAATCCTCGGCTTATCTAGGCGATTTATTGGTGACCGCCTATTCCCAATTTAGCCGCAACCGCACCTTTGGCAACATGGTAGGTAAAGGTTATTCGGTAAAAGCTGCCCAGCTGGAAATGAACATGATTGCAGAAGGGTTTTATGCGGTGAAAAGCATCAAAGAGATCAACAAAAAGTTTGAGGTAGATACGCCAATTGTAGATGCCGTATACAACATCCTCTACGAAAAAATCTCACCTGTGCTGGAGATGCGTTTGCTGGCCGACAAACTCAGTTGATTTCCCCCTTTTTTTCCTATTCCTCTTTACCGTTAAAGTGTTGATAAACCAGTTTGGCCCGCTGTTGCGTGACGACTTGTGCCAGATCTTCTTCGCTGGCTTCCCGAATGCGTTTTACCGATTTGAAGTGGCGCAGTAACTGACGGGCCGTCTGTTCGCCAATTCCCTGAATGTCTGACAATGAAGTACGAATTACCCCTTTGCTTCTGCGGTTGCGGTGATGGGTGATGCCGAAGCGGTGGGCTTCGTTGCGCAACTGTTGTATGATCTTGAGGGATTCGGAACGCTTATCGATGTAAATGGGGATAGGATCTTCCGGAAAAAAGATTTCTTCCAGTCGCTTGGCAATGCCAATGATGCTGATTTTGCCACGCAGGCCCAGCTCGTCCAGGGTTTTTAGGGCCGAACTAAGTTGGCCTTTTCCACCATCCACTACTACCAGTTGTGGGAGAGGCTGGTCTTCGTCTACCAGTCGTTTGTACCTCCGGTGTAGCACTTCTTCCATGGAAGCAAAATCGTTGGGTCCCTCTACCGTTTTTATATTGAAGTGGCGGTAATCCTTTTTGGAAGGCCGTGCATTTTTGAATACCACGCAAGCGGCCACCGGAAAAGACCCTTGCATGTTAGAGTTGTCAAAACACTCGATGTGTCGGGGAAGCTCCGGAAGGCGCAAATCTTCTTGCATTTGCGATAGAATGCGGTTGATGTGCCGGTCGGGGTCTACTTTTTCTTGCTCTTTGTGACGGTCCATCATGAAAAAACGCGCATTGCGTTCCGAAAACTCAATCAACCGGCGTTTGTCGCCACGCTGGGGAACATGGATGCGCAAATCGGGAAATTCTACTTGAAGCACTTCGGAGACCAATACCTCCTTTGAAACGCTTCCGAAACGCTCCCGCATCTCTACCAACGCACTGGCCAGGAGTTCTGCCGGGCGTTCATCCAATTGTTTTTTAACCTCAATGGTGTGGGATTGCACAATGGCGCCACGTATCACCCGCATGTAGTTGACATAGCCGAATTTATCATCGGCAAGGATCGTCAACACATCCACATTGTCGATGGAAGAATTGACCACAGTAGACTTGCTCTTGAATTTTTCGAGGGCATCCAGGCGGGTTTTGGTGTATTGAGCCTCTTCAAATTGCAGGTTCGTTGCCTGCTCGAGCATGCGGGCTTTTAAATCGCGGATAACCGATTGCACATTGCCTTTGATAAGGTTTCTGATTTGTGCAATGGCTTCTCTGTAGTCCTCTTCATCTTGCTTTCCTTCGCAAGGGCCCTTGCAATTGCCAATCTGGTATTCGAGGCACACCCGAAATTTTCCGGCTTGTATGTTTTCATCCGATAGGTTGAAACTGCAATTGCGCAACTTGTACAGCTGTGTAATCAGGCTGAGGATGTTCTTCAACACCCGCACAGATGGGTACGGGCCGTAGTATTCAGAGCCATCCTTGATTAGCTTTCGCGTGGTGAAAACCCGAGGAAATCGCTCGTTCTTAATGCAAATCCAGGGATAAGTCTTGTCGTCCCTTAGCTGGATGTTGAAGCGCGGTTGGTGTTTTTTTATAAGGGTGTTCTCCAACAACAGGGCTTCATACTCCGTATCCACTACAATGTATTTGAGCGACTGAATTTTACGAACGAGGAGGGCGGTCTTTCCGTTCTCAAACCGATCCTTACTGAAATAACTGGAAACGCGTTTCTTAAGATTTTTGGCTTTACCGACATACAGGAGTTTTTCATCAGCATCAAAATACTGATAGACTCCAGGCTTTTGAGGCAAGCGGGGGAGTGCCTCTTCAATTTTCGGTGGTCGGTCTTTCACAAGAAGCAAAGATAGCTACTGCCGGGTGGACGGCCATTTGGTAACGATAGCAGAAAAAAGTAAACATCTATTGAACATTCTCGTTAATCGCGTGTTTTTTCTTGGTTAAAGCAACGGATTCTTAATGGCAAACTATTCCATACGCGACTTAGAGCGGCTGTCGGGTGTTAAAGCCCACACCATTCGTATATGGGAACAACGTTATGGTTTGTTGACGCCAGCCCGTACTAAAACCAACATTCGTACTTACGACGATACACAGCTGAAAAGGCTGTTGAACGTTTCTTTGTTGTTGGACCAAGGCTACAAAATCTCTAAAGTCAGTAGGTTCACCACCAGCGAGATCAATGAGATCATTCAGGAGTTGTATTCCAATACCCTGGAACACAGTACCGACCATTCCCTTGAAGTCAAGGCCAATGGTTTGATGCTTTCCATGATCGACTTTGATGAGGATAAGTTCCACAAAATATTCTCTACCAGTGTTATTCGTAGAGGCTTTAAGGCTGCTGTGGTTCAACTTATTTATCCCTTTTTGGAGAAGGTAGGTGTTTTGTGGAGCATTGGAGAACTCAACCCTGCGCAAGAACATTTTGTCTCCAACATCATTCGGCAAAAGATCATTGTAGCCATTGATGGCTTAGATACACCAAAGAATCCCGAAAAGCGGCACTTATTATTTCTGCCGGAAGGAGAGTACCATGAACTGGGCTTGCTGATTGCCTATTATATTCTCAAAGCCAACGGAATTCACGTTACTTATTTGGGGCAAAATGTGCCTTTTGATGACCTGAAACAAGTTGTTCAAGTAAGTAAGCCAGATGTTTTACAAACGTTTATGGTTACTCCGGTGCCGTTGTCAGAGTCGCAGGATTTTCTGGACAGGCTGGCCATCTCTTTTCCTGGAATGCCGGTTTACATGAGTGGACCTTCTCGCACTTTTGAGGGTTTGACCTTCCCTCCACACTTCATTTATATGGACTCTATCGATGCCCTTGAACAAGAGCTTATCGATTGATTTTAAAGTTCATTCAAATCACTAACATTTTTTAACAACTGTTAATTTGCTCTAAAACAAGAAGTTAGGGTGAAAAAACTGATTTTGTTTAACCAAAACAACTAAATAGTTAAACAAAAATTTGGAGAAAGCCGGGTATCGCCTTAAATTTGTTTAACAACATTCGAAAAAGGCTAAACAAAATGTGAAGCCTTGGACACCAGGAAAATCAAACGCTATGTCTAAGTCCGATTTCAACCAACAGGTCATCAGCTTAAAGCAACCACTCGAGTACTTCGCACTTCACCTGACTATGAACGAGGAAGATGCGAAAGACTTGTTGCAAGATACCATTGTGAAGGCATTAGTGTACAAGGAGAAATTTCAGGAACGTACCAATCTGAAAGCTTGGTTATATACGATCATGAAGAATACCTTCATCAATAACTATCGTAGAAAGACTAAAGCTAATACAATTATTGATCAAACGGAAGACTTGTACTATTTAAATACTTCGAGTCGTTCTGATGGAGAGCACCCAGAGACTACTTATGCGGTGCGTGAGATTCGGAAAAAAATTGGTCAACTGGAAGAGGAATATCGTCGACCCTTCGAAATGCACAACAAGGGTTTCAAATACAAGGAGATCGCCGAGGAGCTTTCCCTTCCTATAGGTACTGTGAAAAGTCGGATTTTCCTCGCCCGACGAAAATTGATGTCTGCTTTGACAGACTACCAGCCCTAAAATTTATGAAAAACATAGCGGTAATCGGATCCGGCTTCTCGGGTCTGGCTGCTGCCGCATGCTTGGCCCAAAAGGGCCATAAGGTGACAGTTCTGGAAAAAAACGACCACCTTGGCGGCCGCGCGCGACAATTTCAGGCAGAAGGATTCACCTTTGACATGGGTCCCAGTTGGTACTGGATGCCCGATGTATTCGAATCCTACTTTCAACTTTTTGGCAAAAGTGCTGCCGACTTTTACACGCTCAAACGCTTGGACCCCTCTTACAGCGTTTTCTTTGGAAAAGATGAGGTATGGGAAATTCCCGCCGAAATGGATGCCATGGAAGCACTGTTCGAGCGGATCGAGCCAGGCAGCGCCCTACAGCTTCGAAAATTCCTCGCTGAAGCAGCTTACAAATACGAAGTTGGAATCAATGACCTGGTATACAAGCCAGGACTTAAACTGGGCGAGTTTGCGGATGCCCGATTGTTGAACGGGCTGCTGAAAATGCACGTTCTCAAATCGTTTCACTCCTACGTTCGCAAGTATTTCACAGACTCCCGGTTGATTCGGCTGTTGGAGTTCCCCATTTTGTTTTTGGGAGCAATGCCGCGCAATACTCCGGCTCTGTATAGCTTGATGAACCATGCGGATATCAGTTTGGGAACGTGGTATCCGATGGGTGGCATGTACCGCATTGTGGAAGGAATGGTAGACCTCGCCAAATCCTTAGGAGTAGAATTTCAAACGGGCTCGCCCGTGAGTCATCTACCAGTAGATGGTCAATTCATTCGCCAATTGGACCTCAACGGTGGCCACTTTCCTGCTGATGCAGTTGTGGCCTCGGCCGATTATCACCACGTTGAGCAACACCTACTGCCTGCTTCACACCGGCGGTATACCGAAGACTATTGGGACAAACGTACGATGGCTCCTTCCTGCTTGTTGTTTTACTTAGGGTTGAACAAGCGCTTGACGGGATTGCAGCACCACAACCTGTTCTTCGATGAAGATTTTCATCGCCATGCAGAAGAAATTTATGAAACACCCAAGTGGCCCACCAAACCCTTGTTCTATGCTTGTGTGCCTTCGCTAACCGACAGTACTGTGGCGCCCGAAGGGCACGAAAACCTGTTCTTGTTGGTTCCGGTAGCGCCCAACCTCGAAGATCCGGAAGAGGTGCGGGAAAAATATTACAACCTGGTGATGGATCGTCTGGAGTCACTTACCGGTCAATCCATTCGTCCTCACGTGATTTATAAGCGGAGTTATGCGCACCGCGATTTTGAATCGGACTACCATTCGTTCAAGGGAAATGCCTACGGATTGGCCAATACCTTGCGCCAAACGGCGATCCTAAAACCATCAATCTTAAACAAAAAGGTGAAAAACCTGTTCTATACAGGGCAACTCACCGTTCCAGGCCCAGGAGTTCCACCTTCTATCATTTCCGGTCAGGTGGTAGCCAACCTGACAGACCACTACTTAAAAGTTCAATCGTGAAAGAAATTTTTGACAAGGTAGCCCTTAAGTGCAGCAAGCTAACTACTACCTCGTACAGTACCTCCTTTTCGATGGGAATTCGATTCCTGTACAAGAAGTTCCACGATCCTATTTATTCGATTTATGGTTTCGTTCGTTTTGCGGATGAAATTGTAGATACTTTCCACGATTACGACAAACAAAAACTGCTGCAAGAGTTTCGTCAGGATACTTACCGGGCCTTGGAAGATAAGATTAGTTTGAACCCTATTCTTCACAGCTTCCAGCGTGTAGTGCATGAATACAATATTGATCGGGAGTTGATCGACACTTTTCTGCACAGCATGGAGATGGACCTGGATCAAGCCAATCACGACCAGGCCTCTTATGAAGAATACATTCTTGGCTCGGCGGAAGTGGTAGGCCTCATGTGCCTCAAGGTTTTTGTGGAAGGGGATGAAAACAAATACAACGAGCTGCGCTACTACGCGATGCGATTAGGATCGGCTTTTCAAAAAATTAACTTCTTGCGCGATTTGCAAGCAGATTATAAGGAAATGGGACGCACCTATTTTCCTGGCATCGACATGGATCAGTTTGATGAGGCTGCCAAGCTGGCCATTGAAAAAGACATTGCCATCGACTTTAAAGATGGTTTCGAAGGTATTAAGCGATTGCCCAAAGCAGCAAGATTTGGGGTTTACATGGCTTATGTCTATTACATTTCTTTGTTCAACAAAATTCGAAGCACCCCGCCCAAGCGGATGTTGAATGAGCGTATCCGAATTCCCAACAATCGGAAGTATGCACTCTTCGTAGGCTCCTACGTTCGACACAGCCTCAATTTGATCTAACTGCCTCAAAACCATGCGTTTCTTATTGGCCATGCTTTGCCTGGTTGCCCTTTGGGGATCACCAGCCGCCCAAGAACTATCCTTACCCGAGGTAAGAAACCAATTTGTAGCAGCCGCTACAAGCGAATCTGCTGCAACAGAACTCTATAAACGATTAGAAAAATCGAAATCTGAACTTTCTATCATATTAATGGGTTACTACGGCGTCATGGAAGCTCGTATGGCCGAATACTCGTCGAATCCCTGGAAACGCTACAGTTATTTTAGTGATGGAAAGGAACGTTTAGAAAATTCGATCCTTCAGCAGCCTAACAATACAGAATTACGGTTTCTTCGTTTTGTTCTTCAAACCCAGGTTCCCGAGTTCTTGGGGTACAATGAAAACATTAATGAAGACAAGAAAATCATGCTTGGAGCGTTGGGTAAATCCACGCTGAGTTCTGACTTAGAAGCTACCATTGTTTCCTATTTACTATCTTCCACCCATTGCACTGAAGCGGATAAGGCGGTTATTAAACGCTGGAAACGCCAATCTTAAAAAGACACATCAATGATCGATGCCGAAGAAAAAGTGATACTGGTGGATGAAAGTGATCGTCCTCTGGGCACTATGGATAAACTCGAAGCACACCGTCAAGGGGTGTTGCACCGTGCTTTTTCCGTCTTTGTATTCAATGAGCAAAACGAGCTGTTGTTGCAGCAACGCGCTCACCACAAATACCACTCGGGTGGTTTGTGGACCAATACCTGTTGCAGCCATCCCCGGCCGGGAGAAGAAGTAATGGATGCAGCCCACCGCCGTCTTGTAGAAGAAATGGGATTTGATTGCCCCATTGAATTCAAGTTCTCATTTATCTACAAAAAAGTACTGGACAACGAACTAACCGAACATGAGCTGGATCATGTGCTGGTTGGTCAATTCAGCGATGCCCCCGAAGTCAACCCCGATGAGGTTGGCGGCTGGCGCTACGTTGATCTTGAAACACTCATGAAAGAAATCAACCTTTATCCGGAACGCTTTACCGAATGGTTCAAGCTTTCCATCGACCGCGTGGTCAACGTTGCTAAACCCGCGTAACTTGCTTATTAGCAATCTCTCAATCAAATAATAATAATTTTGCCGCCCCATTTCGGGACTTAAAACCAAATCAATTGAAGGTAACGGTTTGCCGTAAAGAGCATTTTAATGCAGCGCATCGTTTGCACAACCCTGAATGGGACGATGCGACTAACCAAAAGGTATTCGGAAAATGCAACAACCCGAATTACCATGGACACAACTATGATTTAGTTGTGCATCTTACCGGATCGGTAGATGCTCGTACCGGCTACGTGATTGATATGAAAGTAATGAAAGACATTATCCGCGAGGAAGTGACCGATCGTTACGATCATAAGAACCTGAACCTGGATGTGGCGGACTTTAAAAACCTGAATCCTACTGCCGAAAATATCGCCGGCGTGATTTGGAACCGGCTAAGGGCTGCTTTTGAGGATCATCTCGACCTAAAGATTACCCTTTATGAAACCGAACGGAATTATGTTGAATACAGCGGAAATTGACCGCGAAATGATTGAAACCATGGGCGATGAGCACGTGGGAACCTCCTTGGAGACCCCATTGCGTGCTGACGCTTTTGAAGTGGACGATGAGTTGAAAATAGAACTTATCGAAAAACACTTCCGGGAAATCATGAACATCATGGGCCTCGACTTACACGACGATAGCCTAAGTGGCACACCTCACCGTGTGGCTAAAATGTATGTGAAAGAGATTTTCAGTGGTTTGAATCCGGCAAACATGCCTAACGTCAAGCTGTTTGAAAACAAATACCAGTACAACGAAATGCTGGTGGAGAAGAACATCACTGTTTACTCTACCTGCGAGCACCATTTTGTGCCAATCATTGGCAAAGCGCACGTTGCCTATATTTCTAACGGACACGTTATTGGTTTGTCAAAGATCAACCGGATTGTTCGTTACTTTTCAAAGCGACCACAGGTGCAAGAGCGCCTTACCGTGCAAATTGCCAACGAATTGAAACGCATTTTGAAAACAGAGGATGTAGCCATTGTAATTGATGCGGCACACTTGTGTGTTGCCGCACGCGGAGTGGAAGACACTGCCAGCAGTACGGTTACTTCTTCTTTCTCAGGAAAATTCAAAGAACGCTCTACCAAAGAGGAGTTCATGAAATACCTGGAACTGAATACCGGAATTTGATTTTCCTATAAATCAAGTTTTACCTGAGGCCGCTTTTCTACCGGAAAGTGGCCTTTTCTTTTTTTACCTGAACCGGATCTGGTTTAGGTTGTTTGTTTTCCATCATGAATGAGCTTATTTCCCAAAAGCCAGACGCTTTTTTCTGGTTCCGCAGAGACCTACGATTACACGACAATGCAGGATTGTTTCAAGCCCTGAAAAATCACAAAAACGTGCTTCCGGTTTTTGTATTTGATACCCACATACTCAACAAGCTGGAGGACAAACGGGACCGTAGAGTAGAGTTTCTTCACTTGCAATTGCAGGAAATGCAACGCCAGCTTACAGACATGGGAAGCTCTATGCTGGTTTTTTACGGTGAACCAGAGGCCATTTGGGCAGAGTTGGTAGAGCAGTTCTCCCCGCAAGCAGTGTATGCCAACCACGACTATGAGCCTTACGCCAAGGAGCGAGATACAAAAATTGCTCAAGTTTTAGAGCGTTCTGGTGTAGCCTTTCGCACCTTTAAAGACCATGTAATCATGGAAAAAGAAGAGGTGACGAAGGACGATGGTGGCACATATTCGGTGTATACGCCTTACAGCAGGCGTTGGCGTGCCAAGGCTTCCGATGCGCATTTTGAATCGTATGACACTGAATCCCTTTTTGGACATTGGTGTCCTGCTCCTGCTCAGGAAATTCCTTCTTTGGAACAAATGGGTTTCTCTGCCGTTGGGCTTGATTTCCCGGCAACGGAGGCCAATATGAGTATTCTGAAGCGGTATGCCGAGCAGCGTAATTTTCCGAGCGTTCGTGGAACATCCCGCCTGGGAGTGCACTTGCGGTTTGGTACCATCAGTATCCGGGAATTGGCCCGAACCGCCAAAGCTGCCAGCGACACTTTCTTGAATGAGTTGATCTGGCGCGACTTCTACGCCATGATTTTGTGGAACCATCCGCATGTGGTGAATGGATCGTTTAGGCCCAAATACGACCACATTGAATGGCGCAACAACGAAACCGAATTCGAGGCATGGTGCAAAGGTAAAACCGGTTACCCCATTGTAGATGCAGGTATGCGAGAGTTGAACGGAACGGGTTTTATGCACAATCGGGTTCGGATGATTACCGCGAGCTTCTTGGTAAAACACTTGCTGATTGATTGGCGGTGGGGAGAGGCTTATTTTGCCAAGAAACTCCTGGATTTTGATCTGGCTTCCAACAACGGTGGCTGGCAGTGGGCATCGGGCTCCGGTTGCGATGCTGCTCCTTATTTCAGGGTGTTTAACCCAGCGGCACAAACCAAAAAGTTTGATCCTGAATTGCGCTACGTTCGTCGGTGGGTACCCGAGTTTCAGGAATTGACTTACACCAAACCCATTGTGGACCACAAGTTTGGCCGCCAACGGGCCATCGATACCTACAAGGCCTCGTTAAGCTGAGCCTTTTGAGTTAGCAGTTGTTTGAGCGAAAGCAAGTGCAGCCAAACTGCAAAGGGCACCACAAAGCCAGGAAGCCAAATAATTGGCCAATAGGCGACTACTCTGGTAGAGGGCTCGTCCATGAAATAGCGGAGCGTATCGTTGGGAAAAGAGAGTACTGCAATGGTGAGCACAATCACGATAAAAGTGAGCCCCATGAAATTCCACGCAATGGCGAAACGCCTGGAAAGCGTGGCCCGTTGGAATACTAACCACGCAACTATGGGTGCGGTAATACCGGTAATAATATCAAAATTATAACCCTCGAAAGTCATCTGCACGGGACCAACGCCGGTGATCAACATTCCCCAGAGGATGAGTTCCAAAGGAAACCGAAAAGCCTGTGGATAGATGAGCCATCCCGGCGGAGTGTGTTGCAATATCTTTTTCACGGTGGCATTTCGTAGCAGCAAGATGCCGACGATCACCGGGGGGATTAAAGCCACCGGCACTCGGGGAGGAAAATTGCTAAAATCGGCGAAGAATCCAATTTTTGCTACAATTGCGAGGAAGCTTAACCAACCCAAAATGCCTCCAAAAGCTAGGATTAGAACCCGCTTGCGCTTAGGTCCGTCAATTGCTGCGCGCTCCATGAGTTGGGTCATTCCACGATAGATGAGCCAGAGAATTCCTGCCATCAAAGCAAGAAAAGAGATCAAAATAGAATTGGGAAGTGGCATATCGATTCAGTTGTTTCCTACAAAGGTAAGTGCTACCCAAGCCTGGGTTTATGACCAAAATTGCTAATTTTTGTTACGCTCATTCACCGTTATGATTCGCATTGTATTTTCCTTGATTGGAATTCTTTTGTTGCCCGTTTTTGGCGCAGCTCAAGATTTCAATTCACTGTTGTGGAAGGTTTCCGGAAACGGCCTTTCCCAGCCCTCTTATTTGTATGGAACCGTTCACATTCAAGACCAGCGGGCTTTTATGATGGGCGATTCGGTGATGCTTGCCTTGTTGCGTTGCGAAGTAATGGCCGGAGAACTCGATATCTTGAAGGTAAAGCAAAATGCCTCTGCCATGGCTCCGGCTTTGCTCCTTCCCGATTCGGTAAGCCTGGAGGACCTCTATTCAGAAGAGGAATACAAACGGGTGAAAAAGGCCGCTAAAAAGAGCTTGGGCATCATGAGTTTCATGGTGAACAAAATCAAGCCCATTTTTACCTATAGCATGATGTCAGAGGCTAATTTGCCCAAAGATAAATCGGAAGTGCTCGACCAGTATTTGCAGGAACAAGCCAATGAAAATGGCTTGCAGGTGCTTGGCCTGGAAACCCTGGAAGAGCAAATGAGTGCGCTAAATGCGCTCTCTTTGGAGGAGCAAGCAGCCCTACTGTTGGAATATGTGGATCACCCGACGGATGAAAGGGCTTATTACAATGATCTTGTGACAACCTACGCGCGCCAGGATCTGGACAGCCTGCAAAGGATGTATGAAAACTACGATGGGCAGTCCAGCGATATGGACAGTGCCCTGGTGGTGGGGCGCAACTTGATCATGGCCCGGCGAATGGCTCGGTTGATCCAAAATAAAAGAGCTTTTGTAGCCGTGGGTGCCCTGCACCTTCCGGGTGCCCAGGGCTTGATTCAATTGCTGCGCGCAGATGGCTACGTGGTAGAGCCGGTTTACTCTGTTTATACACCTGAAGGTGAAGACCGTCGACCCGTAAAAATCAAGTCTGTGCAAGGTGGTTTTCTGGCCAGTTTCCCGATTGGCCCTACCTACGCTCCCCTCCCCGGATGGGAAAATGCATTGGAGCACAGTTACCGCTGGTCGGGGAGAGATTATTCCGCGACCTTCACCTGGTCGATTGAGAAAGGGCAATTGAATGGGGTGGTTGATAAACCTAAGGAAACGACCTCAAAATCGGTGACAGTAGCCGATCTATCGGCGAAAGAGTCGATTTATACCGAAAGGGGACAAGCCGTTCGCGAAATTGTGTGGTCTTCGGAAGGAAAAAACTATTTGCTCAAAATCACTGGCAATACCTCCTCTCCCATCGTAGAAAACTGGATAGCGAACTTTCAGTTGCTCTGATGAAGTTTGGGAACCTGCATGTACGCTGCCCACTCCAATTCAGGATGGAGTGTTGCATAGCAAAACTCTAAATGAATCACCCTCCGTCGTTTTTCTTCTTTGCTTTTGCGGGAGGCATGGAGCAGCATCGGATGCAACACGTGAATACCGCCGACGGGAACCTTACAAACAACAGGATTACTGTATTGGGTAATGATCTTCACCTCTTCGGGGTTCAGCAACTTCTTATGCGATCCTGAGATCACTTCTAAGGCTCCGTTGGTTTCGTCCACATCGTCGAGGTGCAGGCGAACGGCAATGCGTTGTTGCCGCAATTCTTTGGTCGGGATAACGCTGGTTACTCCTTGCCGACTAAGCCAACGGGTATAGCCATCTACCGCTTGAATATTTTTTACCTGAATGGTAGCATCCTGGTGCCAGGCAACCAACCAATCGGCCTCCCCACCTTTATCGAAAAAGGTCGCTTTGCATAAATACAGTTCTGTGGAGCTAAGCGCTTCCAACACTTGAATAAGGTTTCGGTTGAAGATCAATCGGAACAAGTCGGGCATGCGGTCAGACAACTGGCGAATGGCAAAAGTGTTGGCCGGTTGCTGTTGCAGATGGCGGTAAATTGCTGATTGCATTTGCCGGACCTCCCGCAGGGTATAAATGTTTTCCAACGTGCAGTGGCCTTTGAAGTGCAGCTTCTTTTGTTGGCCTTCCAGGCTTTTTAGATCATACCGGTTTTGGTAATGCTCGTAGGCATCCAAAAGACGATCGCGTATTTTTCGTCGAAGCCGCTGCGGTTCCAGTACTTGTACCCCTTCCCCAAAAGCTAGAATACTTTTTTCCAACTCAAAGTTTTGCACCACCCGAATAGATATGGTTACTCCAAAATGGTCTTGGCTCACGACCTTTTGGCTGTGGTGTAGCGGCTTGGTAAGCACATAGGGGGCGTGGTTGCGCTTGATGAAAAGCACTACCAGTTCGGCTTTTTCCTCCGGCCCTACCGATACGCCAATCACGTGTTGGTAATAGGTTTGAGGATCGAAGTCGGGCCGTGAAATGAAGGGCTGGCTGCTGGGTTTGAACCCCTTGATCCGGTCCAGCGCCAAATTAAGAATGGGCTGTGTTTCGCCCCTTGCTCCTAAAAGAAACCATCGGTTTCGAAACTCTTTGAGCAGGTAAGGATGAAACGTAAAAGTACTGGGCTCACGAGCTCTGAACGATTGATAGGTGAGTTCGAGGGCTTGCCGGTTCACAATAGCCTGGTAAAGACCATCCAGGTACTCAAGTCCTTTTAAGTCATCGTTGCGTTCAAAATCGATGACCGGAGCCCGTTGGGTTTTGCGGGCTGCTACCTGGTCTTCGAGTTTTTGCACCATGGCGTCCATTTCTTTGAACTGCGAAAAACCAGCGAACTGCTTCATCACCGCCACCGAATCGGACAATTTTTCCAGGTCGCTGGCAGAAAGCGGCAGGTTGGTGATGCTGTACTCTGGGTCTTCGTAGGTGTAATACTTTTTTTCCTGCACTACGATTGGCGCATTGTACCCGAGCTTATCGCTGCGCATGAATTGAATATCGGCCTGAACCGTTCGCCGGCTAACTCCTTTGTCGATCCCTTCATATTCATAAAGGGCTTCCGAACAGGCTTCAATTAAATCTTCCAAGGTCCACAAACGATAGCGGTTTTGTAGGCATTGGTCAATGGTTTTGTAACGCACCAGGGCGTTTCGATTGGCGGGCATGCGGCAGAAATTTGAGGAAAATTGCAAATAAAATTCTATTGCGCAAAAACGTTGCGCACTTGAGATTCACCTTTGTTTTCCAATCCAAAAGCAATAAAAGTCTAATCATTAACCCCAGGAGCCGTATTTTCAATCTTTTGAAGATGCGGCTCAATCCTCTCTAAAGACCATCCGGCACCGATAGCAGGGCCGGATGGTTCAAGAGGTTAACTATAAGAACATGAAACTCAACGGCAATACATTGAAAGCACTTGGATTCCCGGAAAGCAAAGCTTTGGGAATGGTGTTGAAAAAAGCAAACCGAGAACTGGACGAAGCAAGCTATCAAGCGCTTTTGACCACCCTGCGCGCAGTTTTGGCCGACCCCAACGGTTTCGAAGCCGATCCGGAATGGGGAGGTGTGGCAGCTGCCTTGCTGGCGCCTGTTTTGCCAAAGGGCCACTACGAATTACGAGCCAATGCCGATCCGTATGAAGTGTTTGGTAGCGAACACATCGAAGCAGGTGCATGGCGTCAAATTGAAACGGCTATGCGGCTTCCGGTAGCCATTGGTGGGGCCTTGATGCCAGATGCTCACCAAGGTTATGGTTTGCCCATTGGCGGAGTTTTAGCTACCGAAAATCAGGTCATTCCCTATGGCGTTGGAGTAGACATCGGCTGTAGAATGTGTTTGAGCATTTATGAGTTGCCGTCAAGTGCTGTGACCTCAGAGAAGCAGCGACTCGTCCACTTGTTGAATGAAAACACCCGATTTGGAAGGGCCACCTTTCGTCAGCCGCGTGACCATGAGGTGCTCACCGATCCGTTGTTCAACGAGGTGCAAGTATTGAGGGAACTAAAAGACCGGGCAGCAGCGCAAATTGGAAGTTCGGGAGGCGGAAATCACTTTGTAGAATTTGGGGTGACGGAACTCTTAGACCCGAAAAACGAATTTGGCTTGCCCGTAGGCTCCTACCTTTCCCTATTGTCTCATTCAGGTTCCCGCGGCTTCGGGGCGAATGTGGCCAACCACTACTCTCGCTTAGCGCGTAAGTTGTGCACCTTGCCTACTGAAGCACGTCACTTAGCATGGCTGGACCTCAACACCGCCGAAGGACAAGAATACTGGGCAGCGATGAATTTAGCCGGAGATTATGCCTCGGCCTGCCACCATCAAATTCACGACCGCATGGCCGAAAGTTTGGGAGTAGCGCCCAGCGTCCGCGTGGAAAACCACCACAACTTCGCTTGGAAAGAAAAAGATGCCAAAGGGCGAAGCCGGATTGTGCACCGCAAAGGAGCAACTCCTGCCGCAAAAGGGGTTTTGGGCGTCATTCCTGGCTCGATGACGGCCCCTGGTTTTATCGTGCGCGGTAAAGGCGATGCACGGTCCATCAATTCAGCGGCACACGGAGCTGGAAGGGTGATGTCTCGAACACAGGCAAAAAGAGAACTGGACCCACAGCAGGTAGCGCAGGAATTGCGCAAGGCAGGCGTGGAAGTTATCGGATCGGGGCTGGACGAAGCTCCGATGGCGTATAAGAATATCGAAACGGTAATGGCGTCACAAGCAGACTTGGTAGAAGTCGTTGGGACATTCTTACCCAAAATTGTCCGCATGTGCGGAGATGAGCAATTCAAGGAAGTCGACTAAAGCTCATGAAATCCGGGCCGGCACAGGGGCCGGCCCGGCATCGAAAAATTCACTTTGGGGGTGCGGTTTCCAGGTATTTCTGAACCTTTTCCGGCATCTCTTTTATGGTGAAGCTCAGCAAGTTTTGCTGTATTTCTCCTTCAGCGTTGGTTTGTACCAGTACTTGCATAGAAGTTTCTGTCAACGGTTGATAAATCAACCGATTGGGTGAATCGTGCTCTTTGTTTTCGAAGAACAATTCACCGCTCTCATTCTCCTCTACCAAGGTGAAAAGCACTGGGCGTTTTGCATTTACTGCTGCAATAAATACCAGACGATCCGCGATGTTTCGGATTTCCAGGTGCTCTCTTACCAGCAAATTCTCCCCTAAAAAGGTTAATCCAGTTCCTTTCAAGCTCTCGTCGGCCTGCATTTCCCATACCTCCCAAATTTCGTATCCATTCTTGCTCATGTGCCAACTGTTGGAGAGCCACGCCAGGTCTTGTGGCGTTTTTCCCGAAAGATAATCGGCCTGTGCTTCCTGCAAAGGAGGAGCTTGTTTTGAAGTAGGAATAAAAGCGGTGAGCGTTGCTCCTACCATCAATAGGGTCAGAGCGCGAAAAAAAATGGTTCTCATAAATCCCAACGATAAGCGACTAAAGGTAAAGTTCCTTGTCCATTGGAAAAAGACATCCGCTTGCAAAGTGGAGTACCGGCACTTTGAGAGGTGAAAAGAAACCTAAAGGAGGCAGTCGCCGTAGTAAGTCCAACGATCGACTGAGGGGCGGCCGGTTGTTTCAATGATCAAAGCAGGTTTGTCTCTCTGTTGGAATCGGGGATTGGTTAACTTTACCGCTGGTTTAGTTCAGCCAGTATCACCGGTCGGCATTAGTAATACTCTACCTCAGAAGACCCACAGCGATGAAAAAGCTCAACTGCATTGTTCTTATTGACGATGATAAAATGACGAACTACCTCAACCAACGCATCATCAAAAAAAGCGGTTTGGCGGATCATTTGCTCATCTTTAAAAATGGGAAAGAGGGCTTAGAATACCTCAAAAATCCAGACGCTTCCGATTACATTTCTCCCAACCTCATCTTTTTGGACATTAACATGCCGGTAATGAATGGGTTCGAATTTCTGGAAGAATACAACAAATTGGATGCGAGCTTAAGGGCCGATAAGCTCATGGTAATGCTTACCACCTCTTTGCTTACCAGGGACGTAGATGCTGCTAAATCCTACGAAGTTTCTGAGTTCATCAACAAGCCGCTGGACGAAGACAAACTGCGGATCATTATTGAAAAATATTACGAGGAACGCGGTTAAACCGTTTTTTCGTCGGGAAGCAATATGGTGAAAGTACTTCCTTTGTCGAGTTTACTTTCCACATCGATGCTTCCTCCTGCTTTTTCAATAATGGCCTTGATTAGGTGTAGTCCTACTCCGCTTCCTTCTGTGTGGTCGTGAATGCGCTTAAACATACCAAACAGCTTTTCACGGTCTTTCTCCAGGTTGATGCCCAAGCCATTATCGCCTACTGAAATCCCAACAAAATTGTCTTCTCGAAAAGTCCTGACCCGTATTTCCGGTTGCCGATCAGGATGACGGTATTTGATGGCATTGGTGATGAGGTTGTAGAGGAAACCGTACAAATGTTCGTGCGAAAAGTAAAAGGAGTTTACTTCAAAACGGGTGACAATGCGCGCTCCGGCAGAACTAATGAGTGTATAAATGTTGGAATTGAGCTCCCGAAAAACCGTCTCAAATTCCACTTCTTCTTTGCCGGAAATATCGGTTTTCTTGGCCTTGATTACATCCATGAGCTTCTGCAAGTTGCTGCTCAAATGATTGGAGGTATCCACCAGCATATCAAATAGTTCGGTCGACTCTTCTGATTCGGGAGGCTGAGATTCGCGCAAAACCGCCAACAGACCCGAAATGTTGATGACCGGGTTTTTCAAATCGTGCGACACCGCATAGGTGAATTGTTCCAACTCTTCAGTCTGTTTTTGAATCTCCTGCGTTCTCTCTTCTACCATGCCTTCCAACCGGCGTTTCTCCTGTTGCAACTGAACGGTACGCAGGCGAATGGCACCTCCGATAAGCCCTATTCCCAGCAGGCCACTGATCAAAAAGAACCACCCGGTTTTCCAGAAAGGCGTTTTGATGGAGAAGGCAAAGGAGCTGGATGGGGTAGTAAATTCGTTTCCAGGGAGAGCCGCCCGCACTTCAAAAACGTAGTTGCCGTCATCGATGCCTGTGTAGTAGGCAAACTTTTCGTTGGATACCTGATTCCAGTCTTTGTCGTAGCCCTTGAGGCGGTATTGGTAGCGTACCGAGTTAGGATGGTTGAGGCACACCCCTTCAAAATCGAACTTGATTCGGTATTGGCTGTAATCCAGGGAAAAGTTTTGCTGCAGTGGATACACCGAATCCTGAACGGTCAGTGCGGTCAGTTGGCATTGAATGCTTTCTTTGGCTTCGCCGAAAGCTGGCCTAAACGATACCAATCCATTTTCGGTTCCAAAGAAGAGATTGCCCTGTGCATCCGCCAGTGCTGCATTGGTATTGAACTTGAGGTCGAAATTTTGATTGAAATCGCTGTAGTCGCTAAAATCCCTGCTTTCGGGGGCCAACCTTGAAATACCGTCTTGAGACACAAACCAGAGCACACTATCTTGACTTTCTACAATGGCGTAGCAGTAGTTGCTGCGCAACCCGTCTTCAGTGGTAAAATTCTCGAACGCTCGCCCATCAAATCGATAGATTCCATTCCCGTTGGTGCCCAGCCAATAGTTGCCGGCCATGTCTTGATACATGCAGTTAAAATCGAGAAAAAGCAGGCCTTCTTTGCGTGAGTAATACATAAACTCACCCTGCCAAAGTTTTGCGAGCGCAGTGCCTTGAGTAATGAACCACGTGTTGCCAAAACGATCGTGAAAGACTGAAAAGATTTCGTTGTGCGGCAGCCCGTTCCGGGTGGAGTAATGAACCACATCTTCTGAATTCACATCAAATCGAAATACCCCTTCTAAAGCGGTAGCAACCCATAAGAAGCCATTTGGATCGATGGAAAGATGGTTGATGTTTCGGTCGCTCAAGTCACCGTTCAGGCGGTGTGGCATGAGCCGGTCTGAAGTCCTGTCGTAGTAAAACAAACCATTGCCAGCGCTTCCTACCCACAAAGTACCGTTGCGGTCGCGACAGAGGCTGGAAACCTCCATTTCACTGCCCAGGTTTTTGATGGCCAATTGCTGAATGCTATTGCTGTTCATGCCACTGTCGGGCAATTGAAGGATGGATAGTCCCATCTCGGTGCCAAGTAGTAGCCGCTGATCATTATCCAGGTAAATGGAATGGATATCGGGGCTCGAAAGGCTGTTTCTACCCTCCACCAGATTGAAATAATCGTTGTGAAACTTCACCAATCCACCGCCGAAAGTACCCAGCCAAAAATTTCCCTCCCGGTCGGCCAGAAAAGCCCGGATGTTTAAATCCTTCAATCCGTTTTCACGGCCAAAATAATTGCGGATGATCAGGCCCTTTCCCAGGTCGTAATCGCATTGATACAGGCCATCGGCAGCACCTACCCATACTTCGGTATCGCTGGACTTCTTTACAAAATTGATGCGTTCCGGAAATCCGTTCTCACGGTTCAAAAACAGGTAAGGGTGATTGCCAAAACTTACTCTGGAGCAGACCAAACCCTTTTGTCGTGTGCCGGCAACCCAGCCAAGCTCCAACACCGTTATGCTATTGACCAATTGGCCCTTCAAATCGGGAACTTCGGAAGTAAAACGGAGCCGATTGCCTTCAATTTGACCCCTTTTCAGACCGCTGTCGGTACCGATAAGCAGTGTTTTTTGGTCCAGATCAAACGCCATTGTGTATACCTGCTGCTCTTGCAACCAAGGAGCTTCCAAGGCCTGCACGTCGGAAGAATCTTTAGCATCCGAATGCAACAGAAATAGACCGTGATGTTGAGTAGCTACAATGATGCGGCCCTCTTTATCTTGTAGCACAGCATTGATTCGACTACTGTTTTGGCCGCGGAGAACGGTCTCAAAGCCCCCGTTCGATTGCCGGCTCAGGCCACCTTGATAGTGCCCTACCCAAAGTCGGCCGCTCCGGTCGTAACAAGAGGCAGAAATGAAGTTATCGGCCAGCCCGTTTTGAGTAGTATAAACCTTAAAATTCAGTCCGTTGTAGCGTGCCAAACCCTCTCCGGTGCCAATCCATAAATAGCCCAAAGAATCTTGATCGAGGGTGTAAACAAAACTTTGAGGCAGGCCTTCGCGAATGCCAAAATGATTGAAATTGTAGCGTTGCCCCGAGAGGAATAGTGGCAGAAGCATCCATCCGGTAACAAAAGCACTCAAAAGGATCACCCTATGGAAAGGGTTCACTGGGAACATAGGCTTTGTTTATAAACTTCAGGGTGCGAAACCAATAATCAAAATGTCGTCTACTTGCTCTTGTTGCCCTTGCCAATCCATGATGGTTTGGTTGAGAATTTTACGCTGTTCGGCCATGGGAAGCTCGAAAATAGAGATCAACAGACGCTTGAATTGTTTGTACATAAACTTTTTCCCTTTTGGTCCACCAAACTGGTCGGCATATCCGTCAGAAAAAATGTAAAACCTGTCTCCCGGCTGAAAGGGAATAACGTGATTCGTAAACGAAGTTTGTGTTTCACCAGGATAGTTCCCGATGGGGCGTTTGTCTCCTTTTATTTCTCCGAGGTGTTCTTCGAAACACTTGATGTTCGGATGTGAACCCAATTCAGATGAAGCCAAATTTCTGCGCAGAATGTACAGCGGATTATTGGCTCCTGCAAATTCCAATACCTTTTCCTCTCGTCGAATGGCACACATGGCCAGGTCCATGCCATCCCGCATTTGCTGACCGTTTTCTTCAGAAAGCAAAGTATGGGTAACAGAGTGGTTGAGCGAGTCGAGAATAGCGCCTGGCGAAGTAAGGTGCTGTTGGCGTACCGCCTGTAAGAGTCCATTGTGACCAATCAGGCTCATAAAGGCTCCCGGAACACCGTGTCCGGTGCAATCGGCGGCCACCACCAGGGTTTGATCCTCTGAATGGTTGAACCAGGGGAAATCACCACTCACAATATCGCGGGGTTTCCACAACATAAAGCTCTGTTCGGGGAGTGCCTGTTCTAAAATTCGTTGCGGAGGAATGACCGAATCCTGGATGCGTTTAGCGTAACTAATACTCGAAGTAATGTCTTGATAATAACTGCTAATGATAGTATTCTGATTTTCAACTTTCTCTTTCTCACGTTGCAATTCGCTGGTGCGCTCATTTACCAAATGTTGCAGTTCAGCCTGGCGCCTCTTGTAGATGCTGATTCGAATTTGAATAAAACCGTAGAGTATGCCCCCAAATACAACTATCGCAAATATTCGAAACCACCAGGTTTGCCATAAGGGTACAGCAATATTGAACCGCAGCACGGTGGGTTTAGGTGTAAAAATGCCATCGGCGTTGGCCGCCCGAAGCTTAAAAGTATAGGTGCCGTCTTCCAAACTGGAGTAGCGCACTCCACGTTCAAAAGTAATGTTGGACCACTCGTTTTCGTATCCTTCCAATTGGTATTGGTAAACCACCTTTTCAGGATTGGTAAGGCTGATGGCTACATAGTCTAAATCAATGGTATAGTTGCCGTAAGGCAGCTCTTTTACTCCGGAGATGGGATGCTCCTCTCCATTGATTCGGAAGCTCGAGATATTAATTTTAGGAGGAACGGTATTGAATTCCTGGCTGTTGCTCAGGAATCGCACTACACCTTGATTGGAGCCAAACCACAAATCGCCATTAGGATCGGCAGAAGCGGCATTGAGATTGATTTCCGCCGACTCGAAATGTTCTGCCGCTGGATAATTGACCACTTTCTCGGTTAAAGCTTCAATTTTGCTGAGTCCAAGCTTGGTGCCGACCCAAACATTGCCTTTGGTATCGCAGGAGATTGAATAGACATAATCAGAGAGTAATCCAGAACTACGGTCAAATAGCTTGAACTTGTCACCATCGTAGCAGTATACCCCACTACCGTAGGAGCCCACCCAAACGTTCCCTTTTAGATCCTCGGCGAAGGCATTGAAATTGAAGCCTTCTACCTCCGATTCAACACCAAAATAGTGTATCTCGCGGTTGGCATACATGTTAATGGGGCCCCCGTGGGTTGCTAGCCAAAGACGGTCTTTCGAGTCCACAAATACTTGTCGCACATCGTTGTGGCTCAAGCCGTTGGTAAGGGTAAAGTTTTCCACTTTCCGCACATCTGGCCGCAATAGATACAATCCACTGCTCACGGTGCCAACGATTACTTGCCCTTGCTGGTCTTGGGCAATGCTGTTGATGCTTTCGTAAGTCAAAGCATCGGGAGGAAACGAAATGCGGGGTTCCCCATCTAAGAGCTGCACCATAAACAAACCATTGCGGGCAGTTCCACCCCAAATGGTTCCATTCTGATCTTCAAATAAGGCGGTGACTTCATTACCAGGCAATCCATCTGCCGTTGTCAAGGTCGTGGTGGCATTCTCCGTAAAATCCATTATGGTTAAGCCTCCTTCTGTCCCAATCCAGTAGTTTCCCTTTTTACCGATCAGTATAGAAAGCACATTGTTGGAAGGGAGCCCTTGCCACTCGGAATAAATGCTAAAAAGCTTGTCTTTTAACAGGTATAACCCACCACCGTAAGTACCCAGCCACATGTTGTTTTCGCGGTCTTGAAAAACGGTACGGATCGGTTTTCCTTCCAGCATACTTACATCAATATGTTGCACCACTCCCTCATAGCTCGACGGGTTTAGTAAATGCAACCTTCCGTTGTCGGTTCCAATCCAGATCAGTCCATCGCGATCTTCAAAAATGGTTTCCACCGTGTTGGAGCTCAAACGGTTTTCCATTTTGACATTGAGGTCTTTAGTGATGCCCGCAGAATTCGAGGAATAAGAGCAACTGAAAAAGCCAAAAAACTCGGTGCCTATATAAAAGCCAGACCGGTCGGCCTTTTCCCGCAACTGCTTGATTTTTACGGTCGGAAAATCAGAAAGTGGTTCGGAAATTTCCAGGGAAGATTGTACCGGGTCATTCATCTTGACCAGCCCTTCATTGGTAGCCAGCAGGAAGTGCCCCTTAGGGTGTTGCACCATCCCATAAATCAGGTAGTCTTGCAGGCCGTCGTATAGCAACTCCATTTGTCTCGACTCCTGGTGAAAGCAAATCAAACCAGAATTTTGCGTCACAAACCAAAGCCGTTGATCCCGATCTTCGTAAATAACGTTGATGCGACTCAAGGGAATCGAGTCTACCCGAAACGTTACAAACGAGCCGCCTTCTTCACAACTGATGGTCCCATCGAAGTGCCCAAACCATACCCTTCCCCGCGAGTCGCGGTAAGAAGCCGTCACAAAATTGTCGGCAAGGCCATCGTCTTTGGTAAACAGTTCAATGCGAGAGCCGTCGAATCTCGCTAAACCTTCTCCAGTGCCTATCCAAAGGTAACTGTTGGAGTCTTGAACGAGGGTGTAAACGTAATTTTGAGGAAGCCCTTCCTCCAGGCTGTAACGGTAAAAGTTGAACCCGTTGCCAAGGGCTCCATGTGCAAAGCCAATGATAAGAAGCAGCCAAAAAAGGCGGATGCGAATCATTAACTGAACTTAACGTGGATTAGGAGTGATTTTCGTACGGCCGTAGTTGTAATGGGGACGCCCTCCGATGGGCACAGCGAAGAAGGGCACAGGCTGATCGTACTGATTGGTGACGTAGAGCACCATGTCATTATCAAAATTTTTGGTTTTAATAATCTGAATGTTCATGGATTTGCCTCGTTCTCCAGGCGAAACTTTGTGGGAGCTTTGGGTCCATTGATTGTCGTTGGAAGTGGTCATCAAGTGGCCGTTTTTATTCACCGAATACAACTTGATGTAGCCGTCGTTATCAAAATCAAAGTTGTTTTGTTTCAGTGCAATAACTTCTTGATCTATATAGGGATACAACTGGGCAGCTACACCCGTTTTTGAAAGCCGGAAAGAATATTCATAGGTAAATCCATTGCCCCCTTCTACCCTCCGATTTTCCTCCATATCCGTACTGAGAAAGAGTTTATACAAGTTGCCATCGTTGCCCGAAGTGCCTTGGATGATCAGCTTGAAAATGTAACCTCCCAAGGAATTATCTAATTCTCCTTCTGTAGGATTGAAAGGTCCGAACGTGTACCATTTTTTGTTGTAGTCTGGCTCCGAACCAAAGGTTTTGCTATCCAGCAAAATTCCGCTACGGTAGTTGCCTACCGGGTCAACTTTGCGTGCATCAGGGTCGGAATGCGTACCACGGCCTCCATAAACGCTGTATTTCATGCGGGTATTCCATCCCTGATTTTGCTGGTCAATATCTCCGCCTACATCGGGGTCATAAACCCGGATATAAACCGCTTCGCGCACGTTTTTGGGAACCAAAAAGAAAAAGACTTGGGTATAGTCATCATCTCCCCAGCCTTTGGGAGCCTGGTTGCCAAAGGTCACCAGGTATTCGATGTTTTCTCCGCGAGAGGGTACCATCTGACCCCACAGAGATTCAATCGAGACCAATGCCACACAAAGGGCGAGGAGCGGACTTAAATATGGACGCAAGGTAAATTTCATCGGTTGTAGCCTATTACCATTTCCTGATAGCAAGACTGAACGACTTCCAGTCCAAAGTTGCCTTCCTGCACCACCGTGAGGGTGATGCGATAGGTGCCGGTTTCCCGGAAAACATGTGGCACTTTAGAGCCCACACGTAGGGTTCCATCACCAAAGTCCCAAATTAAAGTTCGGGTGCGGCTGGTGATCAAATTTTCGTTTTCGTTCGCTTCGAGCAATGCATACTCGTCTTTATGGTTCCAGGCAAATGATTTGCTGGTACCTCCACTGAGGTAATGACTGCCGTCAAAAACCAAGGTGGTCCCCATGCGGTGCAATCCCCTAACCTTAAAGTACAAGTTCGGTTCTATATACAACTCTTCAGGGTGTACCTTCACATCTATCGTTCCGGTAACGGTGTCGCGAACGCTAAGCCAAATTTTATGATACCCCGGAGAGGTGAAACAGGCCGTGGCAACGGTACCCACAACGCGTTCTTTGCCTCCCAGATCCCATTCATAGACGAGGTCTTGGCGCATAGAATCTACCGACTCGGAAGCATCGAGGGTATAACAATAAAAAACATCGGGTTGAAGTGGTCCTTTGCGTGGAGGAGCGTTGAGAAAATACGTGGTTGCATCGGTCGTGTCCAGATCACGAACAAGAATGCGGTATTTCTCGAACTCGTCTACCACCGGAGCTGGTGTTACCGAATCTACAGAAGTGCTGTCTACAGCCGTTGAATCCTCCATTTGCGCTACCGAGATTTCCGGAAGGGCAAACAGTAAACAGGCAAGAATAAATACGCGGTTGAGGTTCAAACCTAATAACCGTTTTGAATTGTGATAGCCCGTATACGGGCGTTAACAGGTTTAGTTCTCTAAATCAAAAAAACGCAACGTTGGGTTCCCAAGAAAGAGGCGATCGGCTTAAAGTTAATGGTTTCCGCTTCCTGAGGTTTAAACCAAGCTTAGTTTTTTAAGAAATGGAGGTTATAAAAGTGAAAATCGGGATTGGGAAGGTCAATGGTGAAGCCCTTTACCGCTCCTTTCGAATCAAATTCAAAGGTGATATAACCTGGAGGTAAAAATCGGTCTTTTAGTCGAATTTCATACGTATCATAATGCCAGTGGTTCAGCGCTCCTTGAAAAAGCGTCTTTGCAGGTTCCATCACGAAATAGAGCTTTCCATCTTGCAGTTTAACCGTAGCATCGCCATACATTTCGTCACGGTAGGTACCCACCAAAGCGGAGGTAGCAACGCTGGCCCTGGTCCCTTTGACTCTTGAGTTCTCCCGTTCTTTTTGATCCTCTTCCTTCTGTTGTTCGTCTTGTGTTTTATAGGCTAAAAATTCCTGAGCCCAATCCCGATCGCTTCGATCGTTCATCAGGTCAATGATCTGATACATGAGTGCACTCGGTAGGCTGGTTTCTCCATTGGTCAACACAATTATGCCCAGGTTTTGCTCTGGCACCAAGGCCAGTTTCGAAATATAACCCGGCAAACCACCACCGTGGTGCACCACCTTCACGCCTTGATAATCCATGAGGAACCAACCCAGGCCATAGCCTTTAAAATGAGTGCCGTTTTCTTGATCAAAAGCCCTAACCCTAAGATTCGTGTGGTTGGAAAAGATGGTATTGATCGTCTCTGATTTCAAAAGAGCAGTTCCGCCTTCTTTATCTTGATCCAGCCACATTTGCATCCATTTACTCAAATCGGCTACACAGGAGTTAATGGTAGCAGCACCTCCCGAGTTATCGTAATTCAGTAAGCGGTCTTTTTCTCCTTTCACGTGTGGCATGGCCAGGTTGATGTCGTCGGGAAATTGCCGGATACTGGTATAGCTGTTGGTCATTCCCAAAGGTTGAAAAATGCGCTGTTTCACATAGTCGTCCCAACTGGAGCCCGTTATGCGGGGCACCAATTCGCCCGCCCCGATAAACATGATGTTTTGGTAGCCAAACCGCGCCCGAAAATCGTATTGAACTGGCAGTTGGCGAATGCGCTGCAAAATTTCATCCCTCGAATAATCGGTTCCATACCAAAGCAAATCACCGTCAAAGGTGCGTAGGCCACTGCGGTGACAGAGCAAATCGCGCACCGTCAATTGGCTGGTGATGTAGGGATCGTGTAATTGCAGTTCAGGCAAATGGTCCTTTACCCGGTCGTCCCATGAGAGCTTACCCTCGTCCACCATCAGCCCGACACTTGCCGCAGTAAATGCTTTCGAGAGAGATGCAATGGCAAAAACCGTTTGGACATCTACCTTTTCATTGGTGGAGATGTCCCTTACCCCAAAGCCTTTTTGGTAAACCATCTTCCCGTCTTTCACAATGCCAATGGCCAGGCCAGGGAGTTCATAGCTTTTCCGAGCGGCTTCTAAATAGGCATCGAGATCGGCCAATTTTTTAGGGGCCTGGGCTTGTACTTCACTAAGGGCGAAAAGCCCCATCAACAAAGCGAAAAGGAGAGCGCGTAGTTTCATTGCATTGATTTTGCCCAAATGTAGCCATTTTGATCAGTGAGCCGAGGGTAAATTGAAGGTGCTACTTGACGCCAAGGGGTGGATTTGTACCTTTGGCAGCCGAATGAATTCGACCTCCACTCCCATCATCGAAGTGCATCAGGTGCACAAAAGCTTCAAAGATGTCCATGCCGTTCAAGGCGTTGACCTTGCCATCCAAAAGGGTGAATACGTAGCCCTTTTGGGCCCCAACGGAGCCGGTAAAACCACCTTGGTGGAAATGATTGAGGGCATACAACAACCCGATGCTGGCGATATAAAGGTCAAAGGGTTGAATTGGAAGCAACACCAAGACCAGCTACACCGCGTCATTGGCCTTTCCTTACAAGAGACCCGTTTCATCGACAAGCTTTCGGTGCGGGAAACCCTCCACCTGTTTTCCAGCTTTTACAAACTGCCCAAATCTCGGGTGAGGGAGGTGTTGGAACTCGTTCGGCTAAAAGAAAAGGCCAAAGCTTTTGTGGTGAACCTCAGCGGAGGCCAGCGCCAGCGGCTGGCATTGGGCATCTCACTGCTCAACCAACCCGAAGTTCTGCTGTTGGACGAACCAACCACCGGCCTCGACCCTACTGCCCGACGAGAGCTCTGGGAAATCCTCGCTCACCTCAAAACCGCTTATCAAACCACCATGATCCTTACCACGCATTACATGGAGGAAGCGGATTATTTGTGCGATCGCATCGTGATTCTCGATCAGGGGAAAGTGCTGGCCAAAGGAACCTTGCAGAAATTACTCTCTGAAAACAACCTGGGAGAAGTGATCGATTTTGGCCTCAATGCGCCAGGCAACCACTTGGAGATTCCTCCATTGGGCGACCATGAAAAAATACTTTGGAAGGAAGATGGCATGAGCGCCCACCTCTTGGTCAACGATATTGTTACTTATCTGCCAGAGTTACTTGAATCGGTTAAACGCCAGGGTTATCATTTTACTTCCCTGGAGTGTAGAAAGATGACCCTCGACGATCTATTTATTTCCATGACCGGCCGCCGTTTGGGCCAATGACATTTCTGCTGTGAATCAAATTCTCAATCTCATTTCGATTCAGTACAAAGAGTTTTTTCGCGTGCCCGGGATACTCTTCTGGACCCTGCTTTTTCCCGTGTTGATGGCCTCAGGCCTTGGAGTTGCTTTCACCGGGCAGAGCGAACAAATTCAGCATGTGGCCCTGATTAGCACTCCCGATAGCAGCAATGCTGCACTGGATGCCTTTTTGGAAGGTGCACAACCGGAGGAGCTTCAAGCGGGAACTGCTCTGGGGAAAGCCGTCGAACACCCGGATTTGGGCAAAACCCAATACTATTTTCACCCTACCGATTGGCAGGGTGCCGAAAGAATGATGAAGCGAGGCGAAGTCGCCCTGGTATTAAAAGCGGGAGAAAGTTTGCAATACCACTTTGATCCGGCAAACCCGGAAGCCCAGTTGACTTACCTTCAGTTACAAGCGCTCATTATTGCTCCAAACCGCCAATATGCGTTAGGGACGATTCGCCCGATGACGCGCGTTGGCACCCGATACGTTGATTTTCTGATACCCGGATTGTTGGCAATGGGCATCATGATGTCGTGCATGTGGGGCATCAGTTATTCATTGATCGACAAGCGCTCGAAGAAGCTTCTGCGGAGGATGGTAGCCACCCCCATGAGCAAAAGGGGTTTCCTGTTCTCCCATTTTGTTTCACGGTTGTCCCTTAGCATCATCGAAGCCAGTTTGTTGGTAGGGTTTTCTCACTTCATATTCGACATTCAAATCCAGGGAGATGTTTTAGCCTTGATAGGATTGTTCATTTCTGGGAACATGGCTTTCACCGGAATTGCTGTTTTCGTTTCGTCCAAAACCGACAATCCACAAATTGGCAACGGACTCATCAATGCGGTGGTAATGCCCATGATGGTGATGTCGGGCATCTTTTTTAGCTACCACAATTTTCCCGATGTCATGGTCTCCATCATCCAGGGACTTCCGCTCACCATGTTGGCCGATGGCATTCGGGGCGTTTTCATCGAAGGCGCAGGTTTCGAAACCACGGGGTTGCCTTCGTTGATTCTGGCAAGTATTGGGGTGGTGTTTTTCTTCCTTGGGGAGAAAATCTACAAGTGGTATTAAGCTCCCGTTACTTTTGCGCCTTTTTGTTTTGGTAGATGACCTTCTATCCACGATTTGAAATCAAGATAATCGAGGGTAGAAGCAGTAACCAGTTGGGCGTCCGCTTCAAACAGGAGGGTGTATAACTCCTGAAATAAGGCCGGATAATCGTGCAGGCCCGCCATGCAAATCCGCGAGAAAAACCGCAGCAAGTGTTGTTCAAAAACTTGCAGGTCCCGTTTCTTTTTGAGGAAACGCCTACAGCTGTCTACGGCATATTTCAATACAATGATGTTGTTCAATTCATAGTGGATGATCAGGTTGAGCAAGCGCGCATAGCTTTGAATATCGGTGCGCACTTCTCCGTAAGCGGTATTGGTAATTTGGTGAATCCAACGCAGAGAAGCGTTGTAGGCTTTTGCCTGAAAATGGAGGTAGGCAAACTGGTAATGAAAAGAGATAACGTAAGCGGGTTGAATTTTGCTTTTGTTAACGCTGATAAAGGATTCAATGACTTCAATCAAAGCCAGTCCTTGCTCCACTTGTTGGGTATCCCGGTAAAGCTCCAGTTCGATGTTGTAGGTGCGCAGCAAAAGTTTTCGCTCAATACTTCCTTTGGCCGGTAAATTATACTTTTCGGGTACCTCTCTGATCTTGGCAAGCAAAGGAGGCACTTCTGCGGTTCGCCGATTAAAGATCAGCATGCCCACACGGTTGTTGAGTGCAGTAATGTAGGAAGAAGGGTCGTCTCTAATCCGATCGGGATGCCCTTCCAGAAGTGTGATCAATTCGTCCAGAGCCGCATTTCCTTCTTTTTGTCTGTTGGAAACCGAATGAGCAGCAAATAGCAAGTGTTGCCGAATCACTTTGGTTTGAATACTGCTTGCCTGGGTTTCGTCGGTAATGAGGGAATGGTTGAGCACCATTTCAACGCTTTCCGGGTTGCCCAGTCCTTTTTGGTACATCCCCAACATCAGTTGCCAATAACGATTGACCTGTAGTGCCTGCTCCAGGTATTCGGCCTCTTTGTGCAACAACTTTTGTAAGGTCTCCTGTTCCTGGAAAATCGAAGAGCGCGCCAAAAGAAGCTTGCGTTTCCAAACCTGAATTTCGGCCAGTTCCTTGAACCGCTCGTAGACCAATCCGATCTTTTCTGCGGCCTTCAATGCATGATGGCATTGATCCAACAACTCTTTGTGAAACAGGAGTTCGACCTCTCGGAGCTGGTCTTTGAGTTCTGCATCCTTCGAGATTCGGGCGTGAAACTGTCGGAGACTGCGTAAAATATGTTTGCTGAGGTAGTTTTTGGTAACGTGGAGTTGCCGGGCAAATTCTCTGTCTTTGAAACGCAGCTTTAAGGCAGTTTCGTCGAACTCCTCCTGGTCCAATAGCGCATCGAAAAGTACGAGGTAGTTCTTATCAGACCCCATTGCCCGGGCATACAAGCGAAAGTGCCGCCTTTCTGAAGGCGTAAGGCTCTGAATCAAGGCGTGTAGGTTCCCCTTTTTTCGCATGATGCTTTCGGTTTTTCCTTCTTTTTAGAATAAAAGAGTTCAATAGAAAACTACGTAATAACCAATGGAATTTACTTTGAAATGATTCATTATTCAATTAAAGCCAATCTATTAAAAAATAGAAAACTACGTTATGCTAATTTCTTATTGCTCATTTTAAATAGACTCTGATACATTTGAACAGTACAAAATCATTAACCAATTAATCAATCTACACCTATGGCAAATGCAATCAATTGGTTTGAAATTCCAGCTGCGAATTTCGACCGCGCCTGCAAGTTTTACTCCGATTTGTTTACTTCAGATATTCACCATCAAGAGATCATGGGCATGCAAATGGGTTTCTTACCCGCAGGAAACCAAGAAGTAGGAGGAGCAGTGGTTGCTGGTCCAGGCTACAAACCATCGCTTGAAGGTGCTTTGATCTACCTCAATGGAGGTGAAGACCTTTCAGAACCCTTGGGTCGCGTAGAAAAAGCGGGCGGGAAAGTAGAGCTTCCTAAAACCAAGATTTCTGATGAGATCGGCTTTATGGCTATTTTTCACGATACTGAGGGAAACCGGGTAGCGCTTCATTCTGCTGGTTAACATCATACTCTTCCTGGGCAGGCCAGTACCTGCCCGGGTATCCATTTGTCATTAATTCGAATTCCAATGCGTCTAATAACCGAAGATTTCATGGCCTTCTTCAAAGAGTTGGCTGCCAACAACCACAAAGCCTGGTTTGATGAAAACCGCAAGCGGTATGAAAATACGGTGAAGAAGCCTTGGGCCAGGTTGGTCGACGAGCTCATCGAACAGATTCGGGAAATAGATCCCGAATATACCTTACAGGCCAAGAATGCGGTTACCCGCATCAACCGGGACATTCGTTTCAGCAAGGATAAAACGCTGTACAAAACGCACATGGGAGCCATGATTACGCCTCAAGGGCGGAAAGACAAGGCGAGCCCCGGACTTTATGTAGAAGTTGGGCCGGCCGAAGTCCGTATTTACGGTGGCTCTCACATGCCAGACAAAGAGCCACTCTATAACCTCAGGCAGCACATTGCCCATAATCTGGAGGAATTCGATGCTTTGATGAAAGCGCCCGATTTTACTCAGCGTTTTAAAATGGGGGTGCAAGGTGGTGCACACAAACGCCTGCCACCGGAGTTCAAAGAAGCAGCCGAGCAACAGCCCATGCTATTTTTTAAGTCTTTCTATTACTATGCTGTGTTAGATGCCGATGTGGCGTTGCAGCCCGATTTTCTCAACGTACTCATGGAGCATTATAGGGCTGGAAAACCATTGAAGGATTTCTTAACCGAAGGTTTGAAAGCTTCAAACGATGGAAGGAGTTAGCTATTCTCCCAACATGGTTCCTTGCTCATACTGTCTTGATGTGAAACGCACTTGGGGTTTCAATCGATTTTGCGGTGCTTGTTCTTCCGAAAAACAATGTTTGTTTAAAATGATAGCAACACCGCACGAGTGCATTACATTGTTTTCTCCTCGTTGAGGTGCAAGTTGACGCGACAGTTCAGGACGGATTGGCGGAGTCATTTTACCAATTGTGCCAAAAAGGCAGTCTTTTTTCAAATAGACTGCCTTTTTGGCATTTAATGCGATGCTTTTTTGCGTTGGTACACCCTTTGCCAAAAGCAGTTCAAGATTAAAACTTGAATGTTACACAACCCAAATAACAAGGAGAACCAAATTATGACTTTAGTAAAGTATCGTCCCAATTCAACTTATCGTTTCAACCGTACCTGGAACCACCTTTTAGATGACTTTTTCCAAAAAGACCTCGGTACCTTCTTAGGATCCGATCATCAGAACTTTGTTCCATCGGTCAATGTCATTGAAGCAGAAAACGGCTACCGAATTGAGTTAGCAGCGCCTGGATTTTCCAAGGATGCTTTCAACCTCGATGTACATCAAAAGCAGCTGACCATTTCGGCAGAAGTGAAAGACGAGCAATTGGATGAAAAAGAAAAGTTCACCCGTCGGGAATTTCGCAAATCCAGCTTTAGCCGGAGCTTCAACCTTCCCGAAAATGTGAATAGCGAAAAAATCAGTGCTTCCTTCAACAACGGAATCCTGAACATCGAACTGCCCTTGAAAAAAGAAGAGAAGAAGAAGAATAGAGTGATTGAGATTAAGTAAGTAGGGCAGCAGTAAGCTTGAGAGTGGGTCATCCCGGAAGGGATGGCCCATTTTTTTTGCGGCTATTTAATCAGCTTTAAATCAAATGGTTAGGAGGTGTCAAGCCCTTGTTATCATAAGATAGAAGGATACCTTTGACACCAATACATAAAAAACTTATGTATATTTGCCTTATGTATTCAAAAGAACTACTCAAAGGAACCCTTCGAACGGTGGTGATGGAACTACTGGCCAGGAATGAAAAAATGTATGGTTATGAAATCACCCAGAAGGTAAAAGAGTTGACCAACGGTAAAATTGTGATTACCGAAGGGGCGCTCTACCCCCTACTCCACAAGCTGGAAGCCGACGGCTTGGTGAGCATCGAAAAGGTAGCCATTGGAAAACGCATCAGAAAATATTATTCGCTGACGGATAACGGAAGCTCTACGGCTCAACAGTTGGTAGAAGAGTTTGCCGACTTTGTGGCCACCATGAAACTCATTATTGATCCACCGGCTCAACCTGGTTATGGAACTGCTATCGTCTAAACGGGTTGATTTGGTTCATGACCGCCTTGTAGATCAAGGGGTAGACTACGAACCGCTCCGACTGGAGTTGCTGGATCACATTTGCTGCGCTATTGAACAAAAAATGGACTGCGGAGTGGCTTTTGCCGAAGCCCTCGAACAGTCCATCCATGGCTTCGGTCCGAAAGGATTGGAACGGACCCAGGAAGCCACTATTTATTTAATCACACTAAAATTACGTAAAATGAAAAAGTTAGCGGCCATTTCGGGCCTCTTAGGCGGATTTTTAACGGTTTTTGCCACCGTTTTCAAACTCTTGCACTGGCCTGGGGCCAACATCATGCTGGTGAACGGCATTGCGCTGATTGTCTTGCTCTTCCTGCCCACCATGATCTACGTGCAATTCAAGCAAACGGAGGGAGTATGGAGCAAAGTAACCACCGTTGTAGGGCTAATTACGGCCATTGCCATGGGCATCGCCACTTTGTTTAAGGTGTTGCACTGGCCCGGAGCGAGTGTGCTTATCTACGGAAGCTCCATCCTTTTGGGGATGTTTTTTATGCCCCTCTATTTTGTGCGTACCTATCGTATTGCTGAAAACAAGTTGTTTCGCTCCTCCATTGTCATCGTGATCTTTGCCGGGATCTTTTTGTTCATTGGTTTGACGCAATTGGGAGGCGGCAAGATTTTTTCAGGTGGATTTCTCGCCATTATGGAGCGCACTTATCACATGCAGGAAACCATGTCGGGAAACAACGCCCAGTATGCCAACCAAATAGATGAGAAAGCGCAATCTTCTTCTGAAAAAATTGCGGAAATGCGCTCAAAAGCCAACGAGCTTTACCTTCACCTGGATGATTTGCAGTACCAACTCATTGCCGCTACCAATGGCATCTCAGTAGAGGCAGCCCGCAATGCCTCCCCTGAAAAAATCAATTGGATGGCTGGACCAAAAGAAATCAATCAGGTATTGTTTGCCGAGGAAGGAAATTGGACGGTAAAGATGTTGCGCCAAAAAATGGCCGACTATCAAGCTTTTGCTCTAACTCAATATCCGGTGGCCAACCAGGAATTGGTCTCCGATAACCTTTCGTTCACCACCCTGGAATCGTGGGAAGCCAAGCAGAATCAAAGCTGGGAGGCGGCTAATTTTGCCAATCGCCCTCTCTTCTTTGTGGTGTCTTACCTGGATTTGGTGAAAACCGAAACCCGCCACATTGAAAGCCAGGTATTGATGTATCGGTTAGGTCAAAGCACTGTGGCGGCCAGCACTGCCAGTTTGAATGAGGCCCCTGAGATTGAGAGTTAAGCCTACGGACAATTGCTACAAAAAAGAGCCGATGGACATTCCATCGGCTCTTTTTTTGGGAGGTCGCGAGCGGATTCGAACCGCTGTACGAGGTTTTGCAGACCTCTGCCTAACCGCTCGGCCACGCGACCTTACTTTCAAGCGAGCGACAAATTTACAAAAATGTGGCATTCGCCAATGGCTAAAGAAAACTTTAGCCTTCCAAGGTAATATTCACTTCTCCAACAACCTCACGTACCGGTGGGCGCAACTTCGCTACGGTAACCACCACCCGATTTATGCTTGGAAATTCCAGCTTCAGGCGGTCCCGAATCCGTGCACCAACGTGTTCAATCAATTTGGATGGAATGGCCATTTCTTCGTGCACAATGGCAATGATCCGGGTATAATCAGGCGCATCTTCTAACTGATCAGATTTTGCCGCTGCTTCCAAGTCGGTATGCAAGACTAAATCTACACGAAACCGGCCTCTGGTCAGCTTTTCTTGTGGCCAGCATCCGTGTTGGCCGAATACTTCAATGCCTTTTACTTCGAGTTTGCTCATGGCCAGATCAGGAAGCTTTTAGGGTAGCGATGTGTTGCATGTTGGTATCAATGCGGTTCAACGCCTCAGTTTTGCCCAACATAGCAATGATGGCAAAAACCGATGGCCCCATTCCCACACCAGTGATTAAAAGCCGCAGGTTGGGCAATACTGCTCCAAAACCCAAGCCTTCGGTTTCCAAAAATGCTTTAAATCGGGCCTCAATGTTCGTCTCCGAAAAATCTTCAAGGGCCGCTAACTCTTCGCGTAGTTTCGACATGATGCCCGGAGTTGCTTCCTTCCACTTTTTGCGCAGTGTCTTTTCATCGAAACTTTCAGGAGCCTGAAACAAATACATTCCTTCCAGCATATCGCTAATGAAGGTGGCACGTTCTTTCATGAGCGCACACACTTTTTCGATGTATTCAGGAGCAGCCTCAATTCCTTTTTCCGTAAGCAGTGGCTGTAGTCCTTGCGCCAATTCCGCGTCACTTCGTTGACGCAGGTACTGCTGATTGAACCAGCGGGTTTTGTCAGGATCGAATTTGGCCCCCGACTTCCCTACCCTTTCCAGGGTGAATGCTTCTACCAAACCGTCGAGGTCAAAGAGTTCTTGCGGTGTACCCGGGTTCCAGCCCAAAAAGGCCAGCATGTTTACAAAACCATCAGCGAAATATCCCTTCTCCCGGTAACCGGAAGAAACCTCTGATTTTGCCGGATCGTTCCATTCCAGAGGAAATACCGGAAATCCTAAACGGTCGCCGTCCCGTTTGCTCAATTTGCCATTGCCATCCGGCTTTAAAATGAGCGGCAAGTGGGCAAACTTAGGTTGCGTAGCTTCCCAGCCGAGGTAACGGTAAAGGAGCACGTGCACTGGGGCCGAGGGCAACCACTCTTCGCCACGGATAACGTGGGAAATCTCCATCAGGTGATCGTCTACAATATTGGCCAGGTGGTAGGTCGGCATGCCATCCGATTTGAAAATCACCTTATCGTCCAGATTGTTCGTATTCACTACGACCCATCCGCGTACAATGTCTTCGAACCGCACCTCTTCGTTGCGGGGCATCTTGAGGCGAATGGTATAGGGTTCGCCTGCCGCCAGTTTTCGCTCTGTCTCATCTTCCGATAGCGTGAGCGAGTTTTTCATCGAATTTCGGGTAATGTGGTTGTATTGCCAGTTGGGCAATTTAGCGGCCTTCGCCTTCTCCCGCACTTCCTCTAATTCTTCAGAAGTGTCAAAGGCATAATATGCATTTCCGGAAGCCACCAACGCATCGGCATATTGGCGGTAGAGCGGTTTGCGCTCCGATTGGCGGTAGGGACCAAATTCGCCACCTTTGGCGGGACCTTCATTGGGTACTAAGCCCGTCCACGCCAAACTTTCCTGTATGTAAGCCTCTGCTCCGGGCACAAAACGGGTTTGGTCGGTATCTTCAACACGAAGAATGAAATCACCGCCGTGTTTTTTCGCAAAAAGGTAATTGTACAATGCAGTACGCACTCCGCCCATGTGCAGCGGACCGGTGGGACTGGGCGCAAATCGTACCCGAACTTTCCGGTTTTCCATGATGGCTTACAGGTTTTTAAAAATGAGCGGCAAAGATAGGAAAAGGCAAAGCCAAATCGTTTCTAATCGTCGGTGAACTCCGGATTGGAATTTTTGGCCAGGATTTAGGCTTAATTTTTGTTAAATGTTACCGCTGAACGAATGGTTCTGCATAGAATGGGGGCCATTATTTTCGGAACTTTAGTAGCTTCATAAGTTGCAAAACAAACCCGTGAAGGGTTACGTTATACGATTCATGGAAAACAACCAATCCAACCAGCTGATTTTCAAGCTGGACGCCTTCATACGCAAATACTACAAAAACCAACTCATTCGGGGTGGTTTGTACAGCATTTCTCTCCTTTTGGGCTTTTTTCTGGCCGTTACGGTATTGGAATATTTAGCGCACTTCGACTCCACTGGTCGAATGGTGCTGTTTTTCTCTTACCTGTTGGCCGCAGGATACATTCTGGTGCGCTTTGTCGCCTTCCCACTTGTTCGCTTGTTTCGCTTAGGGAAAGTAATCTCCCATGCGGAGGCGGCCAACATCATTGGGTCTCACTTTGGTGAAGTGCAGGATAAACTCACCAATACATTGCAATTGCAGCAGCAGTTAGAGCTTAATCCTAATCAAGCTGCCATGATTTCGGCTAGTATTGAGCAGCGGACACTCGAATTGTCGCCAGTACCTTTCAATGCAGCGATCGACCTGCGTCAAAACCGCAAATACCTCAAATACGCGCTTCCTCCTCTGTTGGTGATGTTGGCCATTGTGTTTGGTGCTCCAAGCATTATCACCGATAGCACAGAGCGGTTGGTGAACTACAACCAGGAATTTGAAATTCCACCTCCGTTTGCCTTCGAGATACTCAACGAAAAATTAGAGGCTGTGCAACAAGAAGATTTTGAGTTGCAGGTGAAGCTCGGAGGAGATGAACTGCCTTCCGAAGTTTTTATTGAAATCGATGGAGGACGTTACAAGCTTCAAGCTACTGAGAAGCACCGTTTTTCTTACACCTTCAAAAACCTTCAAAAATCCACTCAGTTTCGCTTGACTGCGGACGAAGTAGATTCCAAAGAGCATGAATTAACCGCTCTTCCCAAACCACTGCTTTTGAATTTTGACATCCGGTTGGAGTATCCTGCCTACCTCGGAAAGTCCAATGAAACCGTGAAAAATACAGGAGACTTGTTGATTCCTGCCGGGACCAAGGTGAATTGGAAGTTTGCTACGCGCAATACCGAACAGGTTCGGGTGAGCTTTGCCGATTCTTCACTGGCTTTAGAGCCTGTGGGCGAAAACGAATACCGTTTTTCCAACCGTTTTTTGAAAAGCACCAGCTATGCTGTAACCACTCAGAATGAATTCGTTCGCAGCAAAGATTCTGTATTATATGCAATCGACGTAGTACCTGATGCTTATCCTGCTATTCGCCTGGAACAAAAAGAGGACAGTACAACTTCACGGAGAATCTATTTCCGAGGTACCATTGAAGACGATTACGGTTTCAAGCAGTTGACGTTCCATTATCGCTTTGTGGATGCAGAAGGCAACGCCAAAGGTCCGAGTGAAATGCAATCGACAGCTATCCGCATTGCTCCTACCGCTACCCAACAGCAATTCTTTCACCTGTGGGACTTTGCGGACCTCTCCATGGAGGCCGGCGATCAAATCGAATACTACTTCGAAGTATGGGACAATGATGGCGTTTCGGGCAGTAAGTCTACCCGCACTCAGAAACAAGTATTTCGTGCTCCTACCCGTGAAGAAATCGCCGATAAGGCAGACGAAAACAACCAGGAATTGAAGAAAGACCTGGAGCAAAGCCTCGACGACGTGCGCGATTTGCAGAACGACATTGACGCATTGAACAAGAAGTTGCTGGAAAAGAAAAAACTGGGTTGGCAAGAGAAAAAGAACCTCCAGGAAATTTTAGAGAAACAGAAGAACCTGGAAAACCAGATCGAGGAAATCAAAAACGAGAACAAGCAAAACAACCTCGAACGCAATGAATTTTCTCCCATGGACGAACAGTTGCTGGAAAAGCAACGGCAGCTGGAAGAGCTCTTCGAAAAGGTGATGACCGACGAAATGAAGGAGCTCTTCGATGAACTGGAAGAGCTCATGGAGACCATGAACAAAGAGAAGCTTCAGGAGATGTTGGAGCAGATGGAATTGAGCAACGAAGACATCGAAAAAGAGCTGGATCGGAACCTGGAAATTTTCAAGCAGTTGGAATTTGAGCAAAAGCTGCAAGACGCCATTGAAGAATTGGAAGAATTGAAAGAGGAGCAAGAAGAGTTGGCCGAGCAAACTGAAGATAAATCCAACGATAGCGAAGAGCTCAGCGAGGACCAAGAAGAACTCAACGAGAAGTTCGAGGATTTGAAAAAGGATTTAGAGGAACTGGAAAAAAAGAACGAAGAACTCGAGAACCCGAACGAGATGAGCGATACGGAGCAAGAGCAGCAAGAGATTCAGGAAAACATGGAAAACAGCTCGCAACAGCTTCAGGACAACAAGCGCAAAAAGGCCAACGAATCGCAGAAAAAAGCGGGTGAAAAGATGGAGCAAATGCAGCAAAGTTTGATGCAAATGCAGCAACAAATGCAACAGCAGGGTCAAACGGAAGACTTGGGCAAGCTCCGGGAATTGTTGGAAAACTTGGTACAACTCTCTTTCGACCAGGAAGAACTGATGCTGGAATTGGGAGACGTGCGGCCCAATGCCCCACGCTATCGTGAATTGACGCAACAACAGAAAAAATTAAGGGATGATGCCCGAGTGATTGAAGATTCACTGTTCGCCCTCAGCAAGCGGGTAGTTCAGATTGAACCCATTGTAAACCGTGAAATGACCGCCATCAACAATGATATGGACAAAGCCATGGAGTTGTTGACCAACCAACCTCCCAACCGGGGTCGGGAATACACCATGAAGGCCACCAAACGGCAGCAGTATGTAATGACTTCGATCAACAATCTGGCTTTGATGCTCGACGAAGCGGTGCAGCAAATGCAGCAACAAATGCAACAGCAGATGCAAGGCAACGGAAGTTGTTCCAAACCAGGCCAGGGTCAGCCCAAGCCATCGATGGGCAATATGCGTCAAATGCAACAGCAATTGAATCAGCAAATAGAAAAGCTGAGGCAACAGATGGGAAAGAACCCAGGAGGTCAAAAGCCGGGCAGTATGCCGGGCATGGGAGGAGGTCTTAGCAAGGACTTGGCGCGGCTTGCAGCACAGCAAGAAGCAATTCGAAATGAATTGCGTAAATTGGCCAATGAATTAGAGGGGGAAGGTAATGAAGGGGGAAAAGGTCGGTTAAAAGAACTTTCTGACATGATGGAAGAGACCGAAACAGACCTTGTAAACCGCCGAATTACCTTAGAAACGCTAAAGCGTCAGCAAGAAATTCTTACCCGTCTTCTGGAATCAGAAAAGGCGGAGAGGGAACGCGAATTCGATAATAAACGCGAATCCCGAGAAGCTCAAGATGGCAATTTTCGCAATCCGGCGGAACTTTTTGATGACAATACCGTTAACGACAGGGAAATTGAGATGCTTAAAACGGTCCCCCCTTCGCTTAGCCCGTTTTATAAGCGGAAGGTAAACGAATATTTCAACGGCATTGAAAAGTAACATTGTGGAAAACGAAAGTCGCAAAATCAGCTTCCCCTCCAAAACCGAGAGCATTGCCCAGGTCGATAAACTCGTAGATACTATCTGTGAACAACACAGTATCAGCGAAGATCACTACGGCAATATTTTGGTGGCCCTCACCGAGGCGGTCAACAATGCAATTCAGCACGGGAATCAATTGAATCCTGAAAAGGATGTAGAAATTACTTACACCACTGAACAGGACAAGTTGACCTTTTTTGTCCGTGATTTTGGAACCGGGTTTGATTTCGAAAATCTACCCGATCCTACTGACCCGGCAAATCTTGAAAAACCAAACGGGAGAGGTATCTTTCTAATGCGCAACCTCGCTGACGAAGTAGAGTTTACAGAGGATGGTCGTGTGGTAGAGCTCAACTTCAACACGAGCACCACCGCCCCTGCCGAATAGTCGGTCATGGCGAACGGTATTCGCTTTTATTCCCAAGAAACCAAGTATCAGATAAGAATGCGAGGTGCTTTACGCACTTGGCTAGAACGGGTGGTCACAGACCATGGTAAGCAACTACAAGACATTAGCATTGTAGTTTGCAGCGATGAGTATCTGCTATCGGTCAATCGTCAATACCTCAACCACGACTATTTCACCGATGTCATCACTTTCGACTATGGCGAGGGTGAGACAATATCGGGCGATATCTTACTAAGCATTGATCGTATACGCGACAACGCCAAATCCTTGGGGCAATCTTTGAAGACCGAACTGCACCGCGTTATCGTCCATGGGATATTGCACCTGTTGGGTTACTCGGATAAGACCCAGGACGAACAAGTAGCGATGCGCGCCAAAGAAGATTATTACCTAACTTTGCGTGAATTTTAGGCCGTTAGAGCGCTGAATTTCAGCTTTATTCTTTCTATTTTCAAGTATGTTCCACGTGGAACACAATATGATTTAGTATGCTGCAAGCGTATGATGTTATTGTAGTGGGAGCCGGCCATGCCGGATGTGAGGCAGCCGCAGCAGCTGCGAACTTAGGATCCAGCGTGCTGCTCATTACTATGGACCTTGGGCGAGTCGGGCAAATGTCTTGTAATCCAGCAATGGGTGGAATTGCCAAAGGGCAAATTGTTCGAGAGATTGATGCCTTGGGTGGTTTCTCAGGCATTGTGAGCGACTTGTCTGCCATTCAGTTTCGGATGCTCAATCGGAGTAAAGGGCCTGCCATGTGGAGCCCCCGGACTCAAAATGATCGTATGTTGTTCTCCAATGAATGGCGGAAGATTTTAGAGGGCACTCCCAATCTCGATTTTTGGCAAGACATGGTTACGGGAATTCGAGTAGAGGGTGGTAAAGTCACAGGAGTAAAAACAAGTTTAGGAACGGTCATATCTGCACGTTCGGTTGTTCTCACAAGTGGTACTTTCCTAAATGGATTAATCCATATTGGTGAAAAGAATTTTGGAGGAGGCCGGGCCGGTGAACGTGCCAGTTATGGAATTACTGAAGAATTGGTAGAGCTGGGTTTCAAAAGTGGCCGCATGAAAACCGGAACTCCACCCAGAATTGACGGTCGATCGTTGAATTATGAAATGATGGAGCCGCAGTATGGGGATAAAATTCCAGGTCGGTTTTCGTATTTGAATCATTTCGAGTTGAAGCAGCAACGCCATTGTTGGATATCTTTTACCAATACGGAGGTTCACGAGATGTTGCGGACGGGCTTCGATCGATCTCCCATGTTCAATGGTCGAATTCAATCTTTAGGGCCAAGGTATTGCCCCTCTATTGAAGACAAAATCGATCGATTCGCGGACAAGGATCGTCATCAGATTTTTGTTGAACCTGAAGGATGGGATACCGTAGAGATTTATGTGAATGGGTTTAGCACCAGTCTCCCTGAGGAAGTACAACAAGCAGCCTTAAAGTTAATTCCAGGATTTGAGAATGCCAAGATGTTTCGTCCTGGTTATGCCATCGAATACGACTATTTTCCTCCACTCCAATTGCAACTGACTTTGGAGACAAAGCCTGTTGAGCACCTGTATTTCGCGGGTCAAATAAATGGTACTACCGGTTATGAAGAAGCTGCTTGTCAAGGCTTGATGGCGGGAATAAATGCCCACCTCAAATTGAGCGAAAAAGAACCGTTCGTATTAAAAAGAGACGAGGCCTACATTGGGGTGCTCATCGATGACTTGGTAACTAAAGGTACAGAGGAGCCTTATCGGATGTTTACCAGTAGGGCCGAGCACCGGATTCTATTGCGGCAGGACAATGCAGACTTTCGTCTTACTGAGCGGTCTCATCAATTGGGCCTGGCCACAGATGAGCGGCTTAGCCGGATGGAATCGAAAAAGGCAAATACCCAAGGGTTGTTAAAAGTGTACCGCAAGAGCAGTTTGGAGCCAGAGGTGATTAATCCAAAACTCGAGGAACTTGGTACGACACCCATCAAGCATAAGGTGAAATTGGTAACGGTACTTTCTCGACCTCAAGTTCATTTGGAAGATCTCCTGGTGGAGCAACCCGATGTAAACTTGTTGATTGATCAACTTGGTGACTTGCGCTCCGAGGTTTTGGAGCAATCGGAGATTCAAGTAAAGTACGAAGGCTACCTACAAAAGGAAAAGGAGTTGGCGGAGAAGATGACCAAACTGGATGATGTCTTTTTGAAATCTGATTTTGATTATCATCAGATCAATGCGCTTTCGATGGAAGCCCGTGAAAAGCTCTCGGAGGTGCAACCCAGTACCCTGGGTCAGGCTTCCCGAATTAGTGGAGTCACTCCTGCGGACATTTCTGTTTTGATGGTGCACATCGGACGGTAATGTTCCACGTGGAACAAATCGCCTGACTTTGCCTACTGATTTTAGCGCTTTATAAAGAAATTGGCATTTAAAAGCGATTTAAGCCGCTAAAGGCCCTCGCTGGTGTTGTACCCTTCGGCATACGGAGATCATTAGATTCAGGAGACTTTGCAATTTTAACACTTAATAACCTGTAGTTCAGATTGTTATGTAAAATTCGAGGAGCTAATTGAGCCAATTCGTCTTCCGTAACGTAAATTTGATAGACACACTGTAGCTTTACTCGATTCCTGAGAATCCGTTTTTTCAATCGAACGTTCTCAAACAATAAACCAGATTCAATTTAGTTTCTTCTCCGCTATCGTGAGGCGTTCCCTCAAATATTTGCTGTTCGCCTTATTTCTTGTAGATATAGTGGGTAATCTTTTTGCACAGTCTTCGATCATTGGTAATTGGCAAGAATTTCTTTCTTACCAAAAAGGACGTTTGGTAGCGGTGAGTCCCAACCAGGCGTTTGCTGCCAATGATAATGGTGTTTTGGTATACCATCGCTCCTCCGGGGAGTTAGAACGATTGAGTAAGGTGCAAGGATTATCCAACCTCGACATTACGGCAATGGCTTACCATCATGCCAGTGATCAATTGGTGATTGGGTATGCATCGGGAGATGTTGACTTCTACTCCAATGGAAACTTATTCAACTTACCTGCCATACGTTTGACTTCGATCAATTCAGGCAAAAAGATCAACCGCATTCGAGAGATTGCCGGTAGGCTCTATCTCGGTTGTGACTTTGGATTGGTGGAACTGGACCCCGACAAAAGAGAGGTGCGCAACTTCTATTACCCAGGAGTGGATGAGGGTTTTTTGCAAGTGTTGGATTTTGCTTCGGATGGCAACACCATGGTGTTGGCCACCCCAAAAGGTGCGCGGTTTGCTTCGCTGGACAATGGCACATTGCCCTACCCGTGTTTTTGGTCTTATCTCGGAAGCTTGCCCTGGGGAAAACGGCAACTGGATGCCATCGCATGCTTAGAAGGAACCTACTATGCAAACCATAGAAACGAGGCTTACCGAACCGACACTGTGTGGACTTGGAAAGACTCTGCCTGGCAAGTGGTGGATACGCTGTCTAACAAAAGCACTTACCACCTTGAAGTAGTAGAAAATCGCATGGTGATTACCCACTCGGAGTGGATTCAAGTGGTAGATGCAAATTGGGAAACGGTATCTGCTGTTTCCAACTATCAATTGGATGTTCCTCCACGACCGGGACATGCCTTGTTTTATGAGGGAAAGTTCTGGATCGCCGACTTGAACAAGGGATTGGTTTTTGGAACTGACAATCAATTTCAAGAGCTGCGGGCGCTTGGGCCTCCGAGTTCTGCTATTACCGGAATGTCGGCCCGCAACGGAAGCCTTTGGGTAGCACCAGGAGGTAAAAATTCGGGATGGAGAAACCGTTGGCTCCAAGGAGGCATTTATGGTTTTTCCAATGGCGATTGGTTATCGGTAGACCGGTGGAAGGATTCTCGATTGGATACCGTTTTTGATTTCATTGCTATCGAAAGTGACCCACAGGATCAGACGCATGTGTATGCCGGTAGTTTGGGAGATGGTATTTGGGAGTTTCAAAACGGAACCTTGATTGGCTCTTACAACCACGAGAACAGCACGCTTTCCCGGATGCCAGCCGCTGACCCGGCTTGGAATTGGATAGGCATCACCGATTTGAACCACGATCGGGATGGCAATCTTTGGGTGACCAACACGGCGGTCAACAATCCGTTTTCGGTAAAAACTCCTGCGGGCGAGTGGCACACGTTCGACCTTTCGGAGTGGATGGAGGGACACATTGTAGATCAAACTTTAATTGCCAGTTCCGGAACCAAATGGGCCATTCTACCGAGAGGTGGTGGGGTCTTGATCTTTCGGGAAGAAGGTACGCTGGAAGATGTGTCCGACGATCGGGCCCGCATTCTTACCGAAAATTCGGGAGAAGGTGGATTTCCGAGCGATCAGTTGCACTGCATTGCGGAAGATTTGGATACTAACGTATGGATCGGAACTTCTTCAGGCCTGGTTCAATTCGTCGATCCTGAACAAACCATTTGGGAGAATCAGGTTGTTGATGCGGCACGTGCTATTGCTATTCCGGAAGATGCTTGGGTAAAGTCCTTGGCCGTAGACCACCAAAACCGCAAATGGGTAGGCACCGAAAACCGAGGTTTATATGTCCTTGACGAGCAAGGAGAGCAAGTACTGGCACAATTCACCCAATCGGATAGCCCCCTCTTTTCGAATTCCATCATTGCGCTGGAATACGATCCTTCCATCCAAACGATGTATATAGGTACTGATCTTGGCTTGCTGGCGTTTTCACTTACAGAAGTCAATTCACGCATCGATTGTAGCGAAGTGTACGCTTATCCTAATCCAGTACCACCTGAACACCAATTCGGGATCACCATTTCCGGGCTACAAACCGATGCTGTGGTTCGAATTACCGATCTTGCGGGCAACTTGGTTTACGAAGCCCTTTCGGATGGTGAAAGTCTGGTTTGGGATCAGATGCGGTTCGATGGAGAACCGGTCAGTTCAGGTATTTATTTAATGTTTACTCAAAAGCCAGGAGGCAGAGAAGCTTGCACTACCAAACTCTTGCTGCTAAATCAATAGCCATGACAAAGCAACTAAGTGGAAACCAAAGTAGGTCTAAGAAACTGCTGAAGCCTTTTATTGGGGCCTTGATCGGGGTATTGCTTTTGCCTTGGGGGCAGCTATATGCCCAAGGGGTTGGGGTAGGGCAGTGGCGCGACTATTTGCCCTACCGTGAAGGCCAATGGGTAGCCGTTACGCCAAACACCATTTATGCCGCTACTCCGCACAGCCTTTTCACCTTTGGGTTGAACGACAACAGCGTAGAGCGGCTCAACAGTATTTCTGGACTTAGTGATGTAGGAGTTGAAGTCATGCGTTATCACCCGGCTTCTGGTTTTGTGGTAGTAGGATATTCCAACGGAAACCTGGATTTCATCAACGACAACCGGGTCATCAACATGGCTGATATACTGCGTGACAATCAGGTAAGCCCTAAGACCATTTACAACATTTACTTTTTAGAAGAGGACATCTACCTCGCTTGTGGTTTCGGCATCATTTGGATTCGATTTGATGCTGGCGGAAGCCCGGAGGTAAGAGAAACCTTTTTCATTGGGGAAAATGGCTCCCAATTAGAAGTGTTCGATATTACCTCGGATGGAAATCAGCTATTTGCCACCACAAGTTTGGGCATATACTTTGCCGCTCTGAACGGCCCGGCACTTTGGGCACCTGATTCCTGGCAGAAGTTTGCCGACTTGCCCTACTCGAGTATTCCCTATTTCCAGGAGATTGACTTTTTCAATGGTAAACTCTACGCCAACTACCGAAGTATTGTGTTCAATAATGACAGTGCCATTGTGTATGACTTCGATACCCAGCAATGGAGTCCCTTTACGGTTTTTGCAGGGCTCAACAATCGAAACATGGAGGTGGTGGGCGAGAACCTCGTAGTAACGCACGCCAATACAGTAACGACTTACAACAAGGACTTTGAAACAGTACAAAACATTTTTTCCTATTTCTCTGAGCTTCCGCCATCGCCTCAACACATTGCAATGGCTACCGACGGTACCATGTGGATTGCCGATAGAAACCAGGGTTTGGTGAAAGTGATCGACGATTTTAAATACGATGTCATTACGCCGGAAGGCCCTTTTCGCGCCAATACAAGCAGCACCATGGTCTCCAATGGCGACCTCTGGATAGCTGCGGGCAATGTGATTTCGCAAAAATCGAGTGCTTTTTTTCCAGCAGAAGTTTACCGTAGAACAGACGAATCCTGGAGCCTCATCTCTGAATCATCAGATGCTATTCTTGAGCCACTTCACGATATTGTCAACTTTGCGGTTCATCCTGAAGATCCTTCTTTGGTGTACGGAGCCTCATTCGGTACCGGCTTGATCGAGTTCCGCGATGGTGTGGTGACCAGTGTGTTCGATGCCACCAATAGTATTTTGGAAGAAGAAGACCCCACCAATCCCAATTTCAATTGGGTAGGTGTTCGAGGGCTCGACTTTGATCAAAACGGCAACCTTTGGATGTCTTTGAATAAGGTGGAAAAAAACGTGGCTGTGCTGACCAACGGAGGAAACTTTGTGTCTTATGGATTGGCTGCAGCTACGGGCACCGACCTTTTCAGTCAGGTAATGGTCGATCAATTTGACCGGAAGTGGATCGTGATGCCCCGGGCGGGTTTGTTGGTGTTTGACGACAATGGCACCTTGAACAATTTTACCGATGATCGTACCCGGATTTTGAATACTGCTCCAGGAGGAGGAAACTTGCCCAGCCCTACTACCTTTTGTGTGGCCGAAGACCAGGACGGAGAAATCTGGGTAGGAACTGACTTGGGTGTAGCGGTTTTCTATTCTCCCGGAGACGTGTTTTCTGGCGGTGCGATCGATGCCCAGCAAATATTCGTACAGCAAGATGGGCAAACCAAAATCTTATTGGAAACCGAAACGGTAACCTCTATTGCCGTGGATGGAGCAGATCGCAAATGGTTTGCCACCGAGAAGGCGGGTGTATTTCTAATGTCGGCAGATGGAACTGAAGAAATCCTGCACTTCACGACTGACAATAGTCCTCTGTTATCCAACAACGTGTTGCACATCAGCATCGATTCGGACAATGGAGAAGTGATTTTTTCTACGGACAAGGGCGTAATTGCCTACCGGGGAACCGCTACCGAAGGTGGTTTTCAGTGCAACGATGTGTATGCTTTTCCCAATCCGGTTCCACCGGATTATACCGGACAAATTGCTATCTCGGGTCTCATCCGCAACAGCAATGTGAAAATTACCGATGTAGAAGGCAACATTGTTTACGAAACCATTACCGATGGAGGTCAGGCCACCTGGAATGGTCGAAGTTTTAATGGTGAAAAAGCGTCTACCGGGGTGTATCTTGTATATTGCAGCGATCCACTGGGACAAAATACCTGTGTTTCGAAAATACTATTCGTGAATTGACGCTTTGGCCGGTTGTGGCCTACCATCATGCTCTACAAAACGGGGGGCATCGTACTCCATAAATCCAAGTATTCTGAGAGCAGCTTAATTGTGCGCATCTACACGCGCCAATTCGGTTTGCAATCCTACCTGGTGCCCGGTGCCAGAAGCCGGAAATCCAAAACCAAGGCAGGTTGGTTTCAAGCTTTCAATCAACTTGATCTGGTCGTGTACCGAAGCGAGCGGAGTACGCTCCACCGCATTAAAGAAATCAAATTGGAGGTTCCTTATCAATCCATTCCGTTTGATCCATCCCGCCAAAGCATGGCGTTTTTTCTGGCCGAGGTCATCTACAAATCCTTAGAGGAGGATGAACCGGACGAAGACCTGTTCGATTTCCTGGCTGATTGTGGCAACTACTTAGATCAGGTGGCGGCTTGTCCGTTCAACTTTCATCTTTGGTTTCTGGTGAAGTTTGCAGGTTTTTTAGGGTTTGCGCTGCAAGAGCAGCAACACCCTAATGAAATGTATTTCGATCTCCGCGAAGGCCGTTTCTCCTCTTTTTCACCCACCCACCGCGATGTTGCTGACGGGCAAGCGGTGGAGCACTTAGGTGCAATATCAGGCACGAAATTTGCTGCAATTGGCGGCTTAAAATTTTCAAGAACAGAGCGAAAAAGTCTGTTAGACCTACTGCTACGCTATTATCAAGTTCACCTGGAACACTTCAAGGAGTTGAAATCAAGAAGGGTGCTTGAAGCTTTGAGTGAATGAAACCGCTACAACCCATCACCGTCCGATTTTGGAAACCAGCTTTGGTGTGCCTGGTTGCGTTGTTGTCTTTGCTCAGCAACCACACTTGGGCGCAAGAGTTGCGCCTGCGTTCAGAATCGGACTTTCGGCCCATTAGCAATGTTTTCATTTACGATACCCAGCGCAAAACCTCTACCCTTTCCGACTCTACCGGCCTCGCCATTCTAAACGAATTCAAAGACACGGATACGCTGGTTTTCCAGCACCCTGCCTACGAATCTTTCACCATTGTGAAGTCGGATTTGAAAGACTGGGGGTATACCCTTATCCTTAGCAGTACTTTCCAGAGTATTGGGGAAGTGACCATTGTAGGAGCCCGTCATGAGGAGAAAAAATCAGAAGTTCCGTACCGCATTCAGACCATTTCCAGCAAAGAAATTCGCTTGAGCAACAGTGCCACTACCGCTGATCTTTTGCAAACACGCGGTGAGGTATTGGTGCAAAAAAGCCAGGTAGGAGGGGGGAGTCCGGTATTGCGGGGCTTCGAAGCGAACCGGGTGTTGTTGGTGGTAGACGGTGTTCGAATGAACAATGCCATTTATCGGAGCGGCCACCTGCAGAATGTCATCACCTTAGATAACAACAACATGGAGCGGGTTGAAGTACTCTTCGGCCCGGGCTCGGTCATGTATGGAAGTGATGCACTTGGTGGAGTGATGCACTTTGTAACGCGAAACCCTCGACTGGCGCAAAATGACAGCACCCGAGCTTTTGTTCAAACTTTTTCCCGAGGCGCAAGTGCTACGCGTGAATTTACTACGCACGCGGATGTTGAGCTGGGCTACAAGAAAATTGGATTCCTTTCCAGTATTACCTACTCCAATTTTGGCGACTTGCAAATGGGAAGCAACCGGAGTTCGGCGTATCCCGACTTTGGAAAGATCAATTTCTACGCCGACCGCATCAACGGTCAAGATGTAATGGTGCCCAACTCCGATCCCAACCGTATGCGCAGGTCGGGGTACGAGCAGTACGATGTGATGCAAAAGGTGTTGTACCGGCCAAACAGCAACCTTGATTTGATCTTAAATACCCAGTTTTCCACCAGCTCTAATGTGCCGCGGTACGATCGCCTCACGATTTTTGACAACGACTCTACCCTGCGGTATGCCGATTGGCACTATGGACCACAAAAGAGGCTGTTTACCTCGCTTACTTCCATTGTACGCTCTTCCAATACCTTTTTCAACACCTTAAAAATAACGGCTGGCTATCAGGATATTGAGGAGAGTCGGATAAGCAGGCGCTTTGGTCAATCCCAAACCCAACACAACGAGGAAGAAGTAAAGGTGGCCAGTTTGAATGCTGATTTCCGAAAAATAATCGACACCCTTTCTTCTTTGCAATACGGTATAGAATTGCTACACAATGGAGTAACTTCCAATGCTTTTACTGAAAACATCGAATCGGAAGAAATCGGATTTCGGGCTACCCGGTATCCCGATGGAGGAAGTGAGGTGCAAAGTGCTGCCGTTTACCTGGGTTACAAAAAGAACTTTGGTAAAAAATGGATTGCCAATCTGGGTGCCCGCTACAGCTTTGTGTCGCTACAAGCAGAGATCGATTCCAACATTTACGATTTGCCTTTTAACCGCATCGACAATAAAAACGGAGCATTGACAGGAAGTGTAGGTTTGATTTATCGTCCCTCGCCCGGCTGGCAAATCAATGGCGTTGCTTCTTCGGGTTTTAGAGCTCCCAATGTGGACGACATCGGTAAAATTTTTGAGAATGGCGACAACCTGATTGTGCCCAACAATGATTTGAAGCCAGAATATGTATACAACGCAGAGCTGACGGTTTCCAAATCCTTTTTTGAAAAGCGTTTAAAGCTTCACCTCAACGGGTACTATTCTTGGTTGCAAAATGTAATGGTGCGCACAGATGTGCAACTGAACGGTCAAGATTCCCTCATGTTTGATGGGCAAATGCTCAACCTGCAATCCAACACCAATTCCAATCGGGGGGTGATCTATGGGGGAACCGCAGGTATAGATTGGAAGCTGAATCGCTTTTTTGATTTTGCAGGCCGGTATACCTATACTTTCGGAAGAGACCTTTCTGAGGATGTTCCGCTGGGCCATATTCCTCCAACCTTTGGCCGTTTGGGGCTCAATTTTTTGAAAGGCAAAGTGCAAGGAAGCTTTTTCACCATGTTCAATGGGTGGAAACGCATTGAAGATTATTCTCCTTCAGGAGTAGACAACCCGGAAGAAGCAACAGTGGATGGAGCACCATCCTGGTATACCTTGAATTTGAAGGGAAATTACCAGATGTCTAAATCATTTGGATTACAACTGGCGGTTGAAAATTTGTTGGATCGCCACTATAAACCATTTGCATCAGGAATTTCAGGACCCGGAAGAAACTTTATTCTCACCCTTAGGGCGCGGTTGTAAAGCTTACGAAATTAATTTAAGCGTTCGGCCGCAACTACTTCGTTGAGGTCCACCGGAAAACGAAGGCGTTGGCATGTTGCTTTGTCCCGGTTTTGAATGGCGCTTTGATAGGCTTCGAACTCCCGATGACTTGCAAAATAATGTTGGTGAACATCTGACCAGATTACTCCGTATACAACCTTGCCAGATCGCATTCTAAAGCGGCAATGTTTTTGGTAATACGGACGAATCTCTTTTGCTTGCATGGGGCGCTGATTTGTTAAGAATAGACTCGATATGTACGATTGAATGTGAATAAATGTTATGATTTCTTATCAACACCACCCCTACTTTTGTTAATATCTTTGCCACTTAACTAAGCCGACCCCATTGCGCGTTTACCTGCTCTACATTTTCCTTTCTATTGCTCTGTTTTCTTTGACGCAGTGTGCCAGTGTGCCTGGCAATCGGGTGGAAAAATCTGCTTTTTCCAGGTCGGGCGATCGGGGTAGGAATATGAACCGGTCGCGCACGTTGAAAAAGAAAAGGCGAAATGCTTTCAGTCAACGCCGAGTGGTACCCAAAAGGCAAAAAAGACGCAAATCAAAGGTTGGGAAGGGCAAGAACGATAGTTTTGCCCGTAAGGTGCGAAAAGGGCGATATTCCGGGAAAAAGTACTCGTATTCGAAGCCTACCCGAGCCCGTAAGAGAGACCGCGCTCGCGGCAAAACCGATTTCTTTAGTAAAAGGGTTAATCGGAAAAAGGCAAGAGGCAAACGGAGGCGTTTCTCTTTTCAGCCAGAAAACCTGCCTTCGGGGTTGAGCCTACAAAGGCCTCGACTGTTGCCAGATCAGTTGGTTGTACCTGCGCATGAAGCGGAGGGTGAACTGGCATTAAAACAGTTGGGTGGAGGTGGAAAAAAGGGAAGCCGAAAGGCGGCCAAAGGTGATGCATTTTCCACGAAAGCTCCCAAAGCGCGAAAGTCGAAGTCGGGTAAGGACCCCTTCAGTAAGCCGGTTCGCGCCAAAAGAGGCACCAATGGTTCCGATCCATTTTCCATTAAGGTCGGCAAGGCGAAAAAAAGAAAATCGGCAGGTGATGCGTTTTCAGTAAAAGTCTCCAAAAAATCCAGTCGGAAATCGGCTAAAGGCGATGCTTTTTCTGTAAAAGTGAGATCGCCCAAAAAGTCACGCAAGCAGGGAGACCCGTTTGCGGTCAAAGTTTCATCTCGCAATAGAGTTCTCAACGATCACCGTGTGGCGCCCGATGGTGTTAGGGCCAACAAACGCCATGGGCGTAAACTGGGTTTTAGCAATCCGAAAATCGCCAAGCGAAAGAAACGGTCCATTGACGCAGATGCCTTTGTGCGCAACAAGCGCAAAATAGCCCGGAAGGATAAAAAGAAAAAAGGCCCGGAAACCGGGCTCTTCAAAAAAGGCGTAATGCCTAAACATACCGGAGGTTGACCAACTGGCGTAACCTCTAATCTACAGGCAATTAAACAGTAACAGGCTTAGGGTTCACAGCGATCACAGGAATCCCAGCATCATTGGTGAGCACCTTTTGCTGATAGCTCTCCCCAAAAATGTTAGAGAACATCATGGTTTGATGACTCATAATCGAAATGAGGTCAGCGTCCACTTTTTTGGCGTAGCCGATCACCGTGTTTGCAAATGACCCATCAAGGTCGATAATCTCTGTCGTGTGGGGGATGTTGCGTTCCGACAAAAACTTTTTGGTGAAGGCGATGTTCCTGAATATCTGATTGTTGAGGAACTCATCCGAAGTTTTAGGAGAAATTACTTTGATCTCAGAGTGAAAGAGCTCTGCCAGCCGGGCGGTAATACCGAGCTTTTGTTTGGTGTCTTTTGACAAATCGAGCGGAACAACAATGCGCTTGTAATTGCCTTCTTTGGCCGCTTCCTGAACCACGATAAAAGGAATCTGGGAGTGGGTAATCACCTTTAGCGCATAGCCCCCCACCAAGTGTTGAATGCCCTTCAGTCCGTGTGTTCCCATGATAACAAGTTTGGCATCCAATTCTGCTGCAGCATCTCCAATGTCTTCAAAGATGTTTCCAATTCGAATGGCGCCAGATACTTTTAATTTATACCATTCTGCTGCGCGTTCGGCTACATCTTCAATGATCTTTTTGGTAGCCTTTACTTCATCGGCATTGTCTACCACGTGAATAAGTTTGATCTCACTGTTGGATTGGCGGGCAATACGAACTGCGTGACTCAAGGCTGTATCGGCCACTTTGGTAAAATCAGTAGGAACTAGAATGACGGGTTGACTCATGAGTTTAAAGTTAAGGGTCGTTTGGGCCGGAAGATACGAAAACGACCGCAGGAGACGCACTTATTGGCCTTGGGAATGCACTGGAACTAAATGAGATCAAGCCTGCAATTGATCGGTACAAATCCACTGAAAACCAGGATTTGAACGGGGCAATAAATGAAAATAAGATACCGGAAAATAAATTGTTTGTATATTAGTCCTTCGCCCGGTTACTCACCCAGCATCAATATATTTTTCTTTCGAACCAGTCGACCCTTAGGCAGCTTCAGTACATGCAATCCGATCTCATCAAGCGCTGCATTCGAAACAACCGCAAGGCCCAAAAAGAGCTTTATGAAATGCTCTATGGTCATATGCTAGTGGTTTGTCGTAGATATGCGCGCAATGAAGACGATGCCTTTGAGATACTGAATACTGGTTTTCTCAAAATGTTTCGAAACCTCAAGAAATACCAATCCATGGGTAAAGGTAGTTTCGAAGGCTGGGTAAAGCGCATCATGATCAATTCTGCATTGGATCACCTCCGATCGCAGAAGAGTTATCTGGAGCGGATGAACTTCGATTACGAAGCTGAAACCGGGCAAGAAACCAACATGGGGTTGTACAATCTGGAAGTGGAGGAATTGTACCGAATGCTGGAGGATATTACACCGATGAGCCGCACAGTTTTTAACCTGTATGCGCTCGATGGATATTCCCACAAGGAAATTGCTGAAAAACTGGGCATTAGTGTGGGTACCTCCAAATGGCATTTGTACATTGGTCGCCAACAATTGCAGGAACAACTTCGTCAAAAAGTTGCTTATCGCGCAGTAGCAAATGCTTGAGCCGGGTTCGGATATTGACAAGCACTTCAAAGATGGTTTTGAAGGGCAAGGCGACCTTAGAGGCCTTGAGGCTAATTGGGAGGTTGTTCAAGCTGGTTTGCCCAAAGCAGTTCTGGGAAGTGTACTACTCGGAAAGCTTATTCATGGAAAAATAGCGGGAGTTTCCCTCAGTACCCTTTCGGTGGTTACTGCAGTTACCTTAACCGTATTTTCTACAAGCGAAACACCCCCTGACATCTACGAGCCTCTCGGTAATGGAAACGCAGAACTTTCCGCTGCCCAAGTATTTTCCGACGAATATTTTGAGGCTCAAGCGCAAGCTGAAACAAGAAACTGGTTGGCTACGAGCAGTGTAGCCGTATCCGATGTTCAGGCCATTGTGCTGCCTACCGAAACACCGGTGCAGGCAACCCTTGCTTCCCGAGCATCTAAAACCCCGATTCGAATTAATCATCGGTTTCGATTGCTCCAATCAAAGCCATTTGTTGGCCTACCCAATGTGTACCGGGATGATTGCCCGATCATGCCTTTGGGTTGGAACTACAGCTTTTTGGAAGATGAAAATGGCTTTGCGGAAGTACCACCACATGTGGTAAGGCAAATAGATTCCGCTGTTTTGGCTTCTATGCCACCAGCTCCAAACTTTAAGAACCGACTATTGGCCCGTTGGGAAGTCTCTTTCATTGGAGGTGCTACTTGGGGCAAAGGGTTTTCCAACCTCAGTACCGAGGAAGGCAACTGGGAATTGTCACCACTCATTGGTGTGGGCTTGGATTACAACATCAACACCCGTCTAGGCATTATTGGGGAAGTACATTACCTCCGTAGAAACGGCAACCGTTTGAGAACTTCTACCACTGAAGAACAATTCTTCTTGCGAAGGGAAGAAGTGACCCGCCAGGTCACCATTCAATCTTTGGAATACCTTCACTTGCCCATTTCGGCCCGTTACCGTTTAAACAACCTGCACTCCTTCACCGGAGGGATGTTTACCTCTATCCTGCTCAACACTTCCAGCGAACGCCTGGATGTGGTAGAAAGCAATGACGGTTACCAAGAGGCCAACCTGGGGTCTAAGAAAGGATACATGCATGGCCTTAATCGGGTAAGCCTTGGATTGACCTTGGGTTACGAATTACAGGCCTCTCGTCGGGTAGCATTTGGAGCTAGGATGAACCAGGGTTTGAATGACCTCACGCAGGAATCGATGTCCCTGGAAAATGGCGTGAATTCCACCGACCTGCAACGTGACTATCAGGTCTACGTCCGCTTGAAGCTTTACTAATTCTCTTCCTCGATGCGACTAAAACTCCGCAATCAGCTTGTTGGTTTGCTGGCTTTTGTTGGCTCATTGCTGTATTGGGGGTGTGAAGAAAATTCGTTGCCGGAGCCACGAGATGGCGCTCCGATTGTAGTACTTTCTGCTGAACTCGATGGCATGTCATTCAGCCACTCCGCAGGATTAGACTCGGTTGTGGCAGAGACCGAAGTAGTCGATAACCAAGACTTACGGTTGTGGAAATTTTCTATGATCGATCAGCGCCAGCGCCATTTCGGCCGTATCGACCTTTACATTCGAAACCACCAGGTACCCTTCGAAGATCCTTTCCCAGACCTGCAGCAAACCGTAGAAATGGATAGTTTCAACTATGCTTTTTTGCTTCCTCCAATTGATGCCGACCCCTTTCAGACCAAAAGGGTAGAAGTCGTGCTTACTACGATTGGTGGGGTGGTATACGAATCCATTTTGTTGCCACAGCAGCAGAGCTTTTTCAATATTGAGTCTACTCAAAGTCTTGTTCGCGAGGGGAGACAGTACCTCTTGACGGGTTTGCAATTTGACTGTCAATTGGTGAACGCAGATTCTTTGGATACGCTTCGTTTGCGCAGTTTACAGGCCAACCTGCTGTTTGGAGGCATTTAACTTTTCACCGCTTTCCCAAAAAGGAGCAGCCAACGGAAGGCCCATTTCCAACTCATCTTGAATGGATTGATTTCGGCTTGAGCCATAAGCTCTTTCAATTCCCTATCGCTAAACGCCCGCAACACCGAAAGTGGCGCATCATTTTTCACCAGATAAGACCCTCGGAAGATCCGGGTGAGCCAATAAATAGAATGGTAGGCCAGGTAATGCCGATGAATGTCGTTGATCACCACACCCATGGAAGTTTGTTGGTACCACTGCTGAAAAAAGCGTACTAATTCTTCATCGGAGAAATGATGACAAAAAAGGCTACAAGTGATGATGTCGTACGGCTGCCGTTGGAAGTCTTGATCAAAAATGTTGTGCTGTTCAAACTGTATCTCCGGATAGTTTCGAGCCTTTTCGTTGGCATATTCGAGCATGAATGGATTGGCGTCAATTCCAATGAGTTCCAGTTTTACTCCCTTTTTCCGTCCCCATCGAGCCATGGCTCGGAGGCCATCGCCACCACCACAGCCGAGGTCAGCAATGCGAATCGTGCGATCACTATTTGGGTAGTTGGGCAACAAAAGCTGGTTTAAACCCATTAGCGTAACGGCATTGCCTCCCAAATAGGTGTTGATGGTTTCCAGCTCGTCGAGGTTCTTGCGTAAGGCGTCATTGGCCAACTCCAGGTCGTCCATCAACTCCGTTTCTGAAGAACGTTGCGAAAACCGGCTCATGGAGTACGGTCGTGGTAACGTAATAAAGCCGATTCCAAGGTTAAGCCAGGTCCGAAAGCCATGCTCAAAATGGGGTCATTGGATTGTAGCGCTTCCGGGCTTTCCAACAGGGCTTTGAGCACAAACAAAATGGTAGCGGACGACATGTTTCCATAAGCGTTGAGCACCGAATAGGCGGCTTGGTTGGCGCTGGTGTCCAAGTCCAGTGCGCGTTCGATGGCTTCCAGGATTTTTCTACCACCAGGGTGTGCAGCTAGTCGAAAACCCGATTTTGGCGAAAAGTTCAAGCCTTGCAGCATGTTTTTAAGGCCCGATTCCAATAGGTTGGGAACATAAGAAGAAAGTTGCATTTCAAATCCGGTGTTGCCAATGTTCCAGGCCATATCGGTTTTTCCCTTCGCAACAAGGTCGCAGTAGAAGTGCGTTAATTCCAGGTTTGTCTCTCCTTTAGGATGGTTTTGGACAAGGGCTGCAGCCGCGCCATCGGCAAACAAAGCGTTGGCAATCAAGTTGTCTTCCGTCCATGTTTTTTGGAAATGCAGGGTGCATAATTCTACGCAAACCATCAATACTTTGGCATTGGGGTTGGTCTGGCAAAATGCATCCGCCACTTTTAGGCCATTAAATGCCGCATAACACCCCATAAAGGAAACCATGGTGCGCTGAGTCGATGCAGGCAGGCGAAGTGCTTCTACGAGCTCAATGTCCACTCCTGGAGCATAAAAACCGGTGCAGCTTACCACTACCAGGTGTGTAATGCCCGAAAGCTCAGCTTCCGGAATTCCATTGCGAATGGCCGCTATGCACAAGGGTAGGGCCTCCTTTCGGTAGATCTCCATGCGTTCGGCAGTTCCTGGAAAAGGTGCCAATCCACTGGTGTTGGGAAAGAAGTTGAACCCTGCTTCTTGTCCATAATCGGGAAGCACGGTAAAGCGCGACTCAATAGCTGTGGCCCGATAGATGGTTTTCAGAATGCGATCTTTTGAGCGGTCTAGCTCAAGTGCACGACTCATCCATTGTGCGGCATCTTTTTGAACGATACGGGTGGGAGGTGTGGCAGTCCCTATATGGGTAATGAATCGGTTCGGCATAGGCAGGGACTCCCCGCAGAATGGTTATCTTACGCTCCATCAAAGTTATGATAACTCGGTCCACTCTTCTGCATCTTCGCATTCCTTTCTCGGTTTTTCTGCTTCCGGTTTTTTGCTTTGCAGCCAGTCAGGCAGCGAGTTCCAACTACTGGGAATACCTCTTGTTGTTTGTTATCCTTCACCTGTTTTTGTATCCGGCGAGCAACGGCTACAACAGTTATTATGATAAAGACGAAGACAGCATTGGCGGGTTGGAAAAACCGCCCGAAGTCACCCGTGATTTATTGGGAACCTCATTGCTTTTTGATGGCTTCGCACTCCTTTTGGGCATGTATTTCGGTTGGGAGTTTGTGGTCCTGTTGTTACTCTATGGTTTGGCTTCCAAGGCCTACAGTCACGATAAAATTCGGTTAAAAGCCTATCCCATTGGCGGTTTGTTAGTCGTAGGTTTTTTCCAGGGGGCGGTTACCTACTTCATGACCTTGGTGGCCTTAGACGGGTTGTCTTGGGGAGCGGCATTGCAAATGGACATCTGGTTGCCGGCTCTGCTGATGACTTTGTTGCTCACCGGCTCTTACCCCATGACTCAGATTTACCAACACGAAGAAGACGCCCGTAGAGGCGACAAAACACTGAGTCGAATATTGGGTATTCGCGGCACTTTTGTGTTTACCGCTCTGGCTTTTGGCATGGCAGCCTTAGGGTTTCTTTTCTATTTCGAGCGTTTCCACCATTTTGGATATTTCTTAGTTTTCCAGGCGTTTTTGGCTCCGCCGATAGGCTATTTTGCCTGGTGGTTGTGGCGCACCTGGAACCATCCCGAAAGGGCCGATTTTAGGTCTACGATGCGACTCAACCTGATATCTTCGGTAGCGATGATCGCTTTCTTTACTTTGATTGCCTTCGTGGAGATTTAATAGGCAAATGCTTCAAAAGATTTTCCGTGGGTTTGTTTCATCACCGCTCGGGTGAGGGGCGGTAGCGCTTTGAACAAGCGTACTACCCATTCGGTGGTTACAGGAGCTCCAAACAGTTGTTGCACATTCCTACCAACCTGCAGTCGTAGGGCAAACAGTGCCCGCCATTCTTTAACATAGCGTTGTTCCAGTTCCGAAATCGAAAGCCTACCAGAAAAATGATCGACCAAAAGCCCGGTAAGCAGGCTTGCACCGTGCAACGCCATTGCCATGCCATTTCCGCACAATGGTGCAATCATTCCAGCAGCATCTCCACAAGTGAAAATTCCTTGTTCCAATAAAGGTTTGGGAGCAAAAGATACTTCGTTGATGACTACCGGACGCTTCCACAGAAATTCCGCCTTTACAAAAATACGATCGAGGTGTGGGTTGGTACGGAGCATCTGTTTCTCCATTTCAGGAATAGAGCGCAGCCTTTTCAAGTGTCGGTTTTGGGCCAGGTAGCAAAGGCAGTACTTTTCGTCTTCGATGCGTGAAATGCCGCAATAACCGTCTTTAAAGTTGTGCAAGGCAATCAGATCATCCTCCTGGTCGTAATGGATGTGGTATTTGATGCCCACATATGGAGATCTTTTTTGCAGAAAAGAGCGCTCTAAGGATTTGTCGAGGGTGGATCGTTTACCAAATGCCCCGATCACTATTCGGGCAGAAATTTCACGTTCCGAAGTTTTGATGCGGTAGCCATTGCCATTCGGGTCGACCGCATTCACTTTTTCCCGGGTGTGGAGGGTAGCTCCTGCCGCTTGTGCCAGCTGCACCAACTCCAGATCAAAGCGGTAGCGGCTAAGCCCAAAACCTCCCAAGTCAAGGTTGCATTCCAAGGTGTTGCCCGAGGGTGCGGAAACTTGCAGGCGTTTCAGGTGGGCTGCACCAGCTGCAAAGGGATCAAAACCAAGTGCTTTCAGGTAGTTTAACGTCTCCAGCGATACATATTCGCCACACACCCGGTGAAAAGGATAGCGGTTTTTTTCAATCAAAACCACGGAAATGCCGGCCTTCGATAAGCCAATTGCGCTGGCCAGACCGGCTAAACCTCCTCCTAATATGGCAACGTCATACACCTTTGCAAGTTACGGGAAGATTGCACAAATACATGGCGCACTCCCGGTTTCACATCCCTAACAGGGCGGTAATGCCATCGAGTAGTACTTGTTTGGTGATGGGCTTGGCCATGTGAAGGTTAAATCCACCGGACAATAAACGTTCTCTGGCGTCCGGGCTATCAAATGCAGTGGTAGCAATCGCCTGAATATTCCTGAACTCCTGCTTGTCTCGAATTTTTTGTAGTACTTCCGTTCCTGTAAGGTTGTTTTGGCCCAGGTCGATGTCCATAAGAATCAATGCATAAGGTTGTTGCATCAGCAGTTCAATAGCCGTTTGTCCGTTATTGGCGTGGTCGAGATGGAATTCCTGGCCAATAAACTTGCGGATGATGAAAGCGTGAGTGGGGTCATCTTCCACTAATAGAATGCGTTTTTTAAAGGAGGTGCTCATGGTGAAAACCCTCTTTTGAGGAGGACATAGAGCTATCCAAACGAAACTTGGTGCCAAAAGGTTGCTCTAAGCGCAGTTGTGAACCTCCATTAGCATACGCAAACCGTTGTGAACAAGCGAAAGACAAGGCAATGGATTCCTGTTCGTGCAAGATTGATCCGGTTCACTCCTACATTTTTCCGGTTGATCGGCTTTGGCAATACGGGTTACTTAATTCTCAATTTCTTTGTTGTGTCAAACAAGCCAACCTCATCATGAAGTCATCAATCCTATTCATATTTTCTCTTGTTTTTTCCCTCTTGGTTTCTGTTCCAACCCTGGCTCAGGACCAAGGTTTGAGCCAAACCGTGAGAGGACGCGTACTCGACAAACAGTCACAAGTGTCGCTGCCCGGCGTAAACGTGGTTGTGATCAGTGGAGAGCAAACCCTTGGAGCTGCCACCGATATGGATGGCTACTATTCCATTCCCAATGTTCCTGTTGGACGCATCACGTTGCAAGCTTCTTTTGTGGGGTATGTACCTCAAACCCGGTCCAACCTCCCTTTGTCCACTGGAAAAGAATTGGTCATCAATTTTGAGCTTCAAGAAAGCGTGATTACCACCAAGGAAGTGGAGATCAAAGCCAGCCGGGATAAGACCGAAACCCTCAATAAAATGGCGACTACCAGCGCGCGTACTTTCTCCATTGAGGAAAGTCAACGCTATGCCGGAGCCCGAAACGATGTGAGCCGCATGGCCAGCAATTTCGCTGGTGTACGAGGTGGAAACGATGCGGTGAACGACATTGTGATCCGTGGAAACTCGCCGGTTGGGCTCCTGTGGCGCTTAGAAGGGGTAGACATTCCTAACCCCAACCACTTTGGAGAGCTGGGATCAACTGGAGGACCGGTAAGTATCTTGAACAATAATGTGTTGTCCAATTCGGATTTTTTGACCGGTGCTTTTCCAGCGGAGTATCACAATGCGTTGAGTGGGGTGTTTGACCTGCAAATGCGGAGCGGAAACGATCAGAAACACGAATTTTTGGGCCAGGTAGGGTTCAATGGATTTGAGTTTGGAGCAGAAGGCCCACTTTCGCGTGAAAAGCGGTCTTCTTACCTGATCAACTACCGCTATTCCACCATTAGTTTGGTGTCGCAACTGGGGTTGGAAGTAGGTACGGGTACGGCGATTCCTTACTATCAGGATTTGACCTTCAAGTTTAACTTTCCCTCACGTAAATACGGCAACCTGTCTATTTTCGGATTGGGTGGAAGCAGTAACATTGATTTTGTGGCGAGCGAAGATTCAGAAGAAGAATCGGAAGAGGATGACAACCTGTTTACCGGAGATGATGTAGACGTTTATGTGAAGTCGCGACAAGGGGTGATCGGTGTGAAACACACTTATTTATTCAACAATTCTACGTATTCCAAGGTCTCCATTGCCGCTACCGGAATTACCAACCGAAACATTGTAGATTCCATCGGTCTGGAGAACAACCAAGTGTTCGATTTCTACCGACAAAACCTTACCAACAGCATAGTTTTTGCCTCCTTTTTGCTCAACAAAAAGCTGAGTGCAAAGCATAATTTCAGGGCAGGTGCATTCGTGCAACACTTCATTTCCAGTTTGCAGGACAGTGTTTTTGTCACCCTTCGTGATGATTTTCAGGTGCTCACAGACTATGAAGGATCTACGCAATTGATTTCACCCTACCTGCAGTGGCAATACCGTCCTACGGATAACCTGACGGTCAATACCGGGCTCAACTTCTCTTATTTAGCGTTAAGTGGAGCTACCTCCTTAGAACCTCGCTTGGGTGTGAAATGGAAGTTAGATGCCAGTAAATCGCTGAGCTTTGCCTACGGTTTGCACAGCCAGATGCTGCAGCTCTACAATTATTTCCGGGAGGTTCGGCAGCCCGACGGGACGAACATTCGTCCCAACGAGGACCTCGACTTTACCAAAAGTCACCACTTGGTGGTAGGCTACGATTGGAGCTTTTCGCCCAACATGCGGTTGAAGGCTGAGGCCTACTACCAGCGAATTTTCAATGCAGTAGTGGAGGAAACGCCCAGTTCTTTTTCGTCACTCAATGCAGGTTCCTTCTCGGGTGGTTTTCCAGATTACTTAAAAAATGGAGGAACCGGTGAAAATTATGGCGTGGAGCTGACCTTAGAGCGCTTTCTGGATCGGGGGTATTACTTCTTAACGACCACCTCATTGTACCAATCTACCTACGAAGGAAGCGATGGAATTGAACGAGAGGGTGCTTTCGATAGTGACTACGTTTTCAATATCCTGGGTGGAAAAGAGTTTCAGCTACAACCAGGAGTGACCAACAAACGCTACAATAAGCTTATTCTGGTTGATCTGCGCTTCACAGCAGCCGGAGGGCAACGCTTTACTCCAGTAGACGTAGAAGCTTCCATTAGAGAGGCGGAAACGGTTTTTGTGGAGGAGGAGGCTTTTTCAGAGCGGTTTAAAAATTATGCTCGGGCAGACATTAGGGTGGCTTTTCGACTAGAAGCAGCCAAGTTTTCTCAAGAGTTTGCCTTTGATGTGCAAAACCTGACCGACCGCGAGAATCCTTATACCAAAAGGTTCAACCGCTCTACCGGTGAAGTGCAAACCATTAACCAGTTGGGCATCTTTCCGCTCATCCAATATCGGATTGAATTCTAAATTAAGTAGGGAAGTACCTTTCGGGGGAATTATCGGAAGGCAGAGTTGTTTTTGCGGGCTTTTTTCTTCCTGCGTACCGTACGCCGTTTGTCTTTCGGGTTTTTGGCGGCAAACTTAGCCTTCTTCCGCTTCAATTTGGGTCGCTTCAAATGAACCACTCCAGCTGTAGACCGCGAAAAAGTGATCTGAACAAACATATAGGCATCGTTGTCCTTGGGGTTGCCACGAACACTTCCTTCTTCATACCATTGAGGATTCTCGGTGCCTTCTGAGGGATTGGCAAGGTAGGCGGCCACTTCGCCTCGTTCCCGTCGAATCACATCGTTGTTGTAATAAGTGCCACTGGCATCGTCTAAGTAGTCGGTGCTCGTTAGGCGGAGGCCATACTCGAAGCCAAGTAAATAACGGTGAAATTGGTAAGTGAAGCCAAAACCAATCGGATAAGCAATGGCAATGCGCGAATAGGGGCGAGGTCCTCCGGGTAGACCCTGGCCTTCAGTCCCTAAGGGTTGAAGCGGAATCCAGGCACCGCCAAACTCGGCTTTGGGGTTGAAGTAGAATGCTCCGACTCCCACAAACCCAAATATGCCAAACCGACGGCCATTAAAAGAAACCGTACGGTTGATGTTCATTGTGTGTCGAACAATGGGCCGTAACAAATGAAATTCATAGCGGGTGGACAGCTCTACAATTGGGGAGCGAAAATGAAGGTTGCGGCCGTTTCGATTGGGATAATTGGTCAACTTGTCGTCTCCGGTAATCCGGGCATAAGAAAAAGTGGTGGTGAGGGCGTGTTGGTACTGAAGGTAATAGCGAAACCCACCTGAGAAGGAATATTTAAACTGAGTGGGCTCAAGATCAAAGATGAGTGGAGACCGCTCCCGGTCTAAGCCGCCCAATTCTCCAAGGTAGTTGGCGGTGCCAATTCCCAAATAGATTTCTGTTCTGGCAGACTTCCAGTCGTAATCTGTTGGTTTTTCGACTTTAGGAAACCAGTTCACCTGCGCGTTCATTCCGAAGGAAAAACACAGCAACAGGGCGGAGAGTATGGTCAGGCTCCTTGCGCTCATGGCAAAGAGGAATTGGAGTAATTTTCGAGCGAGTTAGATTCCACAATAACCCCAAATCGGGACAATTGTTGTACCTAAAGTTAAGGGAAAATCGGAATCATTTCGGCATAACAGGGGAAGACCAGGGTGTGAGGGCCTAAATTTTGGACAAAAAAAAGGCTTTCTGAAACCTCAGAAAGCCTGATACATAAATATCGTTCGTTCGGTGGTTGGCCGATATCCTTACGAATTTTTGATGTTAGTTACCTCGTTACGGATATCTTGAGCGAGAGTTTTGATGTCTTGCATCGCCTTGCGGACGCGGGTTCCAGCGGCTTTGTTGCCTTTGTTATAAAACTTGTCGAAGTCTTTTTCAGCATCTGCAAGAATGCTATGCATTTTGTCATATTGCGATACGCTCATGATACAATTCTGTTTAGGTTAAAAATTCTGATTTTCGGCTACAATTTATAATTTATTTCGATAAAACAAGAGTTATTATAACAATTCATTGGCCAGATTGGCCAATTCTGAACGTTCTCCCTTCTCCAAAGTTACGTGTGCAAACAACTCATTATCCTTAAGTCGATCGATCAGGTAACTCAAACCGTTCGACTGTTCGTCAAGGTAAGGCGTGTCAATTTGGTAGATATCTCCCGTAAAAATCATCTTGGTATTCTCTCCAGCACGGGTAATAATGGTCTTTACTTCGTGTGGAGTTAGGTTTTGCGCTTCGTCAACGATGAAAATGACATTGGAAAGGCTGCGTCCCCGAATGTAGGCCAATGGCGTAACGATCAGCTTTTCCTTGTTCACCATCTCGTCAATTTGCTTGTAGATTTTGTCCGTCTCTCTGAATTGGTTCTTGATGAACTTTAAATTGTCCCACAAAGGTTCCATGTAAGGATTAAGCTTCGATTTAACGTCCCCGGGCAGGTAACCGATGTCTTTGTTGCTCAGCGGCACGATGGGCCTTGCAAGGTAAATTTGCTTAAAATTTCGGCGTTGCTCAATAGATCCTGCTAAGGCCAATAAGGTTTTCCCTGTACCAGCCACACCTTGCAAAGTCACCAGTTTAATTTGAGGGTTCATCACCGCATGTAAGGCAAAAGTCTGTTCAGCGTTCCGAGGTTCGATGCCGGAAGTGCGCACCTTCTCTACTCGCTGAACGGTTTGTTCCTGTGGGTTGTAAAATCCCAGCGTAGACTTAGTAGAGTTGCGCAGGATGAAGTAGTGGTTGTCTACTGGTTTTTCGGTTAAAACCCGTTCCCGTTCAATCTGCCCCTTATCGTACATCTCGGTTATGATGTCGGTTTTTAACCCCTCTACCATCGTTTTGCCAGTATAGAGGTTATCGAGGTCTTTTACCTTTCCGGTTTCGTAATCTTCGGCCGGAAGGTTGAGCGATTTGGCCTTGAGGCGCAAATTAATGTCTTTGGTAACCAGCACTACCTTCTTGTCTGGTTCCTCAGCTTGCAGGCTCATTGCGGCATTCAGAATCTTGTGGTCGGCCTTAATTCCATCGAACACCTTTTCTGCGTTTACTGCCGACTGATGGCCGTTCATCACCACCCGAAACCGCCCCTTGTTTTTGCCTTCAAGAGGAATCCAGTCTTGCAAGGAGTAGTTGCCCGAAATCTTGTCGAGGAAACGAATGAACTCGCGGGCTTCGAAATTTTTGGTGTCGTTGCCTTTCTTGAAATTGTCGAGCTCCTCCAAAACAGTGATCGGAATGGCCACATCGTTGTCTTCAAAATTGGAGATCGAATTGTGGTCGTAAAGAATTACGGAGGTATCAAAAACGTAGATTTTTGATGCTTTTTTCCTACGTGGCATGGGCAGGCTTACCGGATTAAGATTCAACTCAGAATATTCTCAAAGAGGGAGATACTCAAAACAAATTTGTCGAATCCCGATGGGAAGTTGACCAGTTGGTCCCTGCTTTTAATTCACCAAATTTTGTGCAAAAAACAGGGTAATAAAAATTGGATTTCAGCAGTAAGTTACTTAACGTAATTCAGCAATAGAAGGCTTTAAAGCCAATATGGGGCCTCAGTCGCTCAATCCACGCTCGAGTAAAATGGCCAACTCTTTCAAAGACGCTTTAACCGCCTTTCGAGAAGGTGCTTTTTTCCTCTTCGAGTTATTAACAACTGCACCAGAGAAGAATCCCGACAAGCTATCGTTCACCTCTTTTAGCACATGCGCCTGCAACTCCACCGATGTGTCTTTCCGAATTTTTCCCTTTTTCCGCTGCTTTTTAAGCGCCTTGCGAAAAAAAGTAAGTTCGTTTTGGCGCAGGTTGTTGGCAATGTCCCCAATTCCTTGAGTATTTACTTCTTGCGCAGCATTCTTCAAGAGGCGACCATAGCGTGGGTTTTCCATCTCAAACACAACTTGGGCCAACTGCACTTCTCGTAGCCACTTGAAAAAATGGTCTTCCGGACCGATTTTGATGCGGCTTAAGTACTCTTTTCGAACGCTTTCTGCCAACTCAATCAAGTAAAGGTACAAGTCGAGTTTGTTGGAGAAATATTGATAAATGCTCCCCTTGGCAATTCCCAGGGTGCGCACCAGGTTGGTGATAGAAGCATTCTGAAAATTGTTGGCGGCAAACTCATCCAAAGCAGTAGTGAGGATCAGGGTGCGTTTCTCCTCGGCGAGGTTCTCAAAAGTAGTGCTTGGCATAGAAAAAAAGTGTTGCTGACTCGGTGGTCGTAAAGTTTAGCAATTCTGAGGAATAATGCCAAATTACTGGTTTAAAAACTGCTTTCACCTCGAAAGTCTGGCCACCTCGGAGTAGCGGAAACAAGAGGTGATATGGTCGTTCACCATGCCAGTGGCCTGCATGTAGGCATAACAAATAGTGGTGCCAACGAATTTGAATCCACGTTTTTTCAAGTCCTTGCTCATGGCATCCGACTCGGGTGTTCGATCGGGTACCTCATTGGCATTTTGACAGCCACGCTTGATTACCTGATGATCAGTGAATTGCCAGATGTATTGATCAAACGAGCCAAAGGTTTGTTGAACTTCCAAAAACAATCGCGCGTTGTTGATGGTAGCTTGCACTTTTAAACGGTTTCTGATAATGCCCGGGTCGTTGAGTAAAGACTCAACTTTGGATGCACCGTACTTCGCCACTTTTTCAGGGTCAAAGCCATCCATAACTGTTCTAAAATGCTCCCTCTTTACCAGAACAGTAGACCAACTCAATCCGGCTTGAAAACCTTCCAGGACCAAGAATTCGAATAAGGTTCGGTCGTTGTGTACCGGAACACCCCATTCTTCATCGTGGTAGGAGAAGTCCAGGGGGTGCTTCACCCAGCTACAACGTTGTATCTCATGAGGTTTAGCTTTGCTCATTGGAAAATGACCATATTTTTCATCCGCTTAGCGCTGGATGATCAACGTATGGTTCTCGCGCGATTCTCCATCAGAAATCACGATCTCATAAGCTCCAGATGGCATTTCTGATAAGTCGAGCTGATAATTGTTGCGACCCGGTGAAAGGGTTTGCTGCCACAAAAGTTTTCCCGAAAGGGAAAAGAGCACAACGGTCTGGATTTGAGTGGTGACCCTTGGAAAACCCAAAAAGAGCTCAGATTGACTGGGGTTGGGGAAAACCTTGACACTTTTGGCAGAAAGCTTCGCATTCCCTACCGTAGAAAGTGGTTCTACCCAGGTGGAAACCACATCGGCGTGGCGTATATCGGCCAGTTTGACTAGGGTTGCAAGGGCAGCTTGGGTCACCTGCCGCATGAATCCAAAATCGAGAAGGTCCAAAGTATCAGCCGGGCTGTGGTAGTAGGGATTTCTGAAATTGGCCCCATCGGTGATCATAAGTGCGGGAATGCCAGCGTCCCAAAACCGAGCATGGTCGCTACGTCTTAGATCAGGAACGGCGGTGCCGGTTCCGCTTACTGCCAGTGAAATCACGCGTAGATTGGGCACGAGTGCATTCGCACAGCTGTCAAACTGATCTTTCAAGTCGTTGGAAGCAGTATTGGCAACGTTGGCGATAAAGTTGCCTCTAAAATTGTCGTTGGCCACCGCGTTGTAAGCATCGGGAAAAAGCAAGTTGAATCCCGTGGGCAAAGAATGGGAATTGGGCGCGTTGTCAAAGTATCCGATCATTTCCAGGTTGATCACCCCTTCAATGGTTTCCCAGGTTTCGATACCGTTTGCAACGTATTCCTGACTTCCCACCAAGCCCGACTCCTCAAAGTCGAAACCAATGAGGCGAAGAGAGCGGCCAAAATGTTGATCTTTTAAAACGATGGCGGCTTCCATCAACGCCACAACGGCCGAGCCATTGTCATCGGCCCCGGGAGAATCATTGACGCCATCAAAGTGGCCGTCGAGCACATAGGTTTTAGATTCTTCATAAAGGCCCGGTTTCCGCCCGAGAATATTGTGCGCATTGTAGTTGCTGAAAGTGAAAGCCTGACGGTCAGCTTGCCAATCGTTCACCAGAAACAGCCTTTCTAACGAATCTTTCACCGCTTCGAGTTGGCTGGGATTGGCCGAATAATGCCGAATGCCTTGAACAAAAGTGAGGTTTTGACGCATTCGATTGCTGTCGACTTGCTGCAACAATGCTGCAAGGTCTACCGGTTGACGATCGTCGGCCACTATCCTAACCTTGTAACCTTGGAGTGACGTAACGCTGCTGGGGTAGTTCCAGACAATGGATTTGCCATTGCCTTGAAACATAGGGAAACCTTGATCGCCCGAAATTGTGCCCGAAGTCACCAGGTAAGTTTGCCCGAAGTCATCGGAAATGGAAAGTTGAAGTTCGAGCAAGTCGTTTTCTGCATCGCTTACATCGAATGTCACTACCAGCTGGTTTTGTGTTGCATTGTTGACGACCGCCAGGTTGGAGATAACCGGAGCTTGATTTTGAGCCATCAAATGAGATGAGCACATCAGCCCAAACAGGCATACGAAAGCGAAAAGGAGTGTGCGGTTCATTTTACTCGGGTCCAGCGAACAGTTCTACCAATCCACGAAAACCCAACGTATCCGGTAACTTCCAGTTCTCCCTCATCAAGCACCATCACACAACTGTAGGTTTTACCGCTTTCAGGGTCATAAATTTTACCGTCTTCCCATTCATCATCTCCATCGAAAGAAAAGCCCGTTAGCAACTCCATGCCCATAAGTGGGCGACTCTGTAGGGATTCCTCCGGGTTGTTTTTATCTTTTTTGGCGTTGCCGTCCTCGTTGTTCGGTTCTTGCAGCCAAATGATCTTGCCATAGTACTTCGTTCCTTTCTTAAAGATTTTTATGTGTGATTTTCCGTTTTGAGTTTTCCAAACTCCAACCACATCGTCAGCTTTTTGGGCACTTACGGTGGAACTCGCCACCAGACCAATCAAAAGACTAAGACCAAACACCAATGCTTTCATAGTTCGATAAAAATTATTTGAATTGGAAATTAAAGATTTTCCTTCTGAAACAAGCTTCGTGCCGCGAGGTTTGGGTATGAATGGCCTTTGCAGCAAAAAAATGTAATTTCGTTGCTCAAGCATTACCCCTATGAAAAGGTTTTATCGAGCAGGGTCAGAAGAGTCGCCAGAAATAAAGTTGGATAAATTGAATGGGGAATTTTCCTTGATCGGCCACTCCTATCCGGAAGATGCTCAGCGTTTTTATGAGCCGGTGTTGGATTGGTTAACGGTTTATGCTTCCGAACCGAATCCCAGTACCGAGGTAACCGTCAATTTGGATTATTTCAACACGACCTCCCAAAAAATGGTCGTGGACATTCTCTTGTTGCTCAATAAAATATTCAATGCTGGCCATCAGGTTTCGGTTAAATGGTATTACCACGAAGACGATGAGGCTACGCAAGAGGCAGGAGAAGAGTTTGCAGAAATGTTAGATCTCCCCTTTGAAGTGCTTGAGGGTTAAGCTTCGCCTTCCTCCCAAACAAATTTTCTTAGACAAAAGGCGTTTGCTCGAACTGTTTTAGTTGAGTGAAATGGAAACCATGTAGCTTACCGCACCGCGTTTGCCGTTGCGGCCAGGCTTCCATTTGGGCATATTGCGGATGAGCTCCATCACTTTTTCATCAATGGCCGGTAATACCGGAGTCATGATCTCCACATCGTGGAGTTCTCCTTTCGATGTTACCGAAAATCGGATCACAATATTTTTCCGGTCAACCGGTATTTTGCTCCTTTGAATATCACCCAGGTTGTTGCGCAGGTAATCTTTTAGCCCACTGTCTCCACCATAAAATTCTGGTACTGCAATGTTGCCACCGTTGCTTTTAGAAGACTTTTTCTTCTCTCCCAAAGGTGGGCCGTCAATCCCCTGACGCTTCTTATCCCGGTCTTTCTTTTCCTTGCGAGTAGAAGGGTCGAAAGGGTGAATGTTCAAAATCTCAACGGCTACTACTTGAAGCATTGGTGATTTGCGCACCACCGGAGGGGCACTCATCGGTGGAGATTCAGCGGTGTTTGGAGTAATTTCCTGATCTCCGTTGCTTGTTGCTTCTGCAGATGATAAGTCGCTATCGCTTGCTTCTGGTACAACTTCGTTTACGCTTCCTTGTGCTAACTCCTCCTTATTGGAAGCGGGGGTAGCTATTTTAGTATTGGAGACGGTGGCAGACGGTGGCTCCTCCACATCAGATGGCAAAGGTTCTTCATTTAGTGAGGCTCCGCTGCTGAGGGAATCGGTTAAGACTACCGCATTTTGCTGATTGGAAGTGTCTTGTGGGACTTCCATTTGATTGGTTGGCCAAAGGCTCCAGGTGATTAACCCCAAAATTGGAATCAGCACAACCAATGCAGGTAACTTCCAGGAAGTCCAGCCTCCTCCAGGTTGATTAACCTTGGCCGCAACTCTTTGGTTGACCCGTTCAGTAATATCAGTCAGGTTCTTGAGCTGAGCAGGCTGAATAAACTCCGTTACTTCAGAACCGAGTCGAGATTCTGCAGTCCAGGCTTCGACCCATTCCAACTCGGGGCCTTTGAGTTCGCCACGCTGAAAACGTGTTAAAGTTTCCAACGAGGGAACGTATCCTTCCGGTGCATTATTTGAGGGCGTGGCACTCATGTCTTAATTCAGCTCAATAAGCCTTTTAATCTTCGTTTTCCGTTTTGAATGAAGCTTTTTACTTGCTTCAACGAGAAGCCAGTAATTTCGGCGACTTCCTTGTAACTTTTGTCTTGGAGATAAAAAAGTTCTACACAAATCTTCTGTTGATCCGGCAGCTGACCAAGTGCTTCCTGTAGCTGCTCCAACCGTTGGTTTTTGCGAATCTCCACTTCAAGGTCCGTATCCACTGGAAATTCCATAAGTTCCAGATCAAAATTAACATCCCGGACTTCTTTTTGCCGCATTTGCTTCCGTTTACGCAGCTTTTTGAGGCATAGATTTTTTGTGACGCTATAGAGCCACGCCTTAAAATTTTGGACCTCGTGGGTGCGCAGGTCCCGCACCAGCAGTTCGAAAACATCCATAACAGCATCCTCTACTTCGTTGGGATCTTGCAAATATTTTAGTGCCAAGGCACTTACTAAATGTGCATAGCGCTGAAAAAGTTCACCCACCAATACCACATCACCCGATGGACGGTAACGTTCAATCAGGACTTCATCAGATAAGGCAGAAAGCGATTTTTTCTTACCGAAAAACAAGCCGGTGGTTTGGATTTGGTGAAGGGCCGGTGATTGGCCCGAAGATAAACGGGTGGCAACCTACGGTTAGGGTTGCAAAGACGAATTCCCTACTTGGGAAGGGCGATTTTAAGTATTCACAAAAATAATCAGAAAAAAATTGAAAGCTTAACGGCTTGATAACTATATTGTTATGGTATCGAACAAAAAAAAGAATAAATTTATTGTGGAATTCGCCGAGCATGGGTCCTAACCATATGAAAACAATTTTTACCGTTAGGCCCACGCATGAAAAGCCAAGCTACCCTGTTCTTTATTTTACTGTTTTGTTGTACCTGGTTGCTAAGCTCTTGTGGTACGTTAGGACGCTCTCACGAGCGTTGTCCCGCTTATGGCAACATCATGGATTTTCACCAGGAAGAAATCTGTGATGCCGCTGAAGTGGAAAACGTCCCCGCCCCGGCAGTTCTTCAAGAAGGCTGCTGATCAAGACTTTCACTCCATTCTGGCCACCGGCCAGAATCTTCGGCAACGCATTGTACACGTCATTAAGTTGGAATCCCTGACTGATTCGGTACTACCCACACCATCCGAAATGTCTTTCGGAAATCAGAATTCAGCCCAATTCAATTCCAGCGCCCATTCCTACCAGCACCCTTATCCTAAGTGGATCGGTCGGAACCGCTTAATGACGTTGCACTTTGCCGGAGATCACCCAAAATGCCCTCCAGGTTCTCCGGCGATGGCGTCACCATTCCATTCCCACCTATGAAGTTCCTTCAAGATCCAGCACCGTGATGCCATCGCCATTTTATTTCAAAGAAATTTTTTCGATCCGATCGCCTTGCTCTAAGGTCTGCACTACTTCCATTCCTTGAACCACTTTACCGAAACAGGTATAGTTCCCATCAAGGTGGGGAGTAGCGCAGTGGGTAATAAACCATTGTACCCCTTCTGTGTCGGGCCCTGCTGAGGCCATTCCTAGGCTACCGGCCTCAAATGGTAAGATGGCCTCGGTTCGAATGCTATAATCCGGAGCACCCCACCCATCGCCTCGCGGACAACCGCCCTGGATGACAAATCCAGGAACCATGCGGTGAAAGTTGCGGTTGGAAAAAGTGCCGTCTTGAATCAAAGTCACAAAGTTGGATACCGTAGCCGGAGTCGCTTGTGGGTAAAGCTCCACCAGAATGGTACCCTTTGACGTTTCAATTTCAACGATTGGAATACGGTTCAGGCTGGATAAAATGGACCAATTCGGACCTTTAGGTGGTGGGAGGTGCACTGTCCAGTCTACAACAGGGTCTCCTCCTAAATTTGCGCGGGCCTTGAGAAGGGCTTGTATCGCTTCTACTTCTTTAGGAAGATCACATGCTGCTATAGCTCGGTCTAAATAGGCCGTCCCAAGCGATAGAGGTTCAAAGTCTACATCAATAGTAGCGAGAAAGTTAGCGGCCAAATAGGTTAAGCCCACATCTTTTTGATCCAACACTTTTTGGATAAGTTCCAATGCAGTATTCATGGAATCACGGCCGATAGGCTCGGATTGCCAATAAGCGATCAGTCCTTCCAAAGCAGCTTGCCGCACCAAGGAAGGAAGGGAATCGTTTAATGTCCATGTTTTTAATTGAGCTATGGCGCTCGGGTAATTGGAAATGGCCTTGACCAAAGCGGCTTTTTCGAAAACGTTTTGAGTTGTGTTGATTTGCTTTTGCAGGTTCTGATAGAGCTCCTCCGCCTCACGATCGCTTTTGAAGCTTAAAACAAGGCCGCGTAAACCCGCTGCAATGGCCCAGTCCTCTGAATTCTGAGCCATCTTCAAATATTGTGAAACATCCGCTGCCTTTCCTTTGGATTGAAAGAAGCGGAGAGCCGCCCGTCTTACTTGGTGATCGGAATCGGTGAGTGCTTGAAACGCTTCGGCCACTCCCTCAGAATAATCAAAACGTGCCAGGCCTCGAAAGGCGTTAACCCGAATCAATGGATTTTCGTGGCGGCAGAGTTCTTTCAAGAAGCGGGCATCCCCGGTTTTGCTAAGCGCTCCCACCAGGGCCAATTGTGTAGCAGGTTCTTGCTGGTGAAAGGCAGTTTCAATCGTGCTATTGTAGGGAGTTAAGTCAAGGTTTCGGGCTCTCGCCAGGTAGTTGGCCGCGTATTTTCGAGCTTCTACCTGATCGTTTTCGCCCAACAGGGCAACCGCTAACCGGCTGCCTTCTTTACGGGTGATGCCCCGTTTGCCAAATTGATAGAGCGCTCTTGCTTGTCCGCTCAGCCACGCATTGCGGTTGTTTTCAGGGTGTTCACCAGATAAGATGAAATCCAGGTGTGCGGTGTCACCAATTCTACCCAGAGAGGCTGCAAGGTATTTCCAAACATTCCCTTCTTTTTCACTCACCATCCAGGCGGCAATGGCCTCCGCTTCTAAAGTTTTGTAGGTGGCCTTGGCCGCCCAGGTGCGAACCTGTGCATCTTGGTCCGACTGCAGGTGCTGGAGGAGGTGCTTATGTTCTGGTTGACCAAACAGGGCAAGGTTTCGCGCTATTGCTCTGCGGTAGCGAACTTCCGGGTGACTTGACCATGTAGCGGGCAGGTCTTTTTGAAAGTAAGTGCTTTCAAAAATAACTTGCTCCAAAGAGTCGGACCAAAAGGAAGGCGGAGCCACACTGGGGCGGTTGTTATCTGGAGCAGTACATTTAACAAACAATAGACTGCATAATAGGAAGTAGGATAAGAGTGCTCTCATGGCATAGGGTATAGGAATGGGTCTAAAATAATTCTTTGAAAGAGGAATGGAAAAGTTTCAGGGATGACTCGGAGCCGTGCCATGTTCTCCATGCCAGGAATGCTCGGTAACTTTGATCCAAACCATGACTTTTTATATGTCTATCACTCTTTTTGTTTTCGGCCTCTTTTTTTGGATGCATGTTGGTCAATCGGAAGGCCCCTCCGTAGAACAGCCCAAAAGCTATGAGGTGTGTTTGTCGCAGGAAGAGATGAAACTATACCGTTTCATCAATGCATATAGAAAAGAAAGTGGCCTCAATGCCGTGCCATTGTCCAAGTCGCTTTCTTACGTGGCCAAAACCCACTGCAGAGATTTGTTGGCCAACCATGCTGACCTGGAGGACGGATGCAATTCACACAGTTGGTCTATGAAGGGTGAATGGTCGGGGTGTTGCTACACCGCAGATCATAAGGCTGCCACTTGTATGTGGGACAAACCCGCTGAACTGACCAACTACCCAGGACAGGGTTTCGAAATTGCCTTTGGGAGTTCCTCCAAAGAATTTGAGCGTTTTCCGGCCACTGCTCAAAGCGCATTAGATGGCTGGAAAACATCTGTTCACCACAATGCCGTGATTGTGAACAGGGATATTTGGAAAGAGGTGAAATGGAATGCGGTTGGCGTAGGAATTGAAAAGGGAGTAGCCACGGTTTGGTTTGGGCGCGAGACTGACCCCGACGGGAAACCCAAACTTTGCGGAGAATAAAATACACTTCCGTCCCATCCTGAAAACCCTTAATCGGTTAGGGCCTTATTTTCGTCGAGAAAATGCTATTTTCATTGCGTTGTTGCGTATACCCAATAACGCGCTTCGGTCAGCTGGATGAAGAAGTGCCTACCCAACCAACTCTCGTCTGCCATGTTTGGTAAATCTTTACTTCCTCTATTTTTACTTTTTTGGCTCCCCTTTCTTACGTATGCTCAAGTACCCCAAGGGGCACAGCCATTGAATGATCTCAACAACTGGTGTTCGGAAGAAGCGGCCTTTGCCACTGAAGCGCTATCGGATGAACTGATGAGAGGGCCAAAAGTGCAGGTTCCCAGGTCTTTTGGAAAGTGGTTTTCGTTTCGGGCAACCTCTACAGAAATTGATGTTCGCGTGCACAGTGGAAATGATGCCGGCACCCTTCAGTTTGCGCATTTATTTCTTGTGGATAAGGCAGGTAAGCCTTTAAAAGATCAGACCTATGCAGATACCTATGGAACAGTAGCCATATTTTCTGAAGAGCTCGTTCCGGGTGAACAATATTATATTGGAGTGGGATGCACCAATAAACCCAAATATTCCGGGTCTTTTGGGTTGTGTATCTCTAATCGGGTTTCAAATGATTTTCCGGAAGGTGCCACTCTTTTGAACAACCTTTCCGGGTGGTATTCTGCCCAAAATGCATACACGACCGTTGGCGCTACTGGAGTAGGCAGCAAGCCTTCCAAAATGAAAGGAGGACCCAACTACAACCGGTGGTTTCGTTTCACGGCCCGTGCTTCGGAAATAGATGTCAAGGTCTTGCTCAGCAAGTCGAAAGAAGGAGGACTACAATTTCCTTACCTTACTTTATGGAATGCCGACCTGAAGGAATTGCATTGCGTGCAGGACCTCTATGCGGAAGAAAAGCTGTCCTTGAGTTACTCCCGATTAAAGGTCGGGCAAACCTATTACCTCTCAGTAGACCACAATTATATAGAGAAATACAAAGGAACTTTTGGCCTTTTCATCGACGACCATTTGCCTCCTGAAACGGAAGATGAAGCAACGGTAGTTGTGGTGGGTCGGTTGCAAACCCTTAAAGGAAAAGGAATTCAACAGAGTAAGATCGTTTTGCTCAATGAAAAATCAGAAGTGATCGGGACCGAGACCACCGATATTCTCGGTAAATTCTCTTTTCGAAAACTACCTGCTGAAGATCCCTTTCTGGTGCGCATTGAGGAACAAGACACCGAGTTTTATTTTGATGTATATCAAACGGAAGAAAACGGGACTATCTTGGCCAAAGGACGGGAGGTGGAGAAAAATCTGTACGGATTCCAAAACATTCCGGCCCGCCTTAGTTTCTTGCCCCTGTTGCGTTGGGCCGATGTAAAAAAGTTGAAATCGGAGAACGGTAGTTTCGGTATCGTAGGTCGGTTGGTCAATCCCAAAGTGCCGGTAGATGGCATTTCGCAGCGGACCGTCTATTTATACCGCGACCGAAATTCATTGGTAGATTCCACAAAGACCGATGCTTTTGGAAAATTTTGGTTCCTCAATGCCAGCCCAAATGGCAAAAACCTCATTTCAATTGCCAAGGGTGAAAAAGCGGTGTATGCAGAAATGTTATTGGTAAACGACAAGAGCATTCCCGTAATGACGGCAACTTCCAGTAACCTGGATCAGCTGGGATTTTTTCATTTTCAACCCCTCCCACCTATGGAAGTATCGTTGGAACCCATGGCAGAAGTAGATGAATTGAGTGGTTCTAACTCTTTCAACCGACTAACGGCTGGCACCACCGTAGAATTGCAGGAGGTGTATTTTGCTACCGGAAAGGCAGAGCTACTGCCCGATTCTTACCAAGAGTTAGACCGCCTGGTGGAAGCCTTAAAGGCCAACCCCATGTTGAGGATTGCCTTGCACGGCCACACCGACGACACCGGAAGCGAGTCGGATAACCAACGGCTCTCCACTGCCAGGGCCAAAGCGGTTTACGATTATTTGGTTAGTAAAAATATCACTAGCAATCGCTTGTCCTACAAGGGACATGGCAGCACCCAGCCGGTGGCCACAAATAAAACGGCGGAAGGCCGGAAAGCCAACCGCCGTGTGGAATTAAAAGTGTTGAAGTGACGACTTGTGCCAGATCAGCGCTGCGCCACACTCAATTTTTCCTGACTTATCAATTGTCCTTGCTGGTCGAAAATTTGTGCCAGGAACATCCCGGAGGGCAATCCTTCCAGCGAAAGTTCGGTGTTGGTTCCTTCAATGGCTTGCTTCGAAAGTAAGTTTCCAAGCATATCCAACAACAAAACGTGACCGCGATTCACTTCAGGGTGAAGGAGGGTAGTAGCAGTAGACGCAGGATTAGGAAACAGCTTTACCGAAGAGATTGCGGCCAAAGTGTTCACCGAGACGGGAGGAGCCGGAGTTTCGCGAAGCCATTCCACATCGCCTTCGGGGCTGTTGTCGTCCGTATCGTATTCGAAAACCACGATAGGAAATTTAGCCTCCGCATTGTCTGACCACCAAATAAATTGATAGAGAGTATCTGAGTCGATAAGGTCTTCACCCAGGGCTTGTGCTACTTGACTGGTGGCAAACTGCCATGAACCATTAGCGTATACGAAGAGAGAGTCGACCTCTATGAGTTGCATGTTTTGGCGTAGGCTTGGCCAATCGCCCAAAGGAGTTTTCAAGGTGCCCCAGGCATCTATTTCACTGTCAGTAATAAATGCAGCGCGAAACCCCAAAGAGTCGAAAGGTACACCTGCTGAAGTAGGAATAGGGTCTTTAAAAACCCACCCTTCACTTTCTACATCGACATAGCTCGTGCCAAACGTTGAAGGAAAGGTAAATAGGGTTTGATTGAATTTATCGATTTCAGGTTGGCCGCCATCAAATTCGCCGAAGCCTAAGGTTTCGAAAGTAGAATTGTTTACCAGGAGATAAGCCCAAGAGTCGGTTTCTTCTGAAACAGCAAGGTTGGCACTAGGAAAACTGGCGGCAAACGGCGTATTGGCCGGATCGGCAAAAATGCGTTCTTCCGGATCATCGTTGTTGAGTGCCGAAAAATCCCAGGTTTGGTTGCCCCCTGTAGGTCCACCGTTGATCGAACTGGCAGGGTTGGTGTCGAAGGTAATCTTGATGGTGTCGGTGCCGGTTGGAATTTGGCTGCCATCCACCGTAATTTGAGCTTGCAGGGTCAAGGTGCTAAAAAGCAAGCAGGTTCCCAATAAAAGAGTAGGGTTAGGAGTCATGATGATTGAAATTAGATCAACAGGTTGTTTCAATTTAGTCGCGAAGTGTTGATAGAGTTTCGAATTAGGAGGTTGTTGCTACCAAAATGAAATCATTTTTGATGAAGAGACCGGAGAATCGACAAAAAGTTGTATTCCAGACTTAAATTTTTTTGGATTTCATCGAAAGCTCCCGAATTGGGAAAATGTATTTGTGGGAGCAGTGGGTTGAAAAGCCTACTTTTGTGGCCGATTTTCGATCCTTAATCCTTTGAAAAATGAGCGATACTCTTACCGATAACTACGGAATAGCCGAGGCCCTGGAAGCCCTTGGAATCAAAGACACCAATCCCGGTTTATCTACTGGCAACCAATGGATGCAAGGTAGTGGACCTGAATATACCTCTACTTCTCCTGTAGATGGACAAGCTATCGGTAAGGTCGGTTCGGCTACTGAGGCAGACTATCAGAAGGTGATTGCTACCGCCCAACAGGCTTTCGTCGATTGGCGCCAATGGCCTGCTCCGAAACGTGGAGAGGTGGTTCGTCAATTTGGAGAAGCGCTTCGAAAATACAAGGCTCCTTTAGGTAAGCTTGTTTCTTACGAAATGGGCAAGTCTTACCAGGAAGGCCTTGGAGAGGTGCAAGAAATGATCGACATCTGCGACTTTGCGGTTGGGCTTTCTCGTCAACTGCATGGATTAACCATGCACTCCGAGCGCCCCTCACACCGCATGTATGAGCAATACCATCCTTTGGGAATCGTGGGCATCATTTCTGCTTTCAACTTTCCGGTAGCTGTTTGGTGCTGGAACACTGCGTTGGCTTGGGTTTGCGGAGACGTTTGTGTGTGGAAACCCTCCGAAAAAACGCCATTGTGCGGGGTAGCTTGCCAAAAAATTGCAGCTGAAGTATTTGCGGCCAACGATGTTCCCGAAGGGGTTTGTTGCCTGGTGCAGGGCGACTACGTGATTGGAGAATTGTTGAGCAACGATGGTCGTATTCCACTGGTGTCTGCCACTGGTTCTACCCGCATGGGCAAGGCAGTTGGCGCAGCAGTTGGCGCGCGTTTGGGTCGTGCCTTGTTGGAGTTGGGCGGCAACAATGCCATCATTGTTTCCGATCGTGCCGACATCGATATGACGGTGCGTGGCGCTTTATTTGGAGCTGTGGGTACTGCAGGACAACGCTGCACCACCACCCGCCGGTTGATCATTCACGAATCGGTTTACGATGAAGTGAAGGAAAAGCTGTCGAAAGCCTATACCCAGTTGAGCATTGGTAACCCCTTGGATGAAAACAACCACGTTGGCCCATTGATTGACAAAATGGCTGTTGAACAATACGAAAACGCGCTAAAGTCAGCCGTTGAAGAAGGCGGTAAGGTTGTGGTAGAAGGTGGAGTGCTCGAAGGCGATGGCTACGAATCAGGCTGTTACGTTAAGCCGGCCATTGTGGAGGCAGAAAACCATTTCCAAATCGTACAACAAGAAACGTTTGCTCCGATTCTCTACTTGTTGAAATACAAAACCTTTGGGGAAGCGGTAGCCATGCAAAACGGTGTTGCACAAGGCCTTTCTTCCGCTTTGATGACGCGGGACCTTCAGGAAGCAGAAGCTTTCTTGTCGAACGCTGGATCTGATTGTGGCATTGCTAACGTCAACATCGGGACTTCAGGTGCTGAGATTGGTGGAGCATTCGGAGGAGAAAAAGAAACTGGTGGTGGTCGCGAGTCGGGCTCTGATGCTTGGAAAGTGTACATGCGCAGGCAAACCAATACCATCAACTACGGTTCGGAATTGCCACTGGCTCAAGGGATCAAATTCGATCTCTAAGGCCTGTTAATTTGAACTTTCGGGTAATGAAGTTGATCCTCCCCTGGGAAGGCGTCCCAAAAAAGAACACCCTTTTCCTTGCTACCTGCTGAAGGCAAATTCTCCAATTGGAAAATAATGGGGAGATAAGTAGTTTGCTCAGGTGGTAAGTTAAAGCACTTTTTCTTGTGCTTAGGCTAAGTCATTCAGACCCATCGCAATTATAGGCTTTCCAAGAATTGCAGTTATTCCCGTACGCTTACACCAGTCCAATTCTTTTATCTTAGCGCTCCTTTATCAAGGAATGCGCCTCTGAATGCTGCCTTCACCTCTATTTCGATTGAAATCCCGTTTGTCTTTGATCCTTCTGGTTCTGCTCACGGCTTGTGGCGTCAATTCAGACAGCAGTCTCCCCTTTAGCATCTTTTTCGACTTCGATGCAGAAATCAAAAGACTTACTGAAGAAAATCCTGAGGTAATCAAAACGATCCTGAAAGATGGTATTCGGGAAACGATAACCGGAACCGTCAATTGGAGTACAGAATTCCAACCCTTTCGGGAGTCTAACATCAACCAGCCTGCTTTCAAAGACCGTTATTCGATGAAAGAGGAAAACGCGAAGGGCAAGAAATCGGTTACTTATCTCGCTTTGGATTCCAATCTTGCAGTCCGTTCTTTTTCACTTGAAATGGAAGACGATGAGGTAACCGGTTTGCACATCAAACGCCGAATGGAAAACCAGGTGATGGAAGCCATCCGCACCATGAGCTACATTCCGGGAAAGAAATACCACATCAAAGTAGATCAAAAAGTAGCTTACGCTTTTGAAACACAGTTTGAAGTTGTAGGAGACATCATGCCCAACACTCCGGTGTGGCAGGGTAAGCTGGATATGGAAGGAAAAATGTTGCCATTTAACTTTCAACTCGGAGAAATGAAAGACGGCTGGCAGCTTACCGTATTCAATAGTCACGAACGCATTGAAGTAGATCGGGTGTCGGTTGCGCATGACAGCATTATGATCGATATGCCCATTTTCAACTCAATGATTGAAGGTGCTTTTGATGGTAAGACCATTAAAGGACATTGGCACAACCTGGCGCGCGGAAACGATTATGCAATTCCCTTCATTGCCGAAAAAGGCATTGCTGATCGGTTTGATATAGCATCCGAGGCACCTGTCGTTGATGTTACCGGCCATTGGGAGGTTGCCTTCAGTCCCGACACAGAGGATGAATATCCGGCAGTAGGCATCTTTGAGCAAGAAGGAAACAAGGTGCACGGAACGTTTTTGACCGAAACCGGTGATTACCGCTACCTGGAAGGAGTAGTAGACGGCAACGAATTGTCGCTTTCTGCCTTTGATGGCTCGCACGCCTTTTTGTTCAAGGCCAAAGTGCAGGAAGGGCGCATTACCAATGGCACTTTTTGGTCGGGCACCCATTGGTCCGAACCCTGGCAAGCAGTGCGCAATCCGGAGTTTGAGCTCACACACCCCGACTCGCTTACCTACCTCAAACCTGGATACGAAAAATTTGCCTTCTCATTCCCCGATTTAGAAGGCAATCCGGTATCCCTGGAGGATGCCAAATTTCACAACAAAGTTGTGTTAGTAGAAGTTATGGGTTCCTGGTGTCCTAATTGCATGGACGGTACCCGCTTCCTCAATGAATTGAACCAAAAATACGGTGAGCAAGGTTTAGAGATACTGGCCTTGGCTTTTGAAAAAGGGACCGAGGAAGAAGCCCGTAGGCAAGTATTGAAACACCAGCGAGACCTGGATGCCAATTTCACTTTTTTGCTAGCGGGAGAAGCCAGTAAAAAGGTAGCTGAAGAATCCTTGCCCATGCTCAACCGAGTATTGTCTTTCCCTACCGCGATCTTTATTGACCGCTCAGGCAACGTTCGTCGGATTACCACCGGGTTCTACGGTCCGGGGACAAGCAAGTACTACACTGATTTTAAGGCACGCACCGAGGCGCTTTTAGAGCAATTGCTTAGGGAGCAGTAAGGCCTAATTTCCCAATTTTTCGTGGTTTTTGTCCTCCCAATCCGCCGTTGGAAAAATTGTATATTTGTCCACGGTTAATTGCAACGCATTCAAATGTTTAAGAAATCGGACAACCACATGGCCAGAAATAACGATACCGATGCCGGCATCCACAATCAAATTGCCAAAGGAACTGTCATCAAAGGAGATATTCAAACCGACGGGGTGATCCGCATCGACGGTACGCTCGACGGCTCCATTGTTTCCAAGGGTAAAATCGTGGTTGGTCCAACCGGTAGGATAACCGGCGAAATCAAATGCCAGAGTGCCAACATCTCCGGAGTTATCGATGGAAAAATTACGGTAGGTGAATTGTTGTCCTTGCAGGCTTCCGCCAAACTCAATGGTGAAGTAGTGACCGATAAATTGTCCATCGAACCGGGTGCCCTTTTCAATGCCAATTGCAAAATGGGTGGCGTGGTGAAAGAAATCAACCATGGGGACAAAAAGAAGCGACTCATCGAAGCCGAACAAACCGCCTAAACCCCCGAAAAACGTATATGCTTATTCCGGTATCGCGGCAAAAATGATCGCGGTGATCCTCGCCGGAGTCTTTGGCGGGATCAAACTGGATGAAGTGCTCGCATCCGAATTTCCACTCTTCACTTTGTTGCTTTCCCTGCTTTCGGTAGGTCTGGCGATGTACATTGTGATTCGCGATCTGATCAAATGAACGCCGTTTCAACCCCCCGCTTTCTTTCCCTCTTGCTCCTCTTCACCGCAATTGTATTCGGAAGTCATTATGGAGCCTATGCACTCATCGATGCTTTGGTATGGCCCAATGTAGTGTTTTTACAGTATGGGTTTTTTGTAGTCGTCACCTTTGGCATTCATACCGTGTTGATGATTGCCAACAAGCAAAGCTCTAAACTCTTTGTCAACGCCTTTTTGGGTTTGATGTCGGCCAAGATGTTTTTCAGCCTCATTATCATCTTGCTCTACCTGGTGGTGATCAAGGACCGGCCCATGGCATTCAGTCTCAATTTTTTGATCCTCTATTTGCTTTATACCGGCTTCGAAGTGGTGATTTTATACCGGATCATGAGGCAAGACAATTGACCTTTCAGTAGTGTGACAAATCTGGGACAAAAAGAGTGGTCCAAATTCTTTTCTTTCTTAAATATATCCCTACTTTTGCCCTCGATTTCAGGCGCATAACCAGCGATTATGAACGGTAAAAGTACCATTTTCAAGCAGTTAGCAAAAGCTGCTTTCGCTATCGCAGCCGCAACAGCGCTGCTTATTCCCACAACTACCAAAGCAGGAGGCAACTCCGATGAGCCTTTCGATGCCGGTGCCATGATCATGCACCACGTGCTCGATGCTCATGAAATACACATCGTAGGAGATTTCGGGATATACCTTCCGGTGATTCTTCTGGATGATGGGATTGTGGTATTTTCTTCCAATGATCTATACCATGGTGTGGAGAAAACCATCACCATTGATGGCAAAGAAGAAAACTATTTTTCTGCCAACGGGTATTCCTTTATGCACGAGCATGTGTACAAGGGCGAAACTCTAACTACTGAAATGGTGGAAGGTGAGTCTCACATCACCAACGGTCATCCTTTAGATTTCTCCATTACCAAAAACGTAGTGGGAATGTTGCTCGGTGGCTTGTTGCTCATCCTTATCATGACTCAGGTAGCTAAGGGCTATAAAAAGAATGAAGGCAAAGCACCCAATGGCATTCAAAACCTCATTGAGCCTTTCGTGCTGTTTGTGCGCGATGAAGTGGCCAAACCTTCTATCGGGCACAAGTATGCTTATTACATGCCCTACTTGCTGACGGTATTTTTCTTCATTTGGATCGGTAACCTGATTGGATTGATCCCATTCTTAGGAGGAATTAACTTTACGGGAAACATTGCGGTGACCCTGGTCCTAGCAACGTTTACCTTTATCATTACTTCTTACCGAGCCAACAGTGGCTACTGGAAACACATTGTATCTCCTCCCGGAGTACCGGCTGCTTTGTTGCCGATCATGTTGCCCATTGAGATCATCGGAGTGTTCTCCAAGCCCATCGTATTGATGCTGCGTTTGTTTGCGAACATTACTGCTGGCCACATTATCTTATTGGCTTTCACCAGCCTCATCTTCATTTTTGCTGAAACTTACGGAGCCGCAGGCGGCCTCGGCGTTTCAGTTGTCAGTGTTGCTTTCTCCATCTTCATGACCTTCCTCGAACTGTTGGTGGCCTTCTTGCAAGCGTATGTATTTACCTTGTTGTCGGCTCTGTATTTCGGGATGGCCACAGAGGAAGCACATCATTAATTTGTAATTCGTCAATAAACCATAAATAACAACAACTATGGAACTTTTAGCTGTATTGCTTGATGGGTTCGGCGTAATGGGTGGTAGCATCGGAGCTGGTGTTGCTGCATTGGGCGCTGGTGTCGGTATCGGCCGCATTGGTGGACAAGCTTTGGAAGCGATGGCGCGTCAGCCAGAAGCTACCGGAGACATTCGTGCAAACATGATCGTTGCTGCTGCACTTGTAGAAGGTGCGGTATTCTTCGCAATCGTAGTTTGTCTGCTCGCTGTACTCGCAGGCTAAGCCAAAACAATTTCTGATTCGGAGCTGCAACGGTTGGTTGCAGCCCGAATCATTTAGACGAATTTGAAGAGACTAACAACAAACTGAGATATGGAAATTGTAACTCCTAGCTTAGGCCTCGTATTTTGGACCACACTTACCTTCCTCCTGGTGCTGGTCATTCTCCGCAAAGCGGCCTGGAAGCCTATTCTTGCCTCCTTGAAAGAGCGGGAAGAAAAGATTCAAGATGCGCTTGATTCTGCTGAGAAGGCCAAAGAAGAAATGGCAAAACTGCAAGCCTCCAACGAAGAGTTGTTGAAAGAGGCCCGCAGCGAGCGCGATGCGATGCTTCGCGATGCCCGCGACATGCGCGATAAGATCGTGAACGAAGCCAAAGACAAAGCGCAGGAAGAAGCAGACAAGTTGTTGGCCAACGCCAAGGAAAACATTCGAAACGATAAAAATGCCGCTATTGCTGAGTTGAAAAACCAGGTAGGGGTATTGGCCATCGAAATTGCCGAAAAGGTATTGAAAGAGCAGCTTTCAAATGACGACAAGCAGAAAGCTTTGGTCGACCGTTTGATGGATGATGTCAGCTTAAACTGATCCTCTAATGAAAGGAACAAAAGTAGCCGCCCGGTACGCCAAGTCGCTGTTGGACCTCACCATTGAGCAAGGAAAGCTCGAAGAGGCCTACAACGACATGCTTCGGGTTAATGAGTTGCTGAGCAACAACCGCGACATGCAGTTGCTGTTGTCCAGCCCCATCGTTAAAACCGATAAAAAACAGTCGATCATCGAGGCGGTGTTTGGCAGCGACCTCTCTGAGTTGACCCTTTCTTTCATTCGGCTCATTACCTCCCGTCGTCGGGAATACTTGTTGGAAGGCATTGCTGCTTCCTTTTTGAGCCAATACAAAGTACACAAAAACATTTTGGTAGCCGAGATTACTACGGCGGTACCCATGGATGATAAGCTTCGGGCGAAAATGAATGACCTGTTCAAGGACATTGATTTTGACGACCTGGAAGTACACGAAAAAGTTGATCCTTCCATCCTTGGAGGATTTATGGTGCGGGTAGGAGACCAGCAGATTGATGCCAGTCTGGCCCAACGCATCGGAGAATTGAAACAAGAATTTAGCAAGAACCCTTATATCGCTGATTTTTAATCGGCGGCATAACACAAAAACCATCAACAATGGCTGAAGTAAAACCGGCAGAAGTATCCGCCATCCTTCGGGAGCAACTGGCAGGCTTCAAATCCGAAGCGGAACTGGAAGAAGTAGGCACCGTTCTGCAAGTGGGAGACGGTATTGCCCGTATCTACGGCTTGTCTCATGTGCAAGCCGGAGAGTTGATCGAGTTCGACAACGGACTCAAGGGAATCGTTCTGAACCTCGAAGAAGACAATGTGGGTGCCGTATTGCTTGGTACTTCTAACGATATTAAAGAAGGCGACACCGCTCGTCGTACCAAACTGATTGCTTCGGTAAAAGTTGGTGACGGCATGCTGGGCCGGGTGGTAGATACCCTTGGTAACCCCATCGACGGTAAAGGTCCTATCGAAGGCGATACCTTCGAAATGCCTTTGGAGCGGAAAGCTCCCGGTGTAATCTACCGTCAGCCAGTAAACGAGCCACTGCAAACGGGTATCAAGTCCATTGATGCGATGATCCCCATTGGCCGTGGCCAACGGGAGTTGATCATTGGTGACCGCCAAACCGGTAAAACTACCGTGGCGATCGATACCATCATCAACCAGCGTGAATTTTACGATCGCGGAGAGCCAGTATTCTGCATCTATGTAGCCATCGGTCAGAAAGGATCTACCGTTGCTGGTATTGTGAAGACTTTGGAAGAAAACGGAGCATTGCCTTATACTGTAGTAGTAGCGGCCAACGCTTCTGATCCTGCACCGATGCAGTTTTACGCTCCTTTCACCGGAGCCGCTATTGGTGAGTTCTTCCGCGATACCGGTCGTCCTGCATTGATTGTGTACGATGATCTCTCGAAACAAGCGGTTGCTTACCGTGAGGTATCGCTGTTGCTTCGTCGTCCTCCGGGTCGTGAAGCCTACCCTGGAGACGTATTCTACCTTCACTCGCGTTTGCTCGAACGTGCGGCCAAGGTGAACGATTCCAACGAAATTGCCAGCCAAATGAACGACTTGCCCGAGTCGCTGAAAGATCAGGTAAAAGGTGGGGGATCACTCACTGCACTGCCGATCATTGAGACACAAGCGGGTGACGTTTCTGCTTATATTCCAACCAACGTGATCTCCATTACCGATGGACAGATCTTCCTGGAAGCCAACCTCTTCAACTCGGGTGTACGTCCTGCGATTAACGTAGGTATCTCTGTATCTCGTGTAGGTGGTTCGGCTCAGATCAAATCCATGAAAAAGGTAGCGGGTACTTTGAAACTGGACCAGGCGCAATACCGTGAATTGGAAGCGTTTGCCAAGTTTGGCTCCGACCTGGATGCTGCCACCATGGGAGTGTTGAACAAAGGAAAGCGTAACGTAGAGATATTGAAGCAAGGCCAAAACCAGCCCATGTCGGTTGAGAAGCAAGTGGCAATCATCTACCTTGGTGTAAACGGCTTGTTGAAAAATGTGCCGGTGAAAGAGGTTAAGAAATTCGAAAACGAATACCTTGAGTTCTTGGAAAACAAGCACAAAGACGTTTTAGAAACCTTGCGTAGCGGAAAGCTGACCGACGAGGTGAAAGATACTTTGGTGAAAGTAGGGGCCGATTTGGCCGCCAATTATAAAGCATAAGTTGCACGGCGAAACCACCTCTTGGTGATTCGCAGAAGATAGCCGCCTATGGCAAGCTTAAAAGAGGTACGTAACCGAATTACTTCGGTAGGATCCACCCGGCAGATCACACAGGCCATGAAAATGGTTTCTGCTGCCAAGTTGAAGCGGGCACAAGATGCCATTGTTCAAATGCGCCCTTATGCCATTAAGCTTCAGGAAATCCTGTCGAACCTGAGCAGCTCACTCGATGAGTCCGAAGGCATTTACTCGCAGCAGCGGGAGGCAAAGAATGTGTTGATCATTCCCATCTCTTCTAACCGCGGTTTGTGTGGTGCGTTCAACTCCAACGTGGTGAAACAAACCAAACGTCTCATTGAAGAGCACAAAGGTTCTACCATTACCGTTCTTTCGGTCGGTAAAAAGGTGGAAGACGCTTTTCGGGGAACCGAATACGCTATCAAGGGCACTACACTTCCACGGCACCCCAATGAGGTATTCGATGATCTCAATTTTGAGGGTTCATCGGAAATTGCCGAAGCGGTGATGAAAGCCTTTGCCAACAAGCAATTCGATAAGGTGATCTTGGTGTACAATGCATTTAAAAATGCAGCAGTACAAAATTTGACCACTGAGCAGTTTTTACCAGTATTACCACCCGCAACCGAAGAAAGCAGCAGCGTAAGCAGCGATTACATTTTCGAGCCAGGGAAAGAAGAGATCGTGACTGACCTCATTCCCAAGTCCCTGAAAATGCAATTTTTCAAAGCCCTTCAAGATTCGTTTGCCTCTGAGCACGGAGCCCGAATGACGGCCATGCACAAGGCGACCGACAACGCAACCGAACTCCTGAAAGAGTTGAAACTCTCTTACAATAAAGCCCGCCAGGCTGCAATTACCAACGAAATCCTCGAGATTGTTGGTGGAGCAGAAGCGCTCAACGGCTAATTCTTACTCTTCTGATTTTCATTTTGAAAGCGCTCTGGCAACGGAGCGCTTTTTTTATTTTTCCTAATGGGTGGTTTTCCAGTTGTTGGGGGCGTTTCTCAGTACCTCCGCACAAGGAATTTGGTATGCTTTGTGCTGCACGGGTGATTAATGTTATTTTTGGAGGTCACCCACGCCAAAGTGCATCGGCTATTGCGACATAACTATCCCTGGCTGGTGGGCGGCCTGCTCCTCCTGCTCATTTCCCATTTCCTGTATTACAGCTCCTGGTTGAATCAGGCGCCTACACGGGTCATTCAAACCTTTGAGAAGGTATTGCACCAAAAAGAGCAGAAAATGGACCTGCTCCTTGGGGAATTGGCACCACAGTTGACCATTGAGCTTTGGGAAGAGTTTTCGAAACCAGACAGTCGGTGGCCGGAGTTGTATGACACCGACGGCTTTCTGGTGCTGCAGTACCAAGCTGATACGTTGGTTTTCTGGTCGGGCAATTCAGTACCGGTAGATCGGGTACAAAACCGAAGCAGTTTTCACTCACCCCTGGTGCGTTTGCCAGATGGGTGGTATGAAGTGCGCAAACGCCGGGAAGGTCCCATCTTATGGGTGGGTTTGATTTTACTCAAAAAAGTATATCCTTACCAGAATAATTATCTGGTTAACAGTTTTCAAGCAGGGTTTAGTTTAAGCCCCGATGCAGTTGTGGCCCTCAGCAGTATCGATCGGCTTAACGTAAAAACACGGGAGGGAAATGACCTATGCTCCATTCGTTTTCCCGACAACGACAAGAATTTACGCGGTAGAAGGTTGGTGTTGTTGCTGGTGGATTTGATCGGGTTGTTGTTGCTGTTGATCTACTTGCATGAAACGTTCGCTCGGATCGCTAATCGCTGGGGAAAAAACATGACGCTAATAGCACATGTTGGGGTTGTTTTAGGCATTCGAGCACTTTCCATTTCCCTTGAACTTCCGGTTTCATTCTACGAGTTAGGCATGTTTGGTCCTGAGGCCTACGGAGCTTCCGAATGGTTTCCCTCTTTGGGCGACTTGAGCCTCAACATGCTGGTCTTCTTTTACCTGGCTTATTTACTTAATACCCGACTGGAACTTCCGGTATTGAAAGCCAGTTCGCGTTTCCAGGATGCTCGACTGTGGTTGGTTGCTATCACCTCCGCCGGGCTGTTTAGCTTATCGCTGGTGTGCGATAGCCTGGTGGAAGGGCTCATCATCGACAGTAATATTTCTTTTAATGTCAACAACCTTTTTGCGTTGGAAGGCTACAGCTACCAGGGCATTTTTGTGATTGGGGTCATGCTGTTTGCCTACTTCCTGTTGTTTGATAAGGTGCTGAGCCTTTTCGGGACCTTATCGCTCCCGGTAACTTCAGAGTCGTTTATGATTGGAGTAGGGTACTTGCTGTTCTTGGGTATTGCAGTGTCCATCTATCCGGTAAGTTGGGCGCTGATTACTTGGCCCTTATTGGTGGCTTCGATCCTGGCCGTAATCCGTGACCGCGGAAAATCCTACTCCTTTGGTTCGGTGATTCTGTTGCTCACCGTATTTTCATTGTATGCGGCTTCCGCATTAACGCGCTATTCCTCCGAAAAAGAGCACCGTGAACGGATATTGAAGGCGGAAAAGCTGTCGGAGGACGAAGATCCCATTGCGGAGCTGCTCTACCAGGAGATGGAGCAACGCCTAATGAACGACCTAACGGTGCGAGATTATTTCAGTCAACTGGATAGTTTTGATCAAAGCGGTTTTGAGAAACGCTTAGAGCAGCAGTATTTCAACGGTTATTTCTCCAAATACAACCTTCAGGCCTACGTTTTCAAACCCAACGGACAGTTGGCCATTGGGGCGGCTGCAGACAAACGGAAAAGCAACCCGCGCTATTTCGAAAACCTGATTGGCAACTACGGGCGCGACAATCAAGGGAATCGATTTTACTACATCGACAATTTTAAAGAACAGGAAAACTACATTCTGAAACTGAAGTTTCCAGGCATTGATAGCCTCGCCGGGACCACTTACTTAGTGCTGGAATCCAAACTGATACCTGAGAAAATCGGTTTTCCTGACCTCTTGTTGGATAAGAAAAATCAGGTTTACCTGGACCTTACCGGCTATTCTATTGCCAAGTACAAATCCCAGGAGTTGCGCTACGAATACGGGAGCATTTCTTTTCCGCTCACCACCCGGGAGTTTGGAGCTATGGGGCCTTATCAGGAATACCTTAGCCAGGACGAGAACGACCACCTGGTTTACCGAATTGCCAAAGACTTAATGGTAGTAGTAAGCAAGCCCGAAGAAGATCTCCTGGCCAGGGCAACTACTTTCTCCTACCTGTTTGCTTTTTTCAGCCTTATCGTCTTACTGTTGATCTTGTTGCGCAGCGTACGGAAAAACAACCACCTTACCCGCTTTAGCTTTCACAGCAAGGTGCAGTTTTTGCTGGTAACCGTTATTCTGGCATCGCTTATTCTCTTTGGGTTGGGAACAAGCTATTACATCAACCGGCAATACAAGGAGAAGAACTTCAAAAACATCAGTGAGAAAATCCAATCGGTACTCATTGAAGTGGACAATAAACTGGGCGGACTGAGCAATCTGAAGCAGGCTACTCCCGGTTATAAATATGCGATTCTCACCAAGTTTTCCAACGTGTTCTTCACCGACATCACTCTGTATAGTCCACAAGGCACATTATTGGCTACATCGCGGCCAAAACTTTTCAATGAAGGCTTGCTGGGGCGCACCATGAATGCAGAGGCTTTTTACGAGATGCACCAACGCCAAAAAAGTGAATTTATCCACGAAGAGAGCATTGGTAAACTCTCTTACTTGTCGGCCTATGTTCCTTTTTACAACAAACAGGGTAAACTCATGGCTTACCTCAACCTGCCCTACTTTGCCAAGCAATCGGAGTTGGAGAACGAGATCAGTTCTTTCTTAGTGGCGTTGATCAATATTTACGTGTTGTTGTTTGCCCTTTCGGTAGTGGTGGCCCTGCTCATCTCCAACATCATTACTCAACCGCTGCGGCTGTTGCAAAACATGCTGAGCCAGGTGGAGTTGGGTAAAACCAACGAAGCCATTGCTTACGATGGTCGAGATGAGATTGGAAGCCTGGTAACGGTATATAACCGAAAAGTGGCCGAATTGGAAAGCAGTGCTGAAAAGTTGGCGCAGAGTGAACGGGAAAGTGCCTGGCGGGAAATGGCCAAACAAGTGGCCCACGAGATCAAAAATCCGTTGACTCCCATGAAGCTCAGCGTACAACACCTGCTCAGGGCATGGCAAGAGCGGCCGGAAGAATTCGACGGCCGGTTGAAACGGGTGAGTACTACTTTGATTGAGCAAATCGATACCCTTTCGAGCATTGCGAGCGAGTTCAGCAATTTTGCCAAGATGCCGCGCGCCAAAAGTGAGGTGTTGACCATCGATCAGGTGTTGCAATCGGTCATTGACTTGTATACTGATCTTCCACGTATTGAGCTGCACTTCAAGAACGTTTCTGGTGATTCTCCACCGGTGTTTGCGGACAAGGATCACTTGTTGAGGGTTTTCAATAACCTCATCAAAAACGCTATTCAGGCTATTCCAGAGGATCGTAATGGAAAAATCGAAGTGCTGCTGACCCACCGGCATTCAGATGTCCTCATAGAGGTTAAAGACAATGGAACCGGAATTCCTGACGAATTGGTCGACCGTATTTTTGTGCCCAACTTCACCACCAAAACTGCCGGCATGGGCCTTGGTTTGGCCATGGTGCGCAACATGATCACCAATGCCGGTGGATTAGTTTGGTTTGAGACGAAAAAGGGAGAGGGGACCAGTTTTTACGTTACCCTGCCGGTTTACTCTGGAGATTAGGCCGGATTGCCTTTGGCCTTGCCTGAATTTTCTTGCTGAAGTGTTTTCACCACTTTCAATGCTTCGTGCACGTGTCGGTCTGCGTCACGAATCGAATTGGTGATGTGCCGAATGATTCCATTCCTGTCAATGATGTACGTCACACGGCCAGTAAACCAGCCAAATAAAAATCCGGGGACTCCAAATTGATTGACCGCTATTTTCTTAGGATCGCTAAGAATGCGATAGGGAAGGTTGTTTCTACCCGCAAACTGCTCGTGGGATTTCACACTATCGGTACTAATGCCCACTACTTCGGCTCCGGCATCGATGAAATCTTCGTACTCGTCTCGAAATTGACAGGCCTCTTTGGTGCAAACTCGGGTATTGTCTTTAGGGTAGAAAAAGATCACCAGAACTTTTCTACCAATGAGGTGGCGAAGGTCAACCCACTTTCCGTCCTGGTCTTTCAGCCGAAAAACGGGCGATTGATCTCCTACCTGTAATTCTCTGGATTGGATAGCATTTCCCACAATTTAGGAAACAAGCAAACGCCTGGATTGTTGCGGGATATGCGGAATCTTAGTTTTCAGGCGCGTCTAACCAAGTTTGAGCTTCTTCCACGTTGCCAAAGGTGCGAATGGTTATCAGGTCGCCGACCCGGTTAATGAGATCGTCACTCGACATTTGGTTAAAAATATCTTCTCCCACTACCATGGCCGATTTGCGCGATCCGGATTGAATGTTGCGGGGCATATACTCAGTTTCTATCCAGTCGTTGGCCCCTGCCCAGCTGCCTTCCACCGCTTGGGTATTGGCCATGCCTTTGTGAAAGTGCCCGGCGTGTTTTTCCTGAAGTTCGAGAAGTTTCAAAAGACCGCGTTGGGTGTCTTCTAATTCGTGAAAACCGAACCAGGTAGAGTAAATGGTGTGCTGGTCAAAATCGTATTCAATGCGGCAGTGTACCTGGCCTACGTTATTCTTCAGGGTTGCGTAGTGTGTTCTTTCCTGATTCATGCAGTAAAAGTTTGGAACATCCGTTACGCAACAAGACCCTCGTAAGTTTCTATTTTTTCGACTTTTTGAAGTATTGTTTTTGCTTCACAAATTGCTGGGATTGGCGTTCGAGGTTTTTGAATCGATTTCGCATTAAAACAAAATCAAAAACGGTGAAGAGCCAACTCAAAAAGCCAAAACTCAACAACAGGCCAACCCAGGATGGCATCGAGTGGTTCCAAGGGTAAAGAAACGACCAGGAAGCATTGTCAAAGGAGATAAGAAACAAACGGTAGACCAGTAGTCCGGAACCAAAGAACACCACCGACGAAAGCAGGTCGGGCAGCAATGAATTTACACGAGGCGGGATGTGCGCGATCTTCTTCCGCAAGAAAAAGACCAGCAAAGGAAGCGCTGCCGCTAAAATAGGCAGAACATAGAGCACCGATTGTTTTTCATACGGAATTACCGGGTTGCCCCATTGCGTGCGTTCTGCCAGCAAGGCCAACAACTGCAAACCCGAAAGGGTGAGCAGGGTGATGGTAATAGCCGGAACCAAAATGTATTTGAACACCCTCGCCCGGTTTTGCTTGCGGTAATTGGCTTTTTCTCCTCGGTTTTTTGATTTGACCACCTGTCGCCAGGTGATGGACATGTGAATGATCTTACGAAAAAGATAAATGGAGGAGAACGTGAAAATCAGAGGAACGAAAGCACTTGAAAACCCAGATTCAAGGTAAACCGTCCAGAACCAGCCGAAAAGAGCTGCACTGGTGCAGGCACCTGCCAAGGGAGGAAACAAGTACACCAACAGGATCACTACCCAGTAGGTCCAAAATTGATCCAGGCGCGAACCATCTTCCAACTCTTCCTTCTTTGCAGTTCCTGCCGGTAAATCGACGGTAAGCTGGAGAATTCTTCGAAACAAGTACACATCAGACCAATACTTTTCGTGGGCCAGGCCCGTCCAGGCATAGCGGCTAAATACATGGTCCTCTTTGTTTGGAAACGGTAAATCTTCGTTTTCCTGGCAGAACAGCTGGGAATAGATGGCCTTTGAGCTGAACCGATCGAGGTTGTGGCCCACCGGGTCTTGCTCATCGCAATAGTTGTAATGCCGGATAAAGGGCGCTTCAGGAAGGTCAAAAACCGCTTTCAAGGCCTCGCGGTCGGGCTCCCAACCGTCTGGGTTCGCCGTGTTGGGCAAAGCATCCAAATAGTGATAATTGTTCCACCATAAGGTGAGGTACTTATCGATTGGGGAGCCGAGGGTCACAAAAGACGAGACATTGCTTATCCAGCGGTCTCCTACAAAGCCTCCCGAAGTAAACGGATCGGTAGGCCTTTCGTAGCCCGCAAACGGTAGATTAACGAAGCGATCCCGGTTGTAGGGCGATTGCAGATCGCGCCTGGAGAACGCATATAACAAAGCATCCATGGATAGCACCGTACCCAGGCTGTGAGCCAAAATCACATAGTTGGGTTTCACCTTTGCGCGTTCTCCCTCCCGGTAGCGCACTTTAAGGTGCTCTTCAAAGGCGTTCAAATGCGCAGCAGTAGGCTTTTCGTCGGAATCAATATCCTGGGTATTGAGAAAGAATGCCAGGGCCTTTTCTTCTTCCTCAGGCGTAAAAATAAACTGCCTGAAGTGCGCCCATTCCAGCTTGTCCATCAGGTTGTGAAACCGACGAACTGCTTCGCCCCTCACCCGGAGGTTTTCTCCATAAATCTGAACATCCCCCAGGTACGAATCGAAAATTGTTTTTTTGAGGCTACTCCACCGCCAGCCCAGCAAATTTTCTACAAACTGCATGGTTTCAGCCAAGCTCTCCAACAGGGGTTTTATCCAACCACTGTCGGGATCGGTGCCGTGCATGTTGATGGAATACCGACCAATCAAGCTTTTGGTCCAGGTGCCGAGGCTCTGGCCGGTTTGCGAAAAGTGTTTTTCCAGCAGATCGGACCATGTGAAATCCACAAACCGCAAATTTTCACCTTCAAAAGCCAGTTTCCCTTCAAAAAAAGGGTCACCTGCTTCCGATCTTTTCTGCGCTGAAATGCCCTCGAATTCTGACCACGTGCGACAGTGTTTAAAACTGAGTTTGCCGTTTTTCTCTACCTCTGGCGTCCCGGTTTGCGAGGCCAGCATACCCAAAGAAACTACCTCAATGTTTTGCCGGTTGCGCACCTTGCGCAATGCCTTTTTGAACTTTTTCCTGGCTGGGCTTTCCGCTTTCAGTAAACCTGCTTTTTCGAGCGCCAATTGCGCATTTTCTGCAGTACGTACTTCTGCCATTCGATTGATGACATTCAGTACTGTTTCGTTGTGTCGTTGTTGGCCAATGCCGTGTACAACGATGAAATAGGTGACAGTGGGGTCTGGGTTGGGGTGGTCGATCATCAGAGGTGGATTTGGCGGATAGGTCCTCAAAACAGAAGGACCAACCAGCGCTTCTAAAATAAAGCAATTCCTTAAGATGATGTGTTGGTAAATCTCTAATGGGAAAGCCTTAAATTCGTATAAAACCGTTTGTTTGTGCGCTATTTCACCTTCCTTTTGTTGCTTTTTGGATGCACCTTTTCAGCGTGCAACTCCAATACCACCTCCACGGTCAATTTGAACCAGAAGTTTAGTGGTCCCACTTACTTGAAAGTGAAAGGGGATTTCTGTGAGATTTCGGTAGCAGTGGTTGGAGGCACTGAAATAACCTTAGACGGGACTCTGGAACAATTGAGCAATTCGAAAGGGTATCAATTGAAATACCTTGTGGTAGAAGAAACCCTCAAAGTTTGGGTAGACAAACCTCTGGCCACCCTCGGCAACGCCCGAGGGAGCATCAACCTGAAAGTACCTGCCAATACCCGGGTAAAATTAGAAAGTGAAACCGGAGATATTTATGTTGATGGACTCAGTGGAGAAAAAGTGAAAGTGCGAACCAATTCGGGCGATGTGTTTTTGAACGACCTCCAAACCTTCATTAGCGTAAAATCAGCTTCTGGCGATATAGAAGTAAGCGGTCAGGAAGGAGAAACCAAGGTGAAAACTGGTTCCGGAGATCTGCAATTGCGCGAAATCAAAGGGAGCCTCAAAGCCATCACGACCTCGGGAGACATCAACCTCGACAATTTTACCGGGAGTATTCGAATGGAAGCAGGCTCAGGGGAGATCAAAGGCAAACAATTGGACTTTGATGGTCATTCCAATGTTGAATCTTATTCAGGAGACATCAAATTTCGCTTAAAAGCCGAACCCAGTAGCCTACATTTACTGCTTACCAGCAAGTCTGGCAACATTACAGTGGGCGATTCCTTGGTGCGCAACCGCTTTGATAATGGTTCTGGCGATTGGCAGCTACAAGCCCATTCCAACATGGGAGACATCAACCTCCGATAGCATTTAATTGCTGGTGTTCATCCAGTTGAATATAGCATTCTTGTCCTGCATCAATTCTTCGTAGGATTGGTAGCCTTTGGGCAGTGGATAGATGCGTTTGCCATTGTGAAACAAAAACTGAATATCCATCGACTCTCCTTGTGACAGTTCAGTCACCACCGTGCCAAAGGCCATTTCATAAGCCACCCGTTTTTGAACCCAATAATTGTGATCATATCGAATAACCGGATTGACCATCTCATGATACATGACCGTCCGCTGATTGGTGTTGAGTGCAGGAGCTTTTTGATTGGTAAATTTTCCACCCACCAACTCAAGAAACTCTTCCACTCTTTTGGAAGGCGCTTCAGAATTTGGATACTCTACCGAATAAGCAGCTTCCAAGCGGATGTGATGGGGATGATAAAATTCTTCGAGCTTCAAAAAACGCATTTGGAATTTAGTCGTTACAAATTGAATTTGACTCTCCGATTTTTCTTTGGGCAATAAAGGATCAATGTCATTTATTACCTCAAGGGATACTACTCCATAGTCTTCGCTGCGCACCTGAATCGACCCCGAAGGGTATTTTTGGTTGGTATCGATGGGTGCGAATTGCAGTACATATACCGGAAGGTTGCCTTCATACAAAACACGATCAATTCGATACTGAAAGGTTTTTGAACCAGCCTTACTGAGCGGGCCGTTGTACATGTACTGCTCTTTAAGCATCAACAATCGGTTGACGGAAAGTCGCCGAGCCTGTTGAGGGCGCAGGTCATCAGTAATGGCATAATCGGTGCGCCTCAGGTGCTTCCATTGAGCAACGTCCTGGGTGAGTTCTGGCAATCCATCGCGCAGGTTGCTCTTCTGAAATCCCCCTAAAAACAGAATGCCCTCTGCCTCCGTCATGCCAACATACCGTCCTTCGTTCTTTACGATCTCCCGGTAGAGTGTTTCCATCAACCGGGGTTTGTTGGGCAACAGATCCTCTTTTCGTTTGATAGCTTTTGCGATAATTTCATCCGCAGATTCCGCCTTGGCCGCAACGGTGACTTCGCGCAATTGCTGGGTAGAAGGTTGTAGCTCAAAAGTCTTTAAAGCTTGATAATTGGAAGTCAGCGGAAACTTTTTTGGGAGAAACCCAACAGAAGAAACCCAAAGCGTATCCGAGGAAGGCAGCGAATCCACCCAGATTTCGAAGTATCCACTAAAATCAGTAGCTGACCCCTTCCCGGTAATGGATAAAACCACGGTAGCGTAAGGCACCACCTGTTTGGTTTGTGCGTTCACTACGTATCCATTGACCAATTGGCCAGTTTGTGCGGAAGTTCCAAGAGGCGCAAAAATCCCCAAAGCCAAAATGAAGCAGGCAATAAAAAGCGAAATTCGGGTAGGCATAGATGAAATGCAATTCCCCAAAAGTACCAGATTTGGAAGGACTAGCGTAAGTATGGTTGTATTAAGTGCCCAGAGCAATCAGCACCAACAACACAACCAACAACAACCCAATGGCACCCAGGCGAATCAAGGCGGTAATCCATCCTTGATTTTTCAGTTTTTTACCTGAGTTGACGTGGCTCATAATAGTGTTAGTATATCAGTTTGTATCTGATTGCAATGTACTTGGGAGTGGAGAAAGTCCCGAGAAAATCACTTTTAACAAAAGGTTAGCCTTAAATCCGAGTAATGAGGCACAAGGAGAGGGGTTTTGCCAACCTGATGATTGAAGTTAACAAAAAAGTGACTGGTTATTCAGTAATTAATCAATTTTTTTTAGCAAAGCTTGGAGTGATAAAACTGCTTTTTAGAGCTTTAGAATTGCTTTTTTGAGTAACGGACGCAATAGAAACGGATTTGGGCAAATGACCCGAAACCAAAAAGTGACTAGGTTAACTACCTTAATGTGTATTTAACAAGGCAGTTTATCGAACAAGAAATTAAGGTTAAGCGGGTAATCAAAAGGTGGTATAAACAACTGAAACCCTAAAACTCATGACCCTACAAGATCATTTGAGCCGTGGAGAAATCCCTATCTTCTATCACAAACTTTACTAAAGCATGAATCGCATTTTCACCTTGTTTTTTACCGTTGCTACACTGGCTTTTCTTTCACCCTCCTGCCAGGAGCCAATACCTTCTGAAACAAATAATACTAAAGGAGCTGAACGGGATAATATTCCGGTAAAAGACAGCCTCACATCTACATCTGAAATGGAAAGAAATAGCTCTATGAAATACGATGCTGAATTGGCGAAGCAGTTGGATGCCGATGCCTATGGCATGAAGCCCTACGTGATGGCTTGGCTAAAAAAAGGACCCAATCGCAGCACTGATACCGAGGAAGCTGCCAGGTTGCAACGGGCCCACCTCGACAACATCAATCAATTGGCTGAGAGCGGGAAACTGGTGCTTGCCGGCCCTTTTATGGACGATGGTGAGGTAAGGGGCATCTACATTTTTAATGTGGCCACAATAGAGGAAGCAAGGGCCCTTACGGCTACTGACCCTGCCATTCAAACGGGCAGTTTGATCATGGAACTACACCCTTGGTACGGTTCGGCTTCGCTGCAATTGATCAACGAATGGCACGCCAAGATTTCGAAAGAAAACATCTGAGTTTTGGCGAGAAGTTTTCCACAAAAAAATGTTCAGAAAAAACCCTATTTTTGGAGCTTGACGCAAAATTGATAAGGTGCTCAGGTGCAAAGGCTAGTTAAAAATGATTAGCCAACAAGAGTGCTGTTTGAAGACCGAAACACTTTAGCGAACCAAGCCTCACCCGTTCAGTAACACATTTGTGCTTTTTATCAATTGCCACAAATGATCCTATAGCTGACGCATCGGATGCCTCCGTTAGTCAAAGTATTTTGGATTGGAAATGAAAAAGTGAAACAGAAAGAAACCTCGCTTTATTTTGAAGTAAAGTTTCTTATCGTCCAAACCAATTTGTAAGCACGATGCCTTTCTCAGTTGCCCCTGTATTTCGCCTCCCTGGTATTATCCTCATTCTTGTATTTGGTATTCATCTCAACGCAAGTGGTGCCGTATTCACCTCTGTTCAATCCGGTGACTGGGACAATGGTGCTACCTGGGGCAATGCCTCTCCCGGTACTGTAGGTGTAGATTTTCCTGCCCCTTCCGATTCTGTATTCATTCGTTCTCCTCATTTGGTAGACATCGATTTTACTACGAGTGGTAGCAACTACCAATTCAATGGTTACTTACAAATTGATTCTACGGCACGCTTACAAGTGGAGGTCGGTTCTAACTCTGCTGGTTTCATCCTGGAATCCAACGGAGAAGTGCGTGTTTATGGATCTTTTTATTCTGCTGGTGCGGGCCAGGGGCCGGGCACCGCTACTCCAACGGAAAAAGATTTGCGGGTGCAAGACAATGCCTTGTTCTACATTTATGAGGGGGCTACTGTATACGTTTCCGATGATATTCATGCAGATGACAATGCCATCTTCTTCATGGAAAGGAACGTTTGTGTAGAAGTAGACGACGACTTCCTCATCAACAATTCCACCGCCACTGTTTGTGGAACCGGCAGTATTTCCATCGGTCCAAGCAATTCGATTAACAACTTTACTTTCAATGGAGGCTCTTCCACGGCTAACGTATGCTCAGGGATTACGGTTTACCGAGCTAACGGTTCCACCTGCACCGGCCCGATCTTTTTTACGGGTACCGGCCCGGCTTGTCTTGATCCAACCGCAGTAAACGATACGGTCGTGGTAGCGGGAGGAGCTACCAACCCCATTATGGTACTTACCCTTGGTACCAATGATTCAGACATCGATAGCGATATTTTGCAAATCACCAGTGCCGGATCCAACGGCGGAGCCAATAACTTGCTTTCTGCTCAAGGCTTCACCTTGGCCATCAACAACAACGGGACGCCTTCTGATTTCACAGATGATTTCATCGATTACACGCCCAGTTCTGGTTTCTCGGGTTCTGATTCCTTTGTCTATACCATTACCGATACCTGTGGAAATACCGACCAAGCTACGGTGAGCATCACCGTATTTGCAGGTTGCGGGGCCTTTCAAGTAGAAGTTTTTGGAACTGGTGCCGCCGGGCTTACCACTGCTACGCTGAATTTGACCGACTCGGCCAATATGGACAGCCTCATTGCAGAATCGGTTTTTAAAAGTGGTAATACTTCCAGCATCACTTATGCTACGAGTGCCGGGCAAAACATCGTGAACAACACTTCCATTCCTACCATCAACCCAGCTGGTAACCGAGGTGTTTTTCAAACCAACCTGAACCCTACCACTACCATAAGTGCGACCACTACCAACGCAAGCGCCACCCGTTCATTAATCGGCTATGTTTACCGGAGCGACAATACCAAGGCCATTATTTCGATACATGATGTGTTTCACGTTTACCTCTTCAAGGATAGCTATACCCGAAACATCACCATCCCTGCTGGTACATCGGTGCGCAACATCAAGATTGTTGTGCCGGTTTCTGAGCTCAATCCCGATGGGCGAAGTTGTCGGATTACGGCTTCTGCAGGTGGTGTGACCGAGGTTTTGGAAACCTTTACCGAAGACCTTGGAAATTCACTGAAGCTGTTCACTATTGTTTTGGAAGATGTGCCAGCATCAGCCACTTCCATTACGCTGGAAATTGTATCCAGCACCTCCATTGGTGATTCTTTCATTGCCGGTGGCGCCATCATCGATATTCAGTGTACCAGCAACGCCCCTGAAGCAGTAGACGATGTAGCTTCTACGGTAGAAAACAACGCCGTGGTCATCGATGTGTTGGCCAACGATTCAGATGCAGACAACAACCTTGATCCTTCCACGGTAACCAACCTGGGTCTTTTGCCTCCTTCCAACGGAAGTGTCACCGTGAATCCTTCCAATGGTAATTTTACCTATACCCCTGATCCAGGATTCACCGGAACCGACAACTTTCAGTACATCGTTTGTGATCAAACGGGTATTTGTGAAGTGGCTACGGTATACGTAGACGTGGTGTGCAGCACCGGGCAATTTGTGGAAACCGCTAATGCTGTTGGGCTCGACATAGATGGCAACAAAGACGGAGGACTCACCTGGGCCGACTTCAACAACGATGGAGCCATCGATGTACTGGTCAATACCGATGACAATTCATTGGATTCCCGCTTGTATTTCTCAGACGGTGGTGTGGTGCCCAACTTCACGGACGTAACGGCCACCAATGCTGCCGGATTGTTGGATCAAAATACCGAACGTACGGCCATTGCAGGCGACCTTAACAATGATGGCAACATTGACTTTGCCCGCAACACTTTTGGCCGAATCGAAATCTACCTCAACCAGGGAAGCGGCTCAACTCCCGCTTACAGTTTTGGAGACGGATCGCAGAGCCCAAGCCAGACCATCACCAGCATTTCTGGTGGAATCAATGTGGAAGGTATGTTCTTCATCGATTGGGACAATGACAATGACCTTGACCTGGTGTTGGACAATCACAACTTTGGTATGGAGGTGTTTGAGAACAACGGAAGTGGTTCGTTTACGGTAGCTACACCAGGCACTGCTGCTGGTCAAACCGGTTTTCCTGAATCTACCGGAGGCGATGGTGATTACGGAGCTGCAGCAGACTTTGACAACGATGGTTTTGTAGACCTCATTTTGAGGAAAAGCACCGGAGTAAACCTTTGGCGCTATAACCCTTCTACCAGCCGCTACGAATCACAAACCAATCCCAATACTTCGGCTGCTAACAGCAACAAAGGGTCGGTTATCTTTTGTGATTTCGACAACGATGGCGATTTAGATATTTTTTGGACGGCTCAGGGAACCAACCAGATTTGGCGCAACAACAACGGTACTTTTGTCGCTTCCGGAATTCCCGCTGGAGCCGCTTCTTCTGACTCGGGCATCGACGAGTGTGATTGTGCCGATGTAGACAACGATGGTGATCTGGATCTGTTCTTAGGCGATGATGGCGGGAGCAGCTACCTCTTCATTAACAATACGCCAAAGGGCGGCAGCCTTTCCTTCACCCAAAACAATCTGTGTATTGATCCTAATGATGATGTGGAAGGTTCTGAATTCGTGGATTTCGACCACGATGGCGACATGGACCTTTACATGAACATCAATGGAGATGCCAACCAACTTTGGAAAAACATTCAAAACGACAACAATTACCTGTTGGTAGACGCTAAAGTTCGCCTAAGTGGTGGAGCAGAGCGCTATGCCTTCGGTTCGAATGTGATGCTTTCCCTTTGCGGGGGCACAGATTGTGGAATTCGTGAGGTAAGTGGCGGTCGTGGTCATGGATCGCAGCGGCCCTCCCAAGTGCATTTTGGCCTGGGCGCAAATGGCCCGGATGCGGTTTACAAAGTCACCGTATTCTTTGTGGATTCAGCGGGCGTGCGCGACACCGTTTCCCGCTCGATTGTTCCTTCTGAGTTGGCCAACCAAACCTTGATTATTTACCGGGGAGATCATGACGATACCACCCGATGTGTCGATTATGATGAAGACGGTATCGCAGATGCAATAGACCTCGACGACGACAACGATGGCATTTTGGATGTAACTGAATCGGGTGGAATTGATGCCACCGGAGACTCGGATAATGATGGTGTACTCAATTACCTTGATAGTGATTTCTGTACCCTGAATTCCAATGGAGTATGTGCTAACCTCGACCTGGACGGAGACGGAGTGATCAACCAATTCGATTTGGATTCGGACAACGATGGCATCACCGACCTGGAAGAAAGCGGCATGAGCCGAACCGATATTACCGCACTGGATAGTGACAATGATGGCATTATTGACAACACCGTTAGTGTAGGTGCCAACGGTTTGGCGGATGATATAGAAACCAATACTGACAATGGAGTCATCGATTTTCTTTCGGCCGATACGGATGGAGACGGGTTTAATGACAGTCAGGATTTGGACAGCGACAATGATGGCATTACCGACCTTGCGGAAAACGGCAACGGAACCGATGCCAACAACGATGGCATTGTGGATGGTACTGCCGATGCGGACAACGATGGCATGTTAGACTCGGCAGATGGGGATGATGCAGTGCGCGGGGCCCCAGGTTCTGCAACTACTGACACCGATGCCGATGGCACTCCGAATCACCGCGACCTGGACAGCGATAACGATGGAATTACCGACTTGGCAGAAAACGGCAACGGGACGGATGCTGACAATAACGGCATTGTTGATGGGGGTTCAGATGCCGACAGCGATGGTATCCTCGATCCGGCCGACAGCGATGACGCCAATCGGGGAACGCCTGGAACTGCTCCTCTCGACACCGATACCGACACCACGCCAAACTACCTGGACCTGGACAGTGACAATGACGGCATTACCGACCTTGCCGAGAGTGGCACCGGTACCGATGCGGACAACAATGGCATTGTAGACGGCTCTTCTGATGCCGATAAAGATGGTATTTTAGACAGTGCTGACAATGATGACGGAACCATAGGCAACCTTGCTTCCGTTCCGACCAATACCGATGGTGATGGCGCTGCTAATTTCCTTGACTTAGACTCGGACAACGATGGCATTACCGACCTTGCCGAAAGTGGTACCGGTACGGATGCTGACAACAACGGCATTGTAGACGGCTCTTCTGATGCTGATAATGACGGTGTGCTTGATTCCGCCGACAGCAACGACGGCACACGGGGTACCCCATCAACCGAACCAACCAATACCGATGGGGATGGGGTAGCCAATTATTTGGACCTGGACAGTGATAACGATGGCATCACCGACCTTGCGGAAAGTGGCACCGGAACTGATGCAGACAATAATGGAATTGTAGATGGCTTAGCAGATTCGGATTCGGATGGTATTTTAAATTCGGCCGACAGCAATGACGGCACACGCGGCACACCTTCCTCCATACCGACCAACACCGACAGCGATGGGGTGGCCAACTACCTGGACCTGGACAGCGACAATGATGGCATCACCGACCTTGCGGAAAGCGGAACCGGCACCGATTCGGACAACAACGGTATTGTGGACGGAAGTTCAGATAGTGATTCGGATGGTATTTTAGATTCGGCCGACAGCAACGATGGTACCCGGGGTACTCCATCGACGACTCCCACTAACTCCGATGCGGATGGAGTTGCCAATTACCTGGATTTGGACAGCGATAACGACGGCATTACCGACCTCGCTGAAAGTGGTACCGGAACGGATGCTGATAACAATGGCATTGTGGATGGATCGTCCGATACGGATACCGATGGTATTTTGGATTCGGCGGACAGTAACGACGGCACCCGCGGTACACCTTCTACCGTTCCAACCGATACGGATACCGACAACGTAGCCAACTTCCTGGATTTGGATAGTGACAATGACGGTATCTTCGATCTGACCGAAAGTGGATCGGGCACCGATGCCGATAATGATGGTGAGGTAGATGGAAGTTCCGACAACGATTCTGATGGTATTTTAGATTCGGCCGATAACAACGATGGTACCCGCGGAACTCCCGGGTCGGTTCCTACCAATTCCGATACTGACGGGTTGGCGAATTATGTTGACTTGGACAGTGATGCTGACGGCATCATCGACTTGATCGAAGCGCAGGCCACTACTGGAACTCCGGTAATTCCTTCCGGCAACGATACTGATGGCGATGGCCTCGACAACAATTTTGATACGGACAACGGTGGTGTTACCATTACCTCCGCGAACACCGACGGTACCGATGATCCCGATTACCTCGACACCGACAGTGACAACGATGGTTCTTCGGATTTGATCGAGGCGTACGACCTCAACAACAATGGCATTGCCAATACCAGCCCTTCCGGTAACGATACCGACGGTGATGGCTTGGACAATAGCTTTGACAATCAAGGAACAGTCAACGCCACCACGAACCCCACCAACGGAGGCCAGGATGCGCTTGACTTCCCCAACTTAGACAATACGGCTACGAACGAGCGGGATTGGCGCGAAATCAATGACCTTGACGGCGATGGTATTGCCGATGCACTCGATTTAGACACCGACAATGATGGCATTCCTGATGCTAATGAATCCAACGGCAATGATCCTTTTGGGGACGAAGACGGAGATGGCATCCTGAATTTTCAAGACAATTCTGACGGTGGAAATTCAGGTGATGGCAGTACGACCAATTATACCGATAGCAATGGCGATGGTATTCCTGATGTGTACGATACCGATGGCGATGGCGTCCCCAACCATGCGGACCTCGACAGCGACAACGATGGCATCCCCGATCTGCAAGAAAGTGGCATGAGTACCGCTGATTTGGCTGCACTGGATGCCGACAACGATGGCGTGATTGATAACACCATTACGTTTGGAAACAACGGTCTTGCCAACGACCTGGAAACTTCGGCCGACAACGGGGTGCTCGATTTCACTCCTGGCGATACCGACAGCGATGGTGTGCCCGACAGTCAAGACTTAGATAGCGACAACGATGGCATTTCTGACCTTGCTGAAAACGATGCTGGTACCGATGCTAACAATGATGGTGTGGTGGATGGTTCTACTGATGCCGACGGCGATGGTATTCTGGATTCTGCGGATGGCGATAACGCCAACCGTGGAGCCCCCAATTCTAATCCGGAGGATACCGATGGCGATGGGGTACCTGACTTACGCGACCTGGACAGCGACAATGATGGCATAACCGACCTGGCGGAAGCAGGAACGGGCACCGATGCCAACAACGATGGTGTGGTTGACGGTGCTGCCGACAACGATGGTGATGGTATTCTGGATTCTGCGGACAGCGATGATGCTAACCGTGGAACTCCTGGAACTGTAGTGGAAGATACGGACAACGATGGCACTCCTGATTTCCAAGACTTGGATAGCGACAATGATGGTATTACCGATTTGGCCGAAAACGGCAATGGTACCGATGCCAACAATGACGGCATTGTAGATGGCTTGGCCGACAACGATGGCGATGGTATTTTAGATGCTGCGGACAGCAACGACAATGCGCACGGTTCGCCTTCTACTGCACCCCTGGATACCGACAATGACGGTAGGCCCAACTTCCTCGATTTGGATAGTGATAATGACGGCATCACCGACCTTGCGGAAAGTGGTACTGGCTCCGACATTAACAATGATGGGTTAGTGGATGGCAGTGCCGATAATGATGGTGATGGTATCATTGATTCTGCGGATTCGGATGATGTCAACCGCGGTACGCCTTCCACAGTGCCAACCGATACGGACAGTGACAACATTCCTGATGCCTTTGACCTGGACAGTGACAACGATGGCATTGCTGACTTAGTAGAAAGTGGAATCGGCACCGATGCCAACAATGACGGTATCGTAGATGGTGCTGCGGACAACGATGGCGATGGCAT
>CALCCE010000010.1 GCA_937899835.1 uncultured Flavobacteriales bacterium | reverse complement strand
AACAGTGAAAAATTGCATAGAAGGGCCAATGCCCCGCACATTACCTTAGCCCAAAGCTTGGTTTTTTGATAAAACATGGGAAATTAATTAGGGTTTAATAGTGACGTAAAAGTAGGTCATCTCAGGCAATAAAAGCCGCTTTCAAACCCAAACCATCAGGAAATACAGCGCAACAAGCACCCAATATCGATGGTCAGCAAGAGGCTTCAAAACCCAAAAAGCCACCCGCACCAATCCCTAAGGATATGATACGAGTGGCGGGACGCGATGCCGGAAATGCGGGGGTAATTAATCGGTTGGTTGTTATAGTTGCTCATCCTCCCAAGGGAGGGTCACCAACTATTCTTCTTTGATTATCCCAATGAGTGGCACGGGGTCGAAGCAATTGTTTTGTGTGGTACATTCCCAAGTCATGTAAGACTCGTAGGGAGAAGGTATGTTTACGGTAGTGGTAGGTATGGTTTGATCCCATTCGTCTTCCCAAACCAACTTCCACCCCAAACGCTGAGAAGCCTCTAAAGACCGTGGGGAGCTGAGTTGATTGTCTGCATTGTCATCAAGGGAGATATTTTCTGTGTTTTGACCCGAAACTGAACTCCAAAAGAGCAAGGCGGAGAGCAAAACTGGTGTAACTTGGGATTTCATCGTCGGTGGGTTTTGGTGAGTGACTCGTTATGAAGTCGCTTTCACAAATGACGGGAAGAAAACCCTCATTGTTATAAATGAAGGCCGATTTTTGACGAACCGGCACGAATTAATGATGAACCGGAACGGCTACTTAAGCGTCAAGCCGCTCGATAAACTCCCGAAATTCTTTTTGATGAGTTTCCCCAATCGGGATTCGGGTCTTTTGGAGGGTTACCTGGGTACGGTTACGACTGGCGATGTGACGTACATTAATGATCCAGGAGCGGTGTACCCGATAGAAGTTGGGCCATTTGGACAACCGCTTTTCAAACGACTTTAAGGTAGCCAATACCAGATAGGTCTTTTCAGGGGTTTGAATTTGGCAGTAATTCCCGTCGGATTTGATCCAGATGATTTTACTCAAAGGCAAATTGACATCTCCCGAGGCATCGCGGAACCAAATCTTGTCTTCGCTGCGGGTACGGTCGACCAAACGCACCAAATAGCGCCAAAGCAGCTTGCGGTCAAAGAGCAAGAGTTTTAAGCGAAAGAGCCCATAGATAATGCTCAACAAGCCTCCTAACAGCAAGAATTGAAACCAACTCCGCTGGTACAAGGGCTTTTGAACACTAAAAGATACCTGTTGAGGCTCGGACCAATCAGAGAGGGAATTTCGGGCTTGTACTGTCAAAGTGTAATTCCCCGGATAGATTCGATCTAAAAGGAGCTCCCGAGACGAAGTTTCGAACCAAAGGGAATCTTCGATCGGCGATAAGGTGTAGCGAAAAGTAACATCAAAGGAGCTGAGACTCACCGCGGATAGTTGGGCTTTTAAATTGTTGTTGTCCGGATCCAGTGTTGTTCCTTCCTTTACCTTTATTTTTCCGGCAACTACCGATAACGCTTGTAGGACCGGGGCAAACGGTTTGACATCGCTCGAATTCCAGGGCAGTTGAGCAATCCCGGTAGCTCCGGCTAGGTAGAGGGTATCGTTCAGCAGTTTCCTGTCAAACACCTGATCAAAAGGCAAACCTTCACCTCTGGAGAACAATCGGGCTTTTGAAAGGTCAATATCCCCCTCCCATTTTGCCTGATGCAACAACCCGCCCTGGGTGAGCATCCACAAGCCCTCATCATCAAAATACACCCGGTTGATGCTGTTAGCCGGCAGTCCAGTGTGTTTTTCCAGGTGTAATTTCACCTGACCGTGTTCCAATTGGTAGATGCCCCAGCCACCGGTGCCTACAATTAAAGTATTGGAATCGACGGTAGCCAAACTGGTAATTCGCTTGCCCTCCAGTTCTGGCACACTCCAGATGACTTTATTAAAATGCTTATCAATCAACCTTAAACCGGTGTTGGTCCCAGCCCAAAGCTGGTTTTTGCCGTTATTGGCCATGGCATTCACCCGAATGCTGTACAGCACATCACCGGCCTCCTGCAAGTTATCGACCGTAGGCTCCTTCCAGTGATAGATGCCATTGAGGTTGCCGATCAAGGTGACACTATCAGTAGTGTGGAGCACCCGAACTTTTTTATCCATTGACATCAACGCCAAATCCTGACTTTGATCCAGTTGAAAAAGTAGATTTTCGGCAATCGTAAAAAGTTGATTATTGAGTTGATAAAACTGGAATACCCGACCTCGGCCTCCTAATTCATGGATGCGTTTAGGTTGACGCCATTGAAGGCCTGATGGATCAATGTGACCAAAAGTGTAGTTGTCGGCACCAAACCACAATTCTCCTTGGTATTGTCCTAAAGTAGTGACCGGAAGGTTGGGAATGTACTTCTCGCCCCACCAGGTAACATCTGAATTTTGCGAATAAAATACACCGTGTTCGTGTGTTGTGATCCACCATCCCCCTTCATGATCTACTTGAAAACCAGTGATTACTTCCTCGGCTAAATAGCGGTCTAAGATCTTTCCGGAAATGATATTCACCTTCAACAAACCGTTTCGGGTTCCAATCATCATGACATCCGGATCGCTGGTTGCGTAAAGGGTAATGACCTCAGATTCAAAAAGGTTAAAGTGGTGTTTTAAAATCTGTATTTCCCGGTCGAGCACCACCAAACTGGTGCTGTAGGACATCACAATGCGGTCCCCAATGGGATAATACCGGCATCGATACCCGTTGGTCTCAAAGGGCAACCAATACGATTCGCCTCGGCTAAGGTTGTCCACCTTATCGGGGCCTCGACCGGCCCACAAATCCCCATTCCAAGTCCAGATGTTGCGAACCGGATAGGCAGGTATCACATTGGCGAAAGACCGGTCAACCACAGTTGAATCGGGTTTCAACTCTCGGCACTGTGAACCAAACCAGGAGAAAAAGAGGCTCCCCTTGCTGTCCTCCCTCACCGTGGTGATCCAACGGTCTCCTTTCAATTCATTGAGAAAGGCAGTATTCTGAGGATTTCGAATTGTTCCATGGTCATAGATGCAAGGAACACCATTGTAAGTGTGCAGCCACAGTCGGTCGTCAGAATCCTCAAAAATTTCGAAAATTTCATTGTCGGTCAGCCCATCTTCTACATTGAAGTTTTGAAACGTGTTGCCGTCAAAACGGCTCAAACCACCATCACTACCAAACCATAGAAAGCCCTGGCGATCCTGCACCACGCAATAAATCGTGTTGCTCGGAAGCCCTTCTGCCTGGGTAAACTGCTTGAAATTGAGTTCCTGACAAGGAGCTAAGTTCGGACGAAGCGCCAACAGGAAGAGCAATGCCCAATACCACGCTAAATGCCTACGCTCGAAAAACCTGCCCCCAGGGTTGATCATAGCTGAATAATACAGATTTCCTAAATAGATACCACCAGAATTGACTATTAAAACCAAGTGCGGCTCAGTTTCCTGGATTTCACCCCCTTTACAGGAGGGTCTTCTAATCGATTTCTCAGTAAATTTGCACTATGGCGAAATCCAGCGATGCGATAGGAAACTACTTGAGTCTAATCAAGTTCAGCCATACCATTTTTGCGCTTCCTTTTGCGCTTATTGGCTTTTTCCTTGCGGTAGAATTGACTCCGGCAGAACTCAACTGGAAGTTGTTAGGCCTGGTGGTACTGTGCATGGTGTTTGCCCGTAGTGCGGCCATGGCTTTCAATCGCTATACGGATCGCAGAATTGACCTTCTCAATCCACGAACCGCAGTCCGGGAAATTCCCTCTGGGGTTATTCCTGCACCTAAGGCCTTGGGATTTGTCATCCTGAACTCGGTCTTATTCATTGTTTGTACCTACTTCATCAACCCAATGTGTTTGGCCCTTTCGCCTGTTGCCTTGTTGGTAGTATTGGGCTACAGTTACACCAAACGCTTTACGGCCCTTTGTCACCTGGTCTTAGGGTTAGGGCTGTCGTTGGCGCCCATTGGAGCCTACCTGGCGGTAACCGGTGAGTTTGCCTGGATGCCCTTGTTGTTTTCGTTCACGGTGTTGTGCTGGGTAAGTGGTTTTGACATCATCTACGCGCTGCAAGATGCGGACTTTGATCGCGATAATCGGCTGCATTCCATACCGGCAATGCTCGGCCCAAAGCGTGCATTGTTGTTGAGCAAAATACTCCACTTAATGGCGGGGAGTTTCATTATACTGGCAGGATGGTACGGTCAAATGTCATGGTGGTATTGGATCGGAGCCAGTATTTTCAATGCCCTGTTGGTCTACCAACATACTTTGGTGCGCCCCAATGATTTGAGCAAAGTCAATCTGGCCTTTTTTACCACCAACGGTATTGCCAGCCTCGTCTTTTCGATTTTCGTTATCTTGGCGCTTTACGCCTGATCTATGCCCGATTCTTCGGAATCATCTCCTTCCCATTCAAAAGCCTCCACCCAATGGTGGAAATTGATAGGCCCTGGCCTGCTTTATGCCGGAGCAGCGGTTGGAGTTTCTCATTTGGTGCAATCTACCCGGGCAGGTGCTCTTTTCGGGATGATGATGGTGCTGGCAGTATTGGGAGCCAACCTGCTCAAGTACCCTTTTTTCGAATATGGCCCCCGGTATACCGGTGCTACCGGTCAAACGTTGCTCGAAGGGTACCTTAAGCTGGGCAAAGGATTTCTATGGTTGTTTGCTGGCATTACCATCGCCACCGTATTCATCATACAAGCCGCCATCACCGTAGTTACAGCCGGTCTGGCAGAACGGCTGTTGGGTTGGGAGTGGACTCCGCAACAGTGGAGTTTACTGTTGCTTGCCATCTGTATCGGCATTTTGGCACTTGGCAACTATCGGGTTTTAGACCGATTGATGAAGGTCATCATCATCACCTTATCCATCACCACCTTGGTGGCGTTTTTCTCCGCCTTTTTTGGAGAACATCAAGTATCAGAAGCTTCCATGACCGCCTTTTCCTTTGCCAAAGCAGAGCACCTGGCTTTTTTTATTGCGCTGTTGGGGTGGATGCCTGCCCCAATTGACATTGCGGTTTGGCATTCGGTCTGGTGTGTAGCCAGCAATCAGCAATCGGGCCAGAGGGCCAGTTTGGCCAACCTCTTATTTGACTTCAAAATTGGCTATTGGGGCACTACCCTATTGGCCGTTTGTTTTGTGGCTTTGGGTGCGATGGTGATGTATGGCAGTGGAGAGGAACCAGCTCGGCAAGGGCCGGCTTTCGCAGGCCAGATCATTCAGCTATACACGGCAAGTATTGGCCAGTGGGCCTGGTGGATCATCGCCATTGCGGCCTTTACCACCATGTTTAGCACTACCCTTACGGTGCTGGATGCTTATCCCCGAGTTTTGGCTCAAACCAGCCGCCTCTTACTTCCAAAAATGGCAGGCTTTCAGAAAGAACGTAACATTTACTGGTTTTGGCTCGGCATCACAGCAGCCGGCACGGTGCTCTTGTTGTTCCAATTTTTATCCAACATGCGGGCCATGGTCGATTTGGCCACCACCATTTCTTTTTTGCTGGCTCCGGTACTAGCCTGGATGAATTACAAGGCGGTAACCTTGCCCGACATTCCCCAAGAAGCCCGACCGGACAAGTGGTTGAAATGGTGGACCTTTATCGGAATGGCCTTGCTGATAGGCCTTGGGCTACTCTACGGCATTTCGTTGTTTCCCAACTACGGAAGTGGATAACACCAGGGCGGATCGACAATTTACAGGCTACCTGATCGTTACCTTTGACGCTATGCCCTTACCCCGAATCGTTCGCTGGTTGTATCGAAAGAAAACAGTGTTGTATGCCAGCCTCTCTGCATTGTTGATTGCTTTATTGGTAATTGGCTCCAATTACTGGATTGTTCATTCTACCGCTGCTCAACTCTACAGTCAAGTAAATCAAATTCCATCGGGAAAGGTCGGTCTGGTGCTTGGCGCCTCGCCTACTACGCGCTTTGGAACAACCAACCTCTATTTCCGCTATCGAATGGAGGCTGCCGCTCAATTGTATAAAGCCGGAAAAATCAATCACTTGTTGCTGAGTGGAGATAATCACCAAAAGGGGTATGACGAACCCAGCGAAATGAAAAAGTACCTCATCCGTCTGGGAGTGCCTGCTGCTGCCATCACGCTGGATTATGCTGGTTTTCGCACCCTCGAATCGGTGGTGAGGGCAAAAGAAGTTTTTGGCCAAACGCAATTGACCATCATCAGTCAAGCATTTCACAACCAACGCGCTGTGTATTTAGCGCGGCAAAAAGGTATTAAAGCCATTGGTTTCAACGCACGCGATGTATCGGGCAGGTATTCGTTAAAAACCCGTTTTAGAGAGGTCTTGGCAAAATTCAAAGCTGTACTCGATGTTTGGGTTTTGCGCACCCAACCTCGATTTTTAGGGGAGTCAGTTGCCCTTCCCAGCTAAAATTTCTCATCAGTTGCAAGAGCCTGACTTGAGAGAGATAGTTCTGTGAAAGAAGTTTAACTTCGTATGCAGCTTGCTATAGCGGCTGTTTCTAACCAGTAATTTGTCTCAATTTGCGTATTCTGTTATTTTTTATCTGGATGCTGAGTTTTGGTGCCCATGCATGGGCGCAAAACGCGGAGGCCAAGCCTGAAGTAATTGACCTGGCCAACTGCCCTACCGAGCGCATTGGTGTCTACGAAACCGAAGAAGTGATCATTTACTTCGAGGCTAACCGTTACAAAAACCTGTTGCTATCGGAGATCACCCGCTTCAAAAAACAGTTGAAAAAGGAAAAAAACGAGTATTTCGTCCGAAAAAAATCACTCTATGAACAGCGGGTTCTGGACCTTACCTATCAAATGGGCAAAAGCGACAGCATGTACATAAGTGAATACAGCAATTTTGAAATTGAGAAGCAGTTTTTTTGGAACGATGTCTACTTCATCATGCAGATTCTAAACGAGAGTCAAGGCTGCATTTACAACAAAGCGAAAGGCAAGTTTGAAGACAAAGTCTTGATTTCCACCGAACTCGAAAAGAGAATGACCCAATACATGCTGGAAGATGGGAAAGTGATTTTTTCGGGAGGGCTCAAGTTTTAAGTGGCTGGTATCCACCGCACCGCACCCAACACTTCCCAGTTTTTTTGATCTTGCACGTAGAGGATAACCTCGCAGTTGCCAAGTTCTTCTTCGGTTAAGGACAATTTTACCTCTCCCTTCGTTTCTGCTTTCAATGGAATCGATTGAAAATGACGCACCACGTTCTGGTGGGCAAGTTTTCGGCCGCGGTTTTCTCCCCTGGCTACCTCCGTTTCCAAATCCTGTTGCACCAAGGCGATATTTAAGATCTGCCCCGATTGGTGGTTGGTGAGCCCGTAGCCTACTTGCAATTCGCCGGAAGATAATTGTTGACAATTGGCCAGTATACCAACTGATGCCGGCTGGCTGAGTGAGGTCTTTAGGGCAGCATCAAGGGTGCGCTGATTGCTCCCAACAAATTCTTTTTTGCCGTTCACGATCATCTGTGGCGTGTAAACCCGGCCGCCGCCAAACTTTTCGGCGTATTGATATTGGCGCTGCGAAAAATCAGCTTTCGAAAAGCGATCAGTCCATCCCAGGCGGTTCCAGTAATCTACATGAAAGGCCAAAGGGAAAATGCGTTGGTCGCTGGTTTCCAGCGTGGCCACCAATTGATTGAGAACGGCTTCTGCCGGAGGACAGGAGCTACAGCCTTCGGAGGTAAACAACTCTACAACAGCAACGGCTTCGAGCGATCCGGTAGTTACCGCCACCGGCTCGGATTGCATTTCCTGGGCCTGGCTTCCACAAGCCAGTAGCCCGATCCAACTTATCATAATCATCCAATAGTTCATAGCAATCGATTTAGGGTTCAAGTATAAAAAGCCTTTGCTCAATGAACCGTCGGCCAGGTGTCAAAAGGGTGTTTCGATAACTATTTATCGGAAAAGGACCTGCTTTTCAGCTTCAAAATAGTGTGGTCATTTCCATCCGGTGATTGGAAGCAAAAAAATTTAAAAAAATTATACAACTGATAATCAGACAATTAAGCATCAAACTTCCTTTTTATCAAGTACTATGTATTGCATAGTACCTTCTTTTAGATATATCTTTGCTTAACACAAACCTCCGAAAATCGATCTATGAACATCGAAAATACCAAGGCTCAGATGCGGAAAGGAATCCTGGAATTCTGCATTCTGTCCATTTTATCACAAAGGGAGGCTTACCCGTCCGACATCATTTCGGAACTGAAGGAGGCCAAGCTCATTGTGGTAGAAGGCACCCTCTACCCTCTGCTCACCCGGCTAAAAAATGCAGGCTTGTTGGCCTATCGCTGGGAAGAATCACAGTCGGGGCCGCCCCGCAAGTATTATCGCCTAACCGAGTTGGGCGAAAAGTTCAGCGCAGAGCTGGACAACACCTGGCAGGAACTGCAAAAGGCTGTCAATCAAATCAACACTAACCGAACCACCAATAGCTGATAACCCCATTTCACTCATGAACAAAACTGTTTCCATCAACATAAGCGGAATCGTATTCAACATCGACGAGGAGGCCTTTCAACTGCTCAACCGATACCTCAATACGATCAAAGGGTATTTCAGCGACTCGGAGGGCCGGGATGAAATCATGTCGGATATCGAAGCCCGAATTGCTGAGATGCTTTCGGAAAAGCTGAACGACCGCAAACAAGTCATTTCCAAAGAAGACATCGAAGAGGTGATCGCCATAATGGGCGAACCTGAAGCCTACATCGATGAGGAAGCGCAAGCGGAAAAGCAGAGCGCCAATGAGCGCCAACGCTCAAGCACCAACAACCGTCGTAGGCTCTACCGCGACACCGAAGGCAAAACCATTGGCGGTGTTTGCAGTGGTATTGGCTACTATTTCGGTTTCGATCCGGCTTGGTTGCGCATTGCCTTTTTGGTCACGCTATTTTTTGGCGGCCTTGGATTGTACCTCTACCTCATTCTTTGGGCAGTATTGCCACCGGCATCCACCCGTGCCGAGAAGCTAGAAATGCGGGGAGAGCCCGTCAACTACGAAAACATTGGCAAAGCGGTGGAGGATGAGATGGAGAACGTGAAACAAAAGTTTAACGACTTCACGCAAAAAACCTCTACCCGCGAAACGACCGACCGCGTCAATCAATCGGTTTCTAAATTTTTCGATGCCTTGGGCATCGTTATCGTTAACCTGACGAAAATCATTGGAAAAGTCATTGGGCTACTGCTACTCATTGTGGCCGTTATCCTGGTCCTCTCTTTCGTGTTCGCCCTATTGCAGTGGAACAGCCCGGTTTTCCACTTTTCGAACCTTGGCCCTTCCAGTGCCTCATTCAACCAGCTTTCAGAATTTATTTTCACCTCTCCTTCACAAAGCATAATGGCCCTGATTGGGGTAGGTGTTTTGTTCCTGATTCCTTTGTTGGCACTCATCATTTATGGTTCCCGAATTATTTTCAATTTCAAGCGGCAGATTCGTGGTCTGGGTATCATTTTACTGGTAGTATGGTTTGCTGCGCTGGTGCTTTGCCTCAGTGTCGGTTTCCAGGTAGGCTCTGAATTTCAGCGTACGGGCGATTTCGATCAATCGGAAGAATTGGGCCTGGCTACTACTGATACCCTGCACTTGGACATCAACAAAGACCCGTTCCGTTTATCGCCTCGCGCCCGACGGTCTGCACCGCAAGATGTTTTGCTTCGGTATAAGAACAATGCCCTGATGCTTGGGCATCCTCAACTTATGGTGCGCACCAGCACCAACGATAAGTTTGAAATTGAGGTGTACAAAACCAGCCAGGGACCGGATGCCGATCGGGCAAACTTGTCGGCGGAAGCCATTCGCTATCATTATGAACTGGACTCCAACCGGGCATTTTTCGATACTTTCTACATGCTGGGGCAGGGCGATCCCTTCCGTAAGCAACGGGTAAAAGTATACTTGAGCGTTCCGGTAGGCGGCTCCATTTATTTGGGCAAAAGGATGGACCGGATCATCTACGACATCGACAATGTGACCAATACCTACGATCACAACATGGTCAATCACTACTGGAAGATGACTTCCAGAGGATTGGAATGCACCGATTGCGAAAAAACCGAGCAAGAGGAAGCAGCTACAGAATTTAATTAAGGCAGGTTACCAAAGGTATTTTTCTACAGTTAGGCGAAGCGGTTCCCACCGCGGATCGGCTATCGGGCTAACCTCCGGTAGCCGATTTTTCGTATCTTTGCAGCCCCAAAAATTAACGTATTTCTCCGTATATGACCCAGGAAAAATCAACTGCGGAAGAGCCTATGACTTTTTCAAAAGAAGAAGGCATTCAGGAAGTGCTGAACGATTACCGACTGGCCAATTTGAGCCGTGAAACGAGCCTCTTAGGCCGTCGGGAAGTGTTGACCGGAAAAGCCAAGTTTGGCATTTTCGGAGATGGTAAGGAGCTTGCCCAAATTGCTCTTTCGAAGCAATGGCAAAATGGTGATTTTAGATCGGGGTACTACCGCGATCAAACCATGATGATGGCGGCTGGCTTACTTTCGGTCCAGGAGTTCTTCGCACAACTATATGCGCATACCGATGTGGAGGCAGAACCTTCATCGGCGGGCCGCCAAATGAACGGCCACTATGCGACTCGCTCTTTGAACGCTGATGGCAGCTGGAAAAAGCTGACTGATCAAAAAAACTCTTCTTCCGACATTTCTCCTACTGCTTCTCAAATGCCCCGTTTGTTGGGCCTTGCTTATGCGAGTAAGTTTTTTCGGAACAATCCTGCCTTGAAAGACTTTACCCAATTTTCGATCGGAGGCAACGAAATTGCTTTTGGTACGATTGGGGATGCCAGTACTTCTGAGGGATTGTTTTGGGAAACGGTGAATGCAGCTGGTGTGCTGCAAGTGCCAATGGTATTGTCGGTATGGGACGATGGCCACGGCATTTCGGTTCCAAAAAAGTACCAAACTACCAAAGAGAGCATCAGCGAGGTACTTTCGGGTTTTGCGGCTTCGGTCGATCAACCCGGATACCGCATATTTAAGGTGAAAGGCTGGGATTATCCCAACCTGGTGCTCACTTATGAAGAGGCTGCTCGGGTAGCCCGTGAACAACACGTTCCGGTGTTGGTACACGTGGAAGAGGTAACCCAACCACAAGGTCATTCTACCTCAGGTTCGCACGAACGCTACAAGTCGAAAGAACGCCTCGAATGGGAGAATGAATACGATCCTATTCAGCAGTTTCGTAAGTGGATTCTGGGCCTGGGCATGGTAGAAGAAAATGTGCTCGCCGACATTGAAAAAGAGGCGAAAAAGGAAGTACGTGATGCCAAAAAAGCGGCATGGAGTGCTTACCTACAGCCCATTAGTGCCGAAAAGCAAACTGTTTTGGAATTGCTCACCGACCTGGTGAATCAAAGTGCCAACGGAGCTTTTTTTGGCAAGTTGGTGAACGAACTCAAAGCCAATCCAGAACCCATTCGCAAAGACATTGTTTCGGCGGCTCGAAAAGCTTTACGGTACGTTAGAAGCGAAAACCTGCCTGCGCGTCAAGCGCTTATTAAGTGGTTGAACAACAGTCGGGAAGCGAATCATGACCGTTACAATTCCAGCCTCTATTCCGAAACCAAACACGCCGTTGGTGAAGTTGCCACTTTGCCGGCCGCATACGAAGGAGACGCCAAAATGGTAGATGGTCGCGAAATCATTCGCGACAACTTCGATTGGCAACTGGAAAACCGGCCCGAAGTGCTCATTTTTGGTGAAGATTCCGGAAAAATTGGTGGTGTAAACCAAGGTTTGGAAGGCTTGCAAGCCAAGCACGGAGAGATGCGGGTGTTTGACACCGGCATTCGGGAGGCTACCATTCTTGGCCAGGCCATTGGTTTGGCCATGCGGGGTTTGCGGCCCATTGCAGAAATTCAATACCTCGACTATTTGCTCTATGCGCTGCAAGTAATGAGCGATGATCTTGCTACCGTACAATACCGCACCAAAGGCGGCCAGATGGCACCGGTAATCATCCGTACCCGTGGGCACCGCCTCGAAGGCATCTGGCACAGTGGTTCTCCCATGGGCACCATTCTGCACAGTTTGCGCGGCATCAATGTATGTGTGCCCAGAAACATGACGCAAGCGGCTGGTTTCTACAATACCTTGTTGGAAGCCTCAGAGCCTGGTCTGGTGATTGAATCACTCAACGGCTATCGCCTGAAAGAAAAACAACCTTCCAACCTCGGCCAGTACAGAATTCCACTGGGCAAGTGCGAGCGCATTGTAGAAGGCACCGACATCACTGTGGTGACCTACGGTTCCATGGTACGTATGGTAGAAGATGTTGCCCAACAGCTTCGGGAAGTAGGCATTTCCATTGAAGTGATGGACGTGCAGACCTTGTTACCTTTCGACCTTGACCACGACCTCGTGGAATCGGTGAAGAAAACCAACCGTTTGCTGGTGGTTGATGAAGATGTTTCCGGTGGTGCATCTGCCTTCATCTTGCAACAGATTTTGGAGAAACAAGGCGGCTATTTCCACCTGGATTCTGCTCCTACCACGCTCACGGCTAAAGATCATAGGCCTGCCTATGGCTCCGATGGTGACTATTTCTCCAAACCAAGCAACGAAGATATTTTCGAAACCGTGTACGGCATCATGCACGAAACTGATCCGCAGCAATTCCCATCACTGTATTAAGCTATGTTAGGAAGGATCGGATGGCTGTTGCTATTGAGTGGGTGGATGTTGGCATCGCCCGCTTTTTCGCAAGACAAATTCCAGATCACGGGTGTTTTTGCTCCCTCCTATGAATGGCTACAATTTCGGGGTCAAAATGCTCAAAACGACATTTTTGGATCAAAATATTCGTACAATTTCGGAATTGAGTACCGTGGGTTTTTGTCTCCGGGATTAGCAGTAGTTACGGGTTTACAATACAACAACAAAGGATTCCGCAACACCGAAATCCAGAATGATGCCGGTTTGGTACAAAGTACCAACAGCGGAGGCATTATCATTGGAGCAGCGCGATACCTCACCGTTCCGACCAATTTGAGCATTCATTTTCGGGTAGGAAAACGCACGAGTTTAATGGTAACCGGAGGTCTTTCTACCGGCTACATGCTGGCGCAAACCGTTAATGGAAAAGACCTCTTGCCCGAGGAAGAAGGCTCTGATGGCCTTTTTGTTACTTCCAATGGTAAAAGCAACATCGACCTTTTCAACCGGGTATATGTAGGGCTCAATCTTGGAGCTGGTATCACGCAGCAAATCGGTTCGCGCATGATCTTAGGCCTTCACCCGACCTTCCGCCGACAGCTCAACCGGGCCATCCCGGTGGATGCTAACATCAACGAAGTGGTGAATACCGGTTTCAACTCCCTCACTGCTGATTTGAAATTGGGCTGGTACTTCAACCGCCAGTTTCAAAACGACAACAAGACCTTCTAACCCACCATGGCTGACAAAGTCACCGAATCCGCTTCTCGATACGACGGGCTGGAAAGCATGCCCCTATCGGAGTTGTTGCACAACATCAACCAGGAAGATCATGAAGTTCCCAAAGCAGTAGCCCAGCAAATTCCTGCCATTGAGGCTTTGATCGAACAAATTGTTCCCAAGATGCAAAACGGTGGTCGGTTGTTCTACATTGGAGCAGGCACGAGTGGCCGGTTGGGCATTGTGGATGCTTCGGAATGCCCTCCTACCTTTGGTGTTGAACACGGTTTGGTGGTAGGCCTTATCGCTGGTGGAGATGAGGCCATTCGTAAAGCAGTAGAATTTGCAGAAGACGATGCCGAAGGCAGTTGGAAAGACCTCCAAGCCTATTCGATCAACTCCACCGATACAGTTGTTGGCATTGCAGCTTCCGGCACTACTCCTTATGTGGTAGGCGGCCTACAGCGTTGCCGGGAGGCCGGCATCACCACCGGTTGTATTACCTGCAACCCAGGATCTCCTTTGGCACAAGCAGCAGACTATCCTGTTGAAGTGGTAGTAGGACCCGAGTTTGTGACCGGCAGCACCCGCATGAAAGCCGGTACAGCTCAAAAACTGGTGCTCAACATGATCTCTACTTCTGTCATGATCGGTTTGGGCCGGGTGCGTGGCAACAAAATGGTAGACATGCACCTCAGCAACCACAAACTGGTAGACCGTGGCACACGTATGGTTATGGAGGGCACCGGCCTGGACTATGCAGCCGCAAAATCGCTGCTGCAAACCAAAGGCAGTGTTCGGAACGCCATTGACGCCCACCTGGGTCGGGGCTGATTGGATAATTGTAAGACATAAAAAACGCCTCCCGGCCGAAGCACGGAAGGCGTTCATCGCCTTAAGCGAATTTCTTTCTTAGAAGTGGAACATCACATAGATGGCTCCACCCAAGTTATCGGTATCCAAATCGAGGGAGCTGCCGCCTGCTACTTTGGTAGTAGTTTCAGAAATGGCATTGTTGCCAGCATCCCATGATTCTACTTTGGTTTCACCCTCGCCAGTGCTGTTGAAACCAAAACCCCAGCCAAACTCCGTTCCGACGGAGAGTTTAGGAGCGAAAAAGTATTCTGCACCCACAAATCCACGCAAGCCTAAGCCGAAAGTAGAACCGTTAGAGGTTTCCAAGAGCCGTGAAGGAGCGGGTCCGGTAATTTGAGCGTCAAAATCGGTGGTAGAGGTAGGCGTAACATTATTTTGATTGAAGGTGTTGCCATACTCAAAAGTGGTGCTACCTCCACTAAGCGCGAGGAAAAATTCACCTCCGTAGAAGCCTTGCAAACGACCAGAACCACGCCGTTTTTCCAAACCTGCTCCAATCACAATGTTGGTATTCCGAACCCTGCGCTTGTCTTCTACAGTAACGGTAGGATCGGATTGCTCATCTTGTACCACAAAATTGTTGGTAGCCGTGTTGTCTAACCCAACACGAATGCGCGCCCGGATAGCCGTAGACTCATCTTGAAAATACTTTAGGAAAATCGACTGATCATTGGTCCGAAAAGCCGAGTTTACAGAGTTGTTGTCGTTGAAATTGAAGGCATTACCAACGTAATCCAACAACGGGGTAGCATCGGCTCCCAATCCAATGTCTCCTGATTCGGGAAGGATACTTACTCCTTTCTTGGAGACCATATCCTGGGCGCTAAGGCCAAAGCAGAGGCCGATTGCCAGACTGCAAGTAATAATTTTGCGCTTCATAATTTTACATTATTAATTAAACTTGGGGTATAGAAATGAATTGAAGGTACAATCATTCTTCCAACCTCACTTTTAGGGTTCCAAGAGTTATTAACCAATGAGCATGAATAAGTTCAGTGAAAAAATGGCAGATTTGACCGATGCAGAGCTCTTTTTCGTAGTTCGTCAAAAAGAGCATTACCAGTCGGAAGCGGTAGCTGCAGCTTATGCAGAAATCAACTCCAGGGGCATCGAAGAAGATGATTTTCTGGAAGAGTTGGTCGTAATGGAAAAGCACCGTGCTTCCCTCTCATCACTGGAAAAGCTTTACTACTTTTTCGGAGCTTTGTTTATTTATCCCTGGTTTGTGCGAAGGGACTTTCTGAAGGGTGGATTTAGCGCAAAATACCGCACTGCCGGAATCTTCTTGAAGCTGGGACTGACTTGCTACTTAGGGGCTTACGGTATTTACCTCAGTTACGCCAGTCATCCGGTTACACCACAATACCTCTGGGAAAAGTTTCAATTTCGATGGGAGAGCAATTCCTAACCGCATTTAAAAGCGCAAAATTATCTCCAAAAAAGTTGAATTCCTGGAAAACAGGAGACCGGTTACGTGCGTTAAATATTGGTAATACCATATTCCATTCATCCGCACTAAAAACGCCTCTTTGCATCAATTAGAGCCTTATTTCAACTGGCGCAACCTCTACACCGCTGAGGAAGACGAACTGAGCCCATTTTTCGGAAGAGAATACTCCGAATTTGAGTTTACGGATCGCATTTACGATCACTATATCCACCCTCAATGGGACAACATCGACTCCCCTACCCTTTTCATGAAAGTGCTCTTCGCCGACTACGATGACGGTTACGCTGTTTTAGAGTTTATCGGGGAGTGGAACGATTGCCTGTACAACGACATTATGATGCTGAAACGCAATGTTGTCGATATGATGTTGGAATCGGGCATCTACAAATACATTCTCATTGGTGAAAACGTGCTGAACTTTCACCCTTCGGACGACAGCTACTACGAGGAGTGGTTTGAGGAAGTGGAAGACGGTTGGATTGCGCTACTCAATTTCAGAGATCATGTGATGGAAGATTTTCAGCGCGAAAACATCGACCAATACTTCGTTATGGGTGGCAAACTCAATGAAGTGGGTTGGCGCACTTTTCAGCCACGGCAACTGTTTGAAAAAATTGAGCATTTAGTCGCCCGCAGATTGGGGATGCCGGTAGATTGAGAGTCAGTATTTAGAACGCTTCATTCACGCGCAGGTAGAAGGCATTACCTTCTGCGCCCCAGCCCATGTCCATTCGTACATGGATACGCTGCTCGGGAAGTAACGCGAATCGCAAACCTCCTCCATAAGAAGGCACCATTCGATTGAAGGCAAAATCTTCCGTCTCCTCCCCGACACTGCCTAAACCACCAAACAAGGCGAAGCCAACCCGGTTTCGCCAAAGGGCGCTGCGGTATTCTACCTGGGAAGTCATCATCTTTTTATCGCGAAAAATACCCCGGCGATACCCGCGCATTTGTTGATCTCCGCCCAACATGGCCATTCGGTTAAAAGGTACGTCACCAAACATAAAATTCGCCAGTCCTTGCCAGGCCAGCGTATGCCCCTTACCAAGCGAAAAATACTTGCGGGCATCAAAAAGATAGTCTTGATAATCGAAGTTACTCCCGAGCCAGTTAGCATTCAGCCGCATGGAAAGGTTAAGGTAAAATCCACTGCGTGCCGCAAAAAAGTTGTCGCGCTTGTCCCACAAAATAACTGGTCCTAAACCACCTACCCTACTGCCCTCACTACCCGGAACTTCCCCCACGTCCAACGCTCCTCCATCTTCAATTTCTAACATTTTGGTATCCTGAAACCAGTATTGGCCACCCAAATAAAAGTTGCCTTTGACCCTACGCAAGCCCGAGGCTTTGAACCGGGGAAAACGAGCAGTATAACCTTCATCGGGCAGTGCTTCTTCCAATTGGCCAATACCATTGAAAAAGTAGGGGTAGCGGTAATAAGAAAGTTCACCATTCACTAGGTAGTCGCCACTTTGCAAGCTAAGCGAGAAAGGCAAGAAAAAGATGATTTGACGGTTTTGAGTGTAAGTCGCAATGAGATTGACCGAGCTGGGACGCTCCCGAAGCGAAGCTCCTACTGGACGATAGACTCCACCAATAGAAAAGCCACCGGCAATGCGGGTTTCGGGAGTGTAATACCCAATGGGTAGCACCAAAAAATTCTTTAGACCAATGGTATCTACTCCAATAGAATCAGGAACTTGTTGTTGGCCCAATGCTGAACCCAAGAGACCCCAAAAAAGAGCACTCAATATTCCTATTTTGATCTGCTGCATCGCCACAAAAGTAATACCTATTGCGTAGGGTTAATAAAGGTCGTGTAGCTTGGTGGCAATCAATTGATCGATAGGAAACCGAAAAAGATCAGGTTTCAACCCATCGATGGAGAGCAAACGAAAGGCTACGGGTCCTCTGTCTCCCGGAGAAGCATTTCCAAAAGGAATGTCGGAAAGGGTAATTTGCAGGGCTTCAAGAGGACGCATCAAATAATAAATACTCATCACCTGATGCCCGGAATGAAAAGCAGAGGCCTGAAAAAAATCGGTGGTGTAGAAGTGGGCCAACACCTCTACTCGGGTATTCATTTCTTCCAAACATTCACGCATGAGGCAGTCGCGGGTGCCTTCGCCAAATTCTAAACCGCCTCCTGGAAACTTGGTAAAACGAAGATCGCCGTATTGCTCGTCTACCACCAACACCTTACGGCTGGCGCTGATCCAAAGGCCATACACGCGCACATTGAACGGAAAGTCTTTGGCAATCAAATTGTAAGTAGGAAGAAATGAAGTGGTGGAATTACACTTCGTGCTCCTGAAAATAGTTGGAGTCGATCATTTTCAAGGTGTCCACCGTAAGGGGCTTCGAAACATAATCGGCTACTTCCTCATAGCCCCGTGCCCTGCGAATGTCTTCCTTATGGACAGAGGAAGAAAGCATAAACAACACAATCTTCTTGTCGAACCCCGGCAAAAGCTTTTGGTATTCGTCGAGAAATTTCCACCCGTTCATAATGGGCATGTTGATGTCCAGGAAAATAAGATCAGGAAGTAAATTGGCATCTTGCATGCGTTCCTTTAAATATTCCAGAGCTTCGGCAGCACTCAAGCATCCGTGTACGTCTTTTGCAAAATTGGCGATGGAGATGATCTTGGTACAAATAAAGTTGTTGGTGGGATCATCGTCCACAATTAATACCTTTTCGACTTTGGGCATAGAATGTCTAAATAACGAACCAGCAGTAAGAGGATTGACCTTTTACGAATAAGACCTAAAAAAGTTCCGAATTCCTTCGTAAAAAATGAAGCTATCTAAATCCAGCAAAAACGTTTAGAAAAGCAATTTCTTACGAATACACTCCAAATATAAGGAAGTGAAAAGGGAGAACCGGGCACAAATCTACCAATGCCTTGTTTCGATGGACCACTATATATTCTCAAACGATTAACGGTTTTTCTACTATTTCGTAGCCCGAATCATTTCGCGTTTACCGGGTGGGCCGGGCAAACGTTCCACCTGAAGACCAAGGGCTTTCAGGTCTCTCCTAAGCTGTCCTTTGGCACAATAGGTCACCCAAACTCCGCCGGGTTTGAGGGCTTCACACATCTTTTGCAACATGGCCATTTTCCACATTTCGGGCTGCCGGTTGGGCGCAAAAGCATCAAAATAAACGATGTCGTAAGTTTGGGTGAACTCTACATCTTGTAACAAGGCTTTTTGCTTTAGCAATTCCAATTGGGGGGCCAGGTCTACAGGAGTTTCCCAAGCTGTAGCGTGCAGTTGCAGAAATATTTCTCGGGGTTGTTGCAGTACTTCGGGATAGTTGAGGGCTTGCGCCTCCTCCAAGGTCAAAGGAAATGCCTCTATTCCGTGATAATGAATTTTTCCTTTTCGCTGCGCACTCGCCATAAGTGTCAACCAAAGGTTGAGTCCGGTACCCAGCCCAACTTCTAACAGGCGCAAGTCTTGGTCGGCAGGAAAATAATCTAAGCCCATTGCAATGAAAACGTGCCGGGCCTCCTGCACAGCACCATGAGTAGAATGGTAGTGTTCGTCCAATTCAGGCACATAGAGGGAGTGCGACCCATCAGAAGTAGTAACGATTTGTCGTTTCATGATCGTTCGAGGTGTTGACGAACGTGGTGCTCCAAATCCGGGAAAAACTCAAAAAAGTCGGATTCTAAGCCTTCTAAATGTTCGGGCAGCAGCTGCACAGCGTTCTCCATGCCAGATTCGAAGCGGGCCCTTTGTGCCATGCCCTTCAACACCCGATCGATGCCTTGGGCCGACTGGTAGTGATACAACATGTCGTAGTGCAGCAAATAGCTCAGAAATCTTTGGGCCCGGTAAGGCATATCTTGTTCCCGGTGTTGCAATATGGCATACACCCGGTCCACATACTTCCTCAAACTTTCCTCATGGTAGCGCGACCAATGCCGGGCCAGGATGTAGTCGTAGAAAATATCGGCTACAACACCGGCATATTTGCGCAGCATTGGTTGCAAGCGCTTTTTGCTGCGCAATGCCATAGGATGCTGATCGGTATAAGCATCGATGGAGCGATGAAGGCGAATGCCTTCTTGAATTTCTGGTGAATAGTTGGAGAGGTCGTTTCCTTTTACCGCATCGCCAATAAAGTTGCCAATCAGTAGCTCTTCGGAATTGCCCGATAAATACAGGTGCGCCAGGTAGTTCACCCTACGAATGTAGCAAATGGAGAGGGCCTTGGACACAAATTTTCGAATACAGCAACTTCTACCCGATTATTGAATATCACTTGTGCTTAAGTAAATGTACCTGAATAAAATCCCAATAAACACCTAAAATATCCTAATGTGCAGAAAAAATTGAATCATCGAGACGCTACATCATTTTAACAGTACTAAATTGAGGGCTAATTTTCAACCCATTATTCACAATTAAAATTCGATTTATGGCATTTAACGGAACAGAAGGAGCATCCATTCCTTTGGAGACGGCAAGCGGCTGGACATCCAACTACCGAACGGCTAACCCTGGTGAAACATTGGCCCATTTTTTTGGACGGGAAATTATAGAACGTATTCTCGCACAGCCGGGTTGCGAGGGCATCAGGATGTACTATGCGCTTGATGAACATGGCAAAAAACAGTTGCTTTTGGTGGGATCGGCGGCCGACGAAAACGATCAGGTAGATGGTACCATTGCCGACCTTTCCATCCCTTGCCCTGATGCCTGTGGCAACTCCAATCCGCTTAACTCTTAAGTAGAAACGGGTGAATCCGGCCAACTGGTTATTGCTTTTCCCCGTGTCGCTATTGTTGCCTTTAGCACTTGGGGTGGTTCGCTTTCGCAAAGCACCGATGGCATATCGGGTACTCACGATTTACCTCGTGTACTCACTGCTTTCGGATGCTTTTACCATTACCTTGTATTTTCTCAACGTGCCCAATTTGTGGTTTTGGGGAATCTACGGTACCGGAGAGCTGCTCTTGTTGGCCTTGTGTTTTTATTATCTCCTGCCCCATCCCATTATTCGATTTTCTATTGGTATTGCTGCCCTTTTATTTCTCAGCTATCTGGTGGCCACCCGCGTATTTTCGGGTGAGCCTATCCAGGTGTTGGGCAACGTGCAAGTGATGGAAAGTGCGATCATTGTGCTGTATGCTCTAGTTTACTTTGTTTGGATTTACCGCGATCCGATGCGTTTCCGCGAAATGGCCTCGGCTAATTTTTCGCTGGTGGCCGGGTTGATCTGGTATTTCTCCGGCAACCTTTTGTTCTACAGCGTAGCCCGAGCCATCTACCACGATCCAGAATTGAGCCTCTGGAAGTTTTACTTTTTTCATAACATCAACCATTTGGTGATGAACCTGCTGATGGCAAGGGCTTTTTGGCAATTGCCGAAAAGTATTGCTCCTATGCACCCGGTCCAAAGTTCAAAACCCTAATTTTGTGGCCACCATTGTGGTGTCGCCATGAGCCGTTCCAATTTTACTTTACTGTATGTAGACGATGAGGCCCAAAACCTCATCTCGTTTAAAGCTGCCTTTCGTAGAGAATACGAGGTATTGACTGCCGGAAGTGGCCAGGAGGGCATGGACATCATGCACAAAAACGATGTTCAGGTGGTGATAAGCGACCAACGCATGCCACACATGACTGGTGTTGAATTTCTGGAGCAGGTGCGCCTGGAGTTTCCAGACACGATTCGCATGGTGCTTACCGGTTTTAGCGATGTTGAAGCCATCATACAAGCCATCAACAACGGGCAAGTGTTTCGTTACATTACCAAACCTTGGGACGAGACTGAGCTTCGAATGACCTTGGAAAATGCGCGCAACCTTTATGAGTTGAAAGCGCGCAACCAGCAGTTGTTACTCGACCTTCAACACCAGGCAGAACAGCAGGAAAAGACCCTAAACCTGTTTATGAAATACGTGCCGGAACCGGTGGTTAAACAGGCCCTGAGCGCAGCCGGCGATTCTATTTTCAACGGAGAGGAACGCCACATTGCAGTACTCTTTTGCGATATCCGTGGATTTACCTCCCTCAGCGAGCAACTGGAACCTCATGAAGTAGTACAGTTTTTGAATGCCTTTTACGGCACCATGTCTGCCATCATTCACCGGCACAACGGTGCAGTGAACCAATACGTAGGCGATGAGATTTTCGCCACTTTTGGTGCGCCCTTGGCACATCCGCAAAACGAGCAAAACGCGGTTTATTGCGCCCTGGAAATGGTGCAACGCCTTTCCGACCTCAACAGTGAATATGAGTCCCGCTTCGAGCGGCCCATACAAGTAGGCATCGGCATCAATGCCGGTTCGGTGGTGGCCGGAAATATGGGATCTGAAGACCGCATCAACTACTCCGTTACCGGCCGTACAGTCAACACCGGGCAGTGGTTAGAATCACTTACCAAAGAAACGCCCAACGGCATTTTCATCTCAGAAGCGGTTCACCAGAAGGTGAAACACATTGTAGCGGTAGAAAAGACCTCAGTAGCTTCAAACGAAGGAAGTGGTGATCCAGCGGTTTATCAAGTGATCCGTCGTAAATAGACGTTTCGGTATTCGGTCAGTCTCCTTGAGGAAAAGGTTGCGAATTCGTTCGAGGAATGGTGCAAGAAAACAACCTCAGAATTCAGTGCTTTTGTAAAGGCGCCAATTATAGAAATGGCGATCCACAGGGTAATATTTTTTTACAGGGCCCTGTCACTTTCACAGTCATTAGCGTTATGTACTTATGTGGTTGCGGTATTTTTCAGTGAGCCTATTGGCGGTTAGCTGTCTTTTTTGCTTTACTACGGCTTGCAAGAGCAAACGAGTAATTGAAGCCAAATCCCCTGTCGCAACTGCTTTATCAGGCAAGTCGGGCACGATCCGAGTGATAAAAAAGGCCGAGTGCTCCCTCGCCGACTTAAAGTCGTATACCGCCAAAGAAAAAGAAGCCATTCGAGCGGCTTACCCCGACTTGGGAACATTTGTTCCAGAGATTCAGGATTCGAATCGCCAACCGGTTGGTGGTATAAAATTCATGCTTTTGCTCAAAGGCAAGGTTTGGACGATAGCGCAATCGGTGCTCGATGGCCCTACTCGCATTGAGGGCTTGCCTCCCGGAGATTACGACCTTTGGGTATGCCATGAGCCGCAATGGAAAATCATTGAAGGCATTGAGATCAAAGTGGGTGTAACTACTTTTTATGACATCATTGCGCACACTAATGACCAATAAACCGCTGTGGTAACCATTGATGTAATTCTCTTGGTTAAAGGCTGGCCTTTCTCCTATTTTTGGAGACGTGAGCCTGGACTTGTTCAACAAAAAACGCCTGTATTGGATTGCGCAGCTCTCCGGTTGGAGCCTCTACATCACCGTAGCAGGCATCTTTAACTATCTATCCAGCCAGCGCCCGCTTGGCATGCGCATCATGGTGGGTTTAGGCATCGCCTGGATTACCGGCGTTGGGTTGTCTCACCTCTATCGCGAGGGCATTATTCGCTTGGGTTGGATGCGCCTCAGCATTTTTCAGTTGATTCCCCGATTGCTGCCCGCCATTGTGGTTTTAGGCCTGCTATTTCAGTTGGTTTACTTTTTCACTACGGCTTTTCTTTTGAAAGGTGCAGTGGTTTTCGATTTGCGGGAAAACCTCGAAAACACTTTGGGCTGGTCCACGATCCTGTTCATGTGGTCGTTGCTCTATTTCTTGTTCCACTTTTTTGAGAACTACCGCAAAGAGGAAATCAAGAACCTTACCTGGGAAGCCAACAAAAACGAGTTTGAACTAAACAAACTCAAATCACAACTCAACCCACACTTCATTTTCAACTCGATGAACAGCATTCGGGCACTGGTAGATGAAGAGCCTCAGAAAGCAAAGAAATCCATTACCCAGCTGGCCAACATTTTGCGCAACACGCTTTTGATGGGAAAAAAGAAGGTCATTCCATTTGATGAAGAGCTCAGCCTGGTGAAGGATTATTTGGAAATTGAAAAGGCCCGCTACGAAGAACGCCTTTCGGTAAGCTGGAACATCCACCGGGAAACATCGCGGTTTAAAGTACCACCGATGATGATTCAAACCCTGGTAGAAAATGGCATCAAGCACGGCATTTCCAACTTGCCCGAGGGTGGTTTTATCGAAATCATCACGTCCGTGAAAGAAGCCAAACTCTACATCGTGATCCGCAACAGTGGTCAGTATTACCCCACCCGAAAAAGTACTGGCTTTGGCCTCATCAATACCCGTCAGCGCCTGCAATTGCTCTACGGCACCAACAGTACATTCCACATCTACAACGTCAGCCCTGAGGTGGTCCACACCGAGGTCTGTATTCCTCAAGAATTAAGCTTAGCCTGATATGATTAACGCTCTCATTATCGACGACGAACGCCTGGCCCGACAGGAGTTGCGCAACCTGCTTAAGGTGCATCCGGAAGTCAACATTGTTGACGAATACGGCAATCCCGACAAGGCCATCGAAGGCATCAAAACCCTCCGACCCGACCTGATTTTTCTAGACATTCAAATGCCCGGCAAAAATGGCTTCGATCTCCTAGAAGCCTTAGACGAGGTGCCCATGGTGATTTTTGTTACAGCCTACGATGAATATGCGATCCAGGCCTTTGATGTCAATGCGCTGGACTACCTGCTCAAACCCATTGAAGAAGACCGATTGGCCGAGGCTTTGAAAAAGGTGATGGAGGAACTTCAAGCAAAATCGGTGCCCGCAGAAACTGAGGCGAACCAGGAAGTGCTGACCAAGGGCAGTCAGGTGTTTATAAAAGATGGAGAGCGTTGTTGGTTCGTAGAGCTTACAACCATCCGGTTGTTTGAGTCGGAGGGCAACTACATTAGGGTGTATTTTGAAAAAAACAAGCCCTTGATCCTCAAGTCGCTCAACAATTTGGACAAACGCCTTGACGACCACTTGTTTTTCCGTGCCAACCGCAAGCACATCATCAACTTGCAGTGGGTTGATAAGATTGAGAATTGGTTCAACGGCGGATTAAGGGTTACCCTCAAAGGTGGCGAAGAAATCGAAATTTCCCGCCGGCAGGCGGTGAAACTGAAAGAGCGGATGAGCCTCTAATTGGAGTTGGGCCAGGCCTTTGGCACCACTGAAATGCGCTCTGCCTCCCGCCATTCATTATCGTGAAAATGGTACCGGACCAACTGTGCCGGAAGGGATACTACGGTTTCCATCTGTTGCAGGATACCACGCAGATTCACCAATTCTTTTTCGTGCTCTTGCCGCAATGGGGCAAACCAATCTGCACGCTCTACCCAACGATAAGGTTGATCAGCGGGCAACAACTTTTCCATTTCATGCGCAAAAACCCAGGTCCCGCGCTCATGATATGGGTTGCAACCATAAGGCAATGGATGTTTTTCAAAAGCCTTGGGATAAAAAAATCGCCCTTTCACCCAGGCCTTGGAGGTGATGTTTTGAATGCCCATTTCCCGGAGCATGGCGCTACCAGCCGACCGATTACCGAGGTGCAGTTGCCAATGGTGGAGACGGGCTAACTTTTTCCCCAAGTCATCGCGTGTGCTGGCACCTACCCATTGGCTCCAACGGCGAGTAACCCCCACTCCTAAGTAAAATTTAACCGCTACCTCTAAATGTAAATTCTCACCACTCTCGTGTTCAGTAGTTATAAAATCGAATTCCCCGATGGTCTGCTTGTTTTCATTCACCTGAAGGTTGAAAGCCAATACCTTGTAGCGCACAGTTTTGTTTAGCCAAAACTGAATCAAACGCTCAAAGTAGCGTCCCAAGCGGTTGGGAGACTTACGATGCAAATAGGCCTGAAGGGGCCTTGGATTGAGGTCAAGCTGAAAAAGGGTATCGGCAAATGCTTCCGATTCTTCCTGAAAAAAAGCAGCTTCAAGGTAATGATTGCGGTATTGCATCAACGATGGTGAACACAACACCCAAGCCAAATCCCTGACATTGGGATCGCGAAGTGCTTCAAATGGAGGAGGAAGTGCCACAAAGGTTGGTCAAGTGTGCCAGCAAAGATACCTTTGCCACATGTCTTTCGCCGACGATCTTTTTAGAAAATTATTTCCTTCCAAAACCAAAGGGTTCAAAGTTCCAATAGACTCGGGGTTGTTGGAAAGAAGCGCCAAAGACATCGCAGAATACAACCATTGGCAAGAAAATGACGAGCATCTGCCACTCTTGAAAAAGGTACATCATGCTTACCACATGGATCTTGCAGGGCTTCAAAATACCATCAACCTCCACCGCTACACTTCCCGGGAAGCCAATGGTTTTTACTTTACCTACCAGCCCGATATGGGGATAACCTCCATCGAATTCCTATTCGATTTGATGCGCGACCGGGTGTTGAGTAAAGGTTATTACCTCTACGTTTCGGACCGTAAAGCGGAAGAAAAAGGGGAAAAGATCATTACTACTCACCGGCATTACCTCAAGCCTCCGGGAAATGCTGCGGGCATTACGCGCCAGCTCTATGGAAATGTGCTGATCGAACTCGTTTGGACGGATCGCCAACCTTCTTATTTAAAGCTCATGGCGCAAGTTTACCAAGACTCTCGCTTCGACCGTGCCGATGAGTTTGAGGAGCTGGTGGAAGTACTCCTCGCGCACTAATTCTTCTTTTTTGCCTTCGTGCAACCCTTTTCTAAGGAGCACCATCAATTTAGTCGACTCCAAAATTTAAAAATCGACTACTATGATGAAATTTCTGAAAGCCAGCGTAACCTTACTATCCTTGTTAGCTATTTTAAGTGGTTGTAGCAAAGAGGAAGAGGAAGAAGTAACCATACTGCCCGCACTTGATTGCGGTGTAGAGCATTGTGAACACTTAGCAGTTTATGCAGGTGAAGATGTCTGCTACGGCTCGTACTTTGACCTGGAAAACGGTGAAAAGCTTCGACTTACGGGAATAAATCCACAGCTGGAGCGTGACTTGATTGAGGGGAACTCCTACTATCTTTCTTTTGTAGCTACAAAGAATTATATAGACTGTGATGTTCTTCGACCAGGATTGGTACCACGAACCATGGGGCACGTCACCTGCTTTGAAATGATTCACATTGAACCAGGTTCTACCGACCCCAACACCGGAATACCACAATAATTAGAGCAAATCACAAGTCGGTTACGATCGTTGCCCGATTTAAGGCCCTAACACTCAACGCTCTACTCTATTCAGGGGTTTCCCCATTCTATTTTGTTTTTATTGCGACTCAAGGACTGCTCTTATGGAGTGGTCCTTTTTGGTTTTAGAGGAGGATTCCCAATTTTTTACCGACAAAATACCGGAGATCAATTATTGCCGTTTCGGAATAGGTGGTAGAAAATCCAGAAAATCTATCTTTGATTCTTACGCGTTAAATATCAAATAGTGGCGAAGTTTTCTTTAATCATAAATGTAGTACTGGCCCTGGCCATCGGGGTGTTGTTTTATCAATGGTCTACCGTGAGCAGTCAATTGACCGCCATGGAAGCGAAAATGGTAGAAGAGGAACCGGAGCCCCAACCGGTGATTACCAAAAATGCACTGGAAGCCCGTATCGTTTACATTCAGTCAGACAGCATTCTTTCCAAGTACAAGTATTTCGGTGACATCGAAAACCAGATCAAGTCTGAAGAACAACGACTTCAAAACCGGCTGGTGGCGGATCAGAAAAAATTGGAAGAAGACTATGCTGATGCCAAGTATAAGGCAGAAGCTGGAATTTTGCCGGATAGCCGTCTACAAGAAATTGGACGTGGCCTCCAACGCCAGGAACAGGAATTGCTCCAAAAAAGAGAAAACATGTTGGGCGACCTGCAAGAAATGACCAACAACTTGAACCGCAAGGCCAACGAGCGGATCATCAACTATTTGAAAGATCTTAACGAAGAACGCAAATACGATTTTATATTAGGTTACCAAGGCCTCGGCGGAGTGATGCACGCTGACAGCAGCCTCGACATTACGGCCGAAGTGGTAACTGGTCTCAACGCAGATTATGACGCGTGGAAGGCCGAACAAAATGCCAACGTTCAACCATAGATGCAACTTTCGGGGCAACAAAAAGACAAAAATGTAGTCGAATATCTGATCTACATGTGGCACATCGAAGATGTGATCCGCACCTATGAATTCGACATCGATCTCATTCAGGAATACATCATTACTCCTACCGAAATTCCAGCCATTAACAAACTGGAAACCCGGGAATGGTATGTGGAGTTGATCAAGCGAATGAAGGAACAAAAGCTCGATCGTAAAGGGCACTTAAAAGAACTACAGGTGATTGTTCAGGACTTAACTACCCTGCACAACTCTTTGGTGAATGTGGTGCAAGACCGTGAATACCTCAACTTGTATTCCAACGCGCAGCCCAATGTTTCTGAATTGCGCAAACGATCCAGCGGCTTGGTACGCAACGAGATTGAGTTGTGCCTGAACGGAATTTATGGTGTACTGATGCTACGCTTGAAGCAAAAAGAAATCAGTGACGGGACCAAAGAAGCGGTGGAAACCTTCAGCAATATGCTCAACTACCTTGCCGTGAAATACCGTGAAAATAAAGGCAACATTCAGTTTCCACCCTTTATGAAGAATTGAGGAGAATAAAAATCTCAACAGTGTAACACTCGGGTGGAATTTTCGTAGACCTCCCAGATTTTAGATACTCCTTCAAATGAAACTTCTCCCTCTCTTCTTTGGAGCATGCGTTGGTATCGGTTTAATGTTTGTGCCTCTCTCCTCACAATCTTCCGAACAAAGCAACGCTATGGCTCAAAGTAGTCACAATTGTTCCGTTAAGGTGGTTCCCGATCCCTGCATTGGCAATTGTCTTTTAAAACTGGAAAATTGCAACTTAAACCAACTACAAACCATCTATCTCGACGTATACGATGGTAATGGCATGAAAACGCAGCGAACCATTTCCTATCCCTCAGGTTCACCTCGGTTTCACTACAGCGTAGATACTTCAGATCCCATGGCTCCTGGAGTTTATCTCGTTCGTATTGCTCATGAAAACACAACCGTTAACCGAACGGTAGTCCAGTAACGCCCAAGTTATCCCGCTTTTATGCCCCTTAATTTTCACAAGTTCTTCGGAGCCTGTTTGTTATTTTGTCTGCTGATTTCTTGCCAGGAGCACGCCAATGTGCCTGTTCATGGAGCTGCGGCTGCAACTGGTTTTGAAGAAGAGGAAGAGGCTGATGCAGCCTATGGGAGTAACCTTACTGAAGAACAAAGCGATCTTCGCTTGTTTACCCTTCCCACACCGGTTCAAACCGCAGCAGTACTCAAGGCAGGTGATTATGCTTTCGATGAAAGCCTTATGCTTCCTATGGGCTTAGAAGGCAATACCAACCTCATCAAAGCCATCCAATTGGGTGCCTACATGGTTGACCTGGGTTACACCACCATGTTCAACCAACGGCAAAACAGCCTGCTCTATCTCAAAGAAACCAGTAAGCTTAAAAATGAATTGGGGATTGCTGGGAATCAGGATCAGCAAATCGTTCGCAAGTTTCAGGAAGTAGAAAACAACCCCGATTCTCTAAGTCGATTGATCCTGGATTCATATGCAGAGGCGCACAGCTATTTTCAAGCCCAAGAACGGGAAGGGGTAGGTTTGCTCATTCTGGTAGGCTGCTACATAGAAGGTGTACACATCAGCATTAACACTTCTGCAGGTGTACAAACCTCCTCTTACCAAGCTTTGATTGCACAACAGAAAATGTATCTCAAAAGCTTGTTGGAATTATTGCGCTATTTCGAATACCAAGGCGAGGTGCTTCCCATTCTAAAAGAGATGGAGGAATTGAATCAACAGTTTGAAGAGGTGAAAGTCCGATACAGGACCCAAGGGATAGATCAGCAAATAAATGGTCAGGTTTCAGAGGAAACGCTGTCTAAAATTCACAAAAAGGTAACTGTACTCCGAGGTATGATCAACAAATAGGAAGTCGAAAAGCAGTCCGGAAGATCAGTTCAAGTAACGAAAGTCCTGCCCGTCCTCGATTTGTAAAAGTGCCTCATAAATCAAGCGGATCACATTTTCCACATCATCTTTGTGCACCGCCTCTACAGTGGTGTGCATGTAGCGAAGGGGCAGCGAGATCAAGGCAGAAGCAACTCCACCCGCTGCATAAGCAAAAGCATCAGTGTCGGTTCCTGTAGCCCGGGAGGCAACCATGCGCTGAAAAGGAATCTCGTTTTCCTGGGCTGTTCCCGATATCAGGCTTAAAAGATTGTTTTGAACCGCTGGCCCCGTGGTTAAAACGGGCCCTTTGCCACACGCCAAATCTCCCTGCTCAATCTTGTTGATCATCGGGGTTTGGGTATCGTGACACACATCGGTCACAATGGCCACATCGGGCCGAATGGTTTCTGCAATCATCTGTGCACCCCGCAGGCCAATTTCTTCCTGTACCGAGTTGGTAAGGTATAAGCCGAAAGGTAGTTTCACTTTGTTTTCCGAAAGGAGCCTGGCCACTTCCGCAATCATAAATCCACCGATGCGGTTGTCGAGTGCTCGTCCCACGTAGTAACGATCATTGAGCACCATGAATTCGTCTTCGTAGGTCACTACACAACCTACATGAACCCCCAAAGCTTCCACTTCATCTTTGCTGGTGCAGCCACAATCGAGAAAAATGTTGTTGGTTTTGGGCGTTTCTTCTTTGGCCCGGTCGCGCACGTGAATGGCTGGCCAACCGAATATGGCTTTTACGGTGCCATTGGCCGTATGAATGTTTACCCGCTTAGAAGGTGCAATTTGGTGATCGCTCCCTCCATTTCTACGCAAATAGATCAAGCCGTCTTTGGTGATGTAATGTACAAACCATGAAATCTCATCGGCATGTGCCTCAATCACCACCCTGTATTTTGCTTCCGGATTAATGATCCCAACTACAGTCCCGTAGGTATCTACCAGATGATCGTCGATATAAGGTTTAACATAATCCAGCCACAACTTTTGACCTTCTGTTTCAAACCCGGTTGGCGAAGGATTGTTGATGTAGCGCTCTAGAAAGGAAAGGGACTCGTTGGTAATAATGCTGGATTCGCTCATCGCAGGTAGTTGGGTTTATCCACAAATAGGCGTTAATAGCCTGTAAAACTACCTATTTAATTTGGGTTATGGGAAGGTTATCTTTGTTTAATAGCCCAAAACTTGATACCATGCGCCACTGGGTTTTTACCATTGTTTTCACACTGATTTTCACCTCTATTCTAACCGCTCAGGAGCGCCCGGACACTGCGGCCACAGAGGCGGTAGATACCCTCAGGGCGAGTGTTCTCACCGATACGCTTTTGATACCTATCGAAGCACAACAATTCTACAACAATGGGGTCACCGCTTTTCGTTCCGGCAAGTTGGAAACAGCCGTTGCGCAATTCGATTCTGCATTGGCCATTGAGCCCCGGTTTTTATCGCCATTGTACAACCGTGCGTCTGTTCATTTCGAAATGCGCCATTTTTCCCAGTGTATCCAAGACTTCACCCTTTACTTACAACAAGACACCACCGGAAACAACCATGCCAACGCCTATTACCTTCGAGGCCGTTCGCATTTCTTTTTGAAGCAACGGGAAGAGGCAATGAAGAACTACAGCCTGGCCATTGAAAACGATCCTCAAATTGCAGTTTACTTCTACCAGCGTGGCGTGCTCATTTTTGAAGACGGAGATTTCGAACGGGCCATCGTTGACTTTGATGCTGCCTTGCGCCTCGACCCTCACTACTCCTACGCTTACAACGATCGAGGCAGTGCTAAAAAGATGACCGGTGACCTTAATGGGGCCCTCAACGACTACCTCAAAGCGGTGCAAGCCAACCCTAATCTGGCCATTGCCTTCAACAACCTGGGAAGTATTCGGAAAAAGAAAGGCGATCTGAAAGGGGCTGTAAAGGCCTACAGTCGCGCCTTAGAACTCAATCCAGAATATTTTTTGGCGTTCAACAATCGGGGAAGCACCTATTTTGAATTGGAAGAATATGCCCTTGCAGTAAAGGATTTTGATGCTGCCCTTCAACTCAATCCCGATTATGCTTTTGCCTACAATAACCGGTCGGCGGCCCGCTACAAATTGCGCGACTACCAAGGTGCCATTGACGATGCTGAGCAGGCGATTGCCATTGATCCGAGTTATGGTTTTGCCTACCTCAACCGCGGCATCTCCCGTGAAATGATCCGCGATGCTGAGGGCGCTTGCTCAGATTGGAAAAAGGCCGCCGAACTTGGCGTTAAGAATGCCCAGACCTATGTGCAATCCAGTTGTGATCCCTGATCTATGAAACGCTACCTTCTCCTTATTGGCGCCTGGCTATTGGCCTCCATAGCTGTGAAAGCTCAAAATGTAGCTTTCGAAAAAAGTAACTTCCCCGATCGAAAGTCGGAGTTTAAGGAGGCCGTTAAAAACCTGGAAAACGGTTTAGAGCTCTATGCCAATGGAGCGTGGAAGATGGATGAAGCCCTGGAGCTTTTTCTCCTTGCTCAGGCTTTCAACCCCAACAATGCCAATCTGAATTTCAAAATTGGCATGTGCTACCTCAACAGCAAAGACGAAAAAACCAGCGGCATAGGCTACTTTGAACACGCCTTGGAATTAGACCCGAAGGTAAGCCCTGAAATTCACTACCGCATCGGACAAGTCTACCAGTTGAGTGGCAAATGGGACAAGGCAGTGGACCATTACCAAACTTATCGCAATCAACTGAAAGCCAGCAACAGTTCGCTAAGTAAAATCGAGTGGGCAGACAAGGTGATTGCCGAATGTGAGATGGGGAAACAATTGGCCGATGATCCGGCCCGCGTGTTCATTGATAACCTTGGTGGGGTGGTCAACAGCAAATTCCCAGAGTATAGCCCGGTAATTACTACCGACGAATCCATGATGATGTTTACCTCCCGCAGGGCAACTACTACCGGTGGAGAAGTAGATGAGTTTACCAATGAGTTTTACGAAGACATCTATTACACCGAAAAGGTGAACGACACCTGGACCAATCCCAAAAACCTGGGCAAACCGGTGAACACCAAATACCACGATGCAACGGTTGGCCTCTCTCCTGATGGTCAGCAATTGCTCACTTTTATGGATGGTGACATTAATTCCAGTTACCTGAAGGGTTTGAATTGGTCAAAACCTAAAAAGCTAAACAAGAATATCAATTCAGAGCACCATGAATCGTCTGCCAGCCTCTCTTTTGATGGCCAAACCTTGTACTTTATTAGCGAGCGTCCTCAGGGTTCTTTCGGTGGGCGCGACATTTGGTTCAGCGAATGGATAAATGAAAAAACGGGATGGGGGCCAGCAAAAAACATGGGAGCCAACATCAATACGCGCTTTGACGAAGAATCGGTATTCATTCATCCGGATGGGAAGACCCTTTATTTTAGTTCCAAGGGCCACAGCACCATGGGTGGCTACGACATCTTCAAGTCGGTGTTGGAAAATGGTCGTTGGAGCGCCCCTGAGAACATTGGCCATCCTATCAACACACCAGGAGATGAGTTGAGTTTTGTGATGGCCGCCAGTGGAGAACACGGTTACTACGCTTCCAGCGCCCTTGGAGGTTTGGGACAACGAGACCTGTATTTGATTACCTTTTTGGGTCCGGAGAAACAGGTGATGCTCAACACCGAAGACAACCTGTTGGCCAGCCGGGCAGAACCTGTTCGGGAGGTCGTTATTGAGCCGACAGTAGAAGTAAGCACTGCAAAAGTGACCATCTTCAAGGGCATTGTGACAGATGCAGCTACCGGAGAACCGATCGAAGCCCGGATTGAGGTATACGACAATGCACAAACCACCAGAGAACTGGCGGGAATTGCTTCAGCTGCTTCTAACAGTACCAGCGGTAAGTTTTTGGTGCCCTTGCCTTCTGGCAAAAACTATGGCATTGCGGTGAAAGCACCGGGCTATTTATTTCACTCCGAAAACTTCATTATCCCCGAATCAGCCGCCTATAAAGAAGTAGTTAAAACCATTCAATTGCAGCGACTTGAGGTAGGCAAAGCCATTGTATTGAAAAATATTTTCTTCGACTCGGGCAAATCAGACCTCAGGCCTGAATCTACCATTGAGCTCACCAACGTTTATGAGTTGATGAAAGACAATCCTACTTTGAAAGTGGAGATCAGTGGACATACAGACAACGTAGGTTCCAACAACGCGAACCAATCTTTGAGTGAACTGCGCGCCCAAGCAGTGGTCAATTACTTACTTGAATTGGGCATTACCACAGACCGTATGAGCTTCAAAGGGTATGGTGAAACAGCGCCCATCGCCACCAACGATACAGAAGAAGGGCGCCAGGAAAATCGACGAACCGAATTCAAAGTATTGGCCAAATAAGCCGGCTTAGCGCATGGTAGTGTCGAAGGAGTTACTGCCAATTTCGACCTCCACCTCATTATCGCACCGACCAGAACCGTAAAAAATATGGCGGGTTTTGATTTGCTCAGGGATCAAGTCAATTTCTCCTTCGAGAATCCACCGACAACCAATTCGGTGCAAGATAGGTTCCTCTATCTCGGTGCGGTAAATCTGACCGTCTTTACTTACTCCATCGGCAAATCCTTCTATCCTGAAATCATCATCCAAAAAGGCAGTAATGCCGTTGGTAAGCAAGTCTGTACTCCGGCCAGCGATCCACTCGCGGGTATAAGTCGCATTAAAGGAAATAACGAATCCGTCTTCGGTTACCCGCACTTCACGTACCAGGTGGTTGAATTCGAGATTTCCAGCCGTATTTGACCCCAAATTTTCCAACCACTGTTTACCAGAAAGCCCAATTAGATCTACCCGGTATTCTGTGGGAGTAATGGACACCCGGGTCCCTTGCGTTTCATAAGGGCCATCAATGGTAATGCTTACTGCTCCATAACGCCTACGGCCATCGCTGCCGAGGCAGCCTTCCTCATCAAAGGAAATGGTCAATACCCTTGGGTAATCTGTACTGTCTTCTTGCGAGGAGTTCAATAAAGCACCATCCCCTAAAAAGAACAGGGGCGTCTCTTCTTTGTGAAATCCTGATTCGTTAACCGCAATGGCTTCCAGACAAACCGAGTACAAATCGTTCACCATACTTTCTGCCAAAGCATGATCTTCGGTAGTCGAAGTTTCACGGTTGAGCTCTGCTCGCTTGCAACCAACAAAAAGAGCCAACAAAAAGAGCCCCAAAGGGATTATGATGGATGTTTTCATGTACAGATAAGGAGAATCGAAGCAGGTAACGCCTCAAATATAGTAAATACCCGCTTTTGGTAGGAGCAAAAGAGACATGCCATTCGAATCGATGATTGTTTCCTAAATTTGTGAATCATTTAACAAGAAGGCTTTGTTTACTACCGGTAGAATCATCTTTGCACTGTGTTTTTTAGCTGTTTTTGCTATTGTGTTGATTTTACAATATCGAAAAGACGTTCGAAAAAACCCCGATTACTTCAAAGGAAGCTACAAAATACTCGGAGCTATTGTAGTAACCTTCGCCATTTTTTATATTGCGGTAAAGCTGCTTGGCTAAACTGCGGTCAGACTGCTTCCATCGAGCATTATTTTATTCCCACATTTTGGCATTTTCTGCCTTCTTTGCGGTTGCTAAAAACCGGTTGTTTGTCTTTTTGGCTATTGGCCTGTGGCTCATCAGCTGCAAAACGGAATCCTCTACTCCCCCGCCTCCTTCCCAACAACCACCTTCGATTCGGACCACCGGATTAGACCTCGAACAAATTCGCCAAAGGGGTAAACTGGTTGCACTCACCGACAATAGCTCTACCAGTTATTTCATCTATAAAGGCCGCCCAATGGGCTATGAGTACGACCTGTTGCATTGGTTGGCTCAAAGCCTGGAAGTGGAACTGGAAATCATCGTTGTGCAGGATATGGACGATATTTTCGACGACCTCAACAACAAGCTGGGAGACATCGTTGCGGCCAACATTACGGTAACCAAAGAACGGTCAGAGCGCGTTGCATTTACCGAGCATCACTTGTTTACGCCACAGGTGTTGGTACAACGGTTGCCCCAAAACGCCCGTCGGTTAAAATCGCATCAAATTGAGCGTAAGCTGATCCGAAACCCCATCGAACTGGCGGGAAAGACCATTCACGTTCGCAAAAACTCTTCGTTTTTCACCCGGCTGGAACACCTATCAGACGAAATTGGGGCGCCCATCAACATTGTGAAAGTGCCTGGGGATGTGGAGACGGAGCAACTGATTGAAATGGTGGCCAAAGGAGAAATTGAGTTCACCATTGCCGATCATAATGTGGCCCGGCTAAGTCAAATCTATTACTCCAACCTTGACATTCGAACCAAGGTGAGTTTTCCCCAGAGAATTGCCTGGGCGGTGCGAAAAGATTCACCGGAACTGAAATCGGCCATTGATGCGTGGATAATAGAACACCGCGGCAGCTCAGAATACGTAACTATTTACAACAAATATTTTCGCTCCAGAAAAGCCCACAAACGCAGAGTTTGGAGCGACTATTCGTCTCTTGCAGGAGGAAAAATCTCTGAATTCGACGAACTGATTCGCAGGTACAGTGAGGAGGTAGGCTGGGATTGGCGACTTATGGCTTCGTTGATTTATCAGGAATCTCAATTTAACCCTGACGCCCGTTCCTGGACCGGGGCCTCGGGCCTGATGCAAGTTTTACCGGAAACGGCAATGCAATACAAAGTTGATTCTACTCAGTTGATGGAACCAGAACCCAACATTGTGGCAGGGGCACGACTCATCAAACGGCTGACTTCTTATTGGAACGAACACCTTTCGGATTCATTGGAAGTGCCCAAGTTTGTGCTTGCCTCTTACAACGTTGGCCTCGGCCACATCATAGATGCACAGCGGTTGGCAGAAAAGTATGGAGCCGACCCCAACCGGTGGGAAGATAATGTGGCCATTTACCTCAAGCAAAAATCACTGCCCAAATTTTACAACGACCCGGTCGTTAAGTTTGGCTACTGCCGTGGTGCAGAGCCCTTTAAGTATGTGAAGGAAGTACTTCAGCGCTACCAGCACTATACCAATTCTATCGATTTGTAATCAAATTGCGCTATCGCGCTTCAACCAGGTAGTTGGAAACTCAAAAACTCCTTTTTTGTTCCTTGCTATAGGAGCGATGTGTTGTACCAAGGTCCAGGAGAGTGGTGCATAAAAATGGGGAAACGCCTCGGTGTAACCTTCGGGAGTTTCAAAAATAAGTGCATCGATGGGCAGGCCATCCAATTGAAGCAACCAGAGTCCATCTTGTTCGGCAAACCACTTTTGGGCAGTAGCCAACACTTGTTTTTCAGTAGAAAGGTGAATGAATCCTTCTCGGTTCAAAGAGGGTGGATGGTACAATCCGTTCTCACGTGCGGTAATAAGCTCAGCGAATGAACAAATGTGGTAAAGCATTACTGACTTTTTTCAGAAGCTTTTTTCATTTTCTCGAACTCCTTGATTTTCTGTCGACGGCTTTTCTCCTTGGGCTTGGGTTTGCGCTTTTTCAAAGGATCCTCGTGAAAGAAATACCGAAAATCCACCGTGAAATAATTACCAAGTAAATCGGTAGCCGCAACTACTTCCTGGGTTGGCGTGTTGTATCGGTATTGCATTTGGGCAAGAGGAGTAAAAGGCCTGTGGTAAGAGAACCCAAAATAAAAATAGCCTTTGTCTCTGGAACGGTATTCCCAACCGGTATTGGCCAATAGCGCAGTTTGCAACCAAGCGTAACGGATCGCTGTTCCGTTGAAAAGCGTATCTCCATTACCTATATCTGTTGGAACCATATCAAACGACAACCCAAAGGCTCCGTTCATGTAGATTTGCTCCCCCAGTTTGACATAAACCAAGCCCAGTGCAGGAATCTCATAACCCACCAAACGAAGGGAATTGGTGATGTCTATATTACGTTCCGCGTCCAGGAGTGAGTAGTTGTAATTACGAGTAACATAATTGATACCTGTCTCGAATGAGAACCAGCGGGTGATCCCTTTTCGAACGACCATACCAAGTGAATAAGCCATGCGCGGCTCTAAGCCGAACTGCAAATTGCCATCAAAAGTGGAGGAAGGTCCGGTATTGACCAATTGAGTCGGAACGATGGGTTTGAATTGAAAACCTGCAGTAAGCACTTTTTCTTGACCGGAGGCTGGTGTCACGAATCCCCAAATGCACCAACTTGCTATGAGCAAAAAGCTTGTTAGGAAGGAGCGGGAAACAGAAGGCATAACACAAAAATCCGTAAAAAAGGAGGATTACCCAAGGATGGGCTTTGGGATTGATTTACCGGTATTAATTCCGAGTTATATGGCTGAATTTACTCGTTGAGAGGGGCCAACTCGGACATTATCCATCCTGCGATGGCTAGTCCAAGGATACCGAGGGACACAATCAACACGAGCCAACGAAAGCCAGCATTTGGGATAAACTTCTCACGGTAACGCCCAATGGCCAGATAATTCAATTTTCGAGCTTCCATTTCTTCGCGTCTCAACACAGCGAAATAATGGATATCCTGATCGTTTTCTTGCTCATGAAACCGTTTGTAGTAAATCTTTTTACCTACAAGCAGTTGTTCAAAGTAATCGGCTTGTTTTACCTCAGCGAAGTGATAAACGAGGTATTTAGAATCTTGTGGATGTGGCCTCCAGTTGGTGAGGTTAAATGTATCCATCACCTGCTTTCCTTAAATTACCCGTAGGCGCTGCCCTACCCACAACTTGCTGTTTCTACGGATCCCATTGATTTTAGCCAAAGCATAGGTAGTGGTTCCGTAGCGTTGTGCAATATCATACAAACAATCACCTCGCTTTACAGTATGAAAAAGCGTGCCCTTAGGGTAGGCAACAAAACCCGTTTTGGTTTTGCGGATCACCAAAGTATCGTTGAGCAAAGCGCGTTCTTTGAAGTCGATGAAGGATAGGGGGTTGAGCGCCACACCTTTAAAGCGGGCCTCAAAGTGCAAGTGGCTGCCGGTAGATTTTCCCGAACTGCCCCCAAGGCCGATCAACTGTCCTGCCTCTACTACATCGCCCGGTTCCACCTTGATCCGGTGTAAATGAGCGTAAGTGGTTTCCAATCCATTGTAGTGGCGGATCACCACTAAGCGACCGTAGCCGCCGTAATATTTCGCGACTCGAACCATTCCTGGAAAAGCTGCTACCACCGTATCCCATACTTGAAGATCGATGTCGATGCCGTTGTGCATTCTACCGTTTCGCCAGCCGAAAGGAGAGGTCAACACATCGTCTACGGGCATGCAGAATTGCCCCAAGCGCTCGGTGCCTTGCAACAACAACTCAAAGGCCGTGTCACTATCCGTAATTTTCGTGGAATATGGATTGGGCAGTTGCGTGTCCCAGGCCGGATAAAAACAATCGGCCGGCAACTCGCACGTATCTACGTAAGCAAATGGACCGTATTTGGGTAATGGTGGCCGGTTGGCAATGTAGCGGTTGATCTCATTTACCAAGGCGTAGGGAACCCGATCGAGCGTGAACAAAGAATCAATCAGTTCTACTACCTGCTCTTCCTCCATTTGTTCGATACTAAGAAAGAGGTCTACCTGTGGTACCAGTTGATCGTAGGGACTTCCCATACAAATCAACGAATCACGGTAAGCCAATATGGCCTCCTTACTTAGGTCTTCTATGGCATCAAAAAGAAAACTGGAGCCATAAGTCACAATTGCCTGAACGGTATCGCGGTTGGAACCATTCTCCACATTTTTAATCGATACAGCGGGTACTTGCCATGAAAGCAGCACGCCAAGGACAATTCCGATAACGAGAATAAAATGCTTCAATTTTGAAACGGGCAACATGGTTCTGGCGCAGGTAAGGCTATTTTCGGTCCTTTAAACAGAACCGCTAAAATACATAAAACACCAAAAATTCCTGGTTTATTTGGCGATGCGCATGGAATATGAGAGCAAAAACGGTCACTTGAGGTAATTATTGAGCCGCCAAAAAGAAATTTTCCGGTTTCTTTTTTGACCTACTTTTACCCCGGTTTTTAAAAAGAGGCCTTATGCCTTTCCACGGAAGTGAATGGATTTATTTCTGGCTGGTTGTTGCCGCAATCAGCTACGTCATTGCCAAGGTAAATACCCGGCGTGGGTACGGTAATTTTTGGCGAATGCTCATTATGGCAAGTATTGGAGTGACCGGAATAGGCTTGCTCTTCTCCAAGGTATTTGCTGCCCTTTTTAATTTCTAAACAATCTTATACATTTGATTATCAAGCATTAGTAGTTTTAAATCTGAATCGATGAAAATTGTAAAAATACTTGGAATCAGCCTCTTGGGTTTGATTGTGCTCGTGGTAGTAGCGAGTTTGTTTTTTCCAGACCGCATGAAATTCGAACGGTCTTTGGTGATGAGCGCTTCACCCGATGCGATCTACGAAGAGGTAGCCAATTTTGAAAAATGGGAAGCCTGGAGCCCATGGATAAAAATGGACCCTACCATTGTAAACGCTTATGAGCATTCCGACTTAGGTCCCAATACGGTGATGAAATGGACCAGTACCGAAAGTGGTGATGGCCTGCAAACCATTACTGAAATGGTGAAGAATGAAAAGATCGTTACCAAACTCAATTTTTCCGATTGGCCGGGAGACAATTTTGCTACCTGGACTTTCGAAGAAGTTGAAGGAGGCACGAAAGTTACTTGGAGCATGAACGGTGCTCCCGCCATGTTGCCTTTTCGTCCTTTGGTAGCCCTCATGCAGGGCACGGTGGAAAAATCTTATGACATGGGATTGGCTGCGATAAAAGAAATTGCTGAGAAAAAGCCATCCATCAGTTGGGAAGAAGTCACCATAGATGCTCCCCGATGGGCGATTGCCATCAGAGATACCATCTCAATAGACGAAATGGCTACCATTCATGGAAAATGCTACGGTAAAATTGCCACTTTCTTGTCGGAAAATAATATCGAGATTGCCGATAAGCCACTTTGCGTGAACCATGGCTGGGATCCAAAAAATAACTTTATCGACCTGGAGTTGGCCATACCTGTGGCAGATAGTATTGCAGTAGGCGAAGGCATGAACATGTGTCAAATACCGGCTCAAAAAGCAATGATGTACCGCTACTATGGTGCCTATGACGCTATGGAACCCACCTACGAAATGCTATTTGCCGACCTTCAACGAAAAGGCATTGAACTGAGTGGCCCTTCCTGGGAGATTTACGTAACCGACCCAATGGAGGAAAAAGATCAGTCTAAAGTGGAAACGGATCTATATTTCCCCATTTAAATCGGAACAGCTTAAACGATGTAAAAGAGGCTCTCGGGCCTCTTTTTTTATGGTTGCGAGAAGCCCCCGCTATGGTCATTCAAAGTGGAATCCAGACCTTTACTACATGCCCAATCGCAGGCTAATAAATTTGTTATGTTGGGTCACACTACTTGGATTTACCGGCCTTGGAGAACTCATCCTGCAATGGACACAAGACCGATCGTTGCTCGATCTGCTCCATCAAGGTTGGGCTTGGTACTGGCAAATTGTGCTCGGAGCTGTAGTAGGATGGGCAGGTGGTATGCTGGCCAAATGGATCATTGCCGCTCGATTTATGGCGGCTGTTCGGGTAGAATACCTCAGTATGATCCGCCAATTACGGCTGAGAAAGGCAGAGGTGCTATTTCTATCTTTTTGTGCAGGTTTTGGTGAAGAATGCCTTTTTAGAGGAGCGGTTCAACCTTGGTTGGGTATTTGGCTCACCGCAATTGTTTTTGTAGCCATTCACGGGTACCTCAATCCCCTGGATTGGAGGATTTCGGTGTATGGGGGCATCATGGTATTTTTCATTGCGTTGTTGGGCTACTTGTTCGAGCAGGTAGGTCCGTTCACCGCCATCACCGCTCACTTCTTATTTGATGTTTTGTTGCTTTGGCAACCCTCCCAACAACGATTGCAACCTTTCGATTCCACCACCCCAACACCCAACCTACTTGATGATTGGAAAGAAATAAAGCCGCCTGAACTGCCTTCAGAAGATGATTTGAAAAAAAATTGACTTTTTTTTCACCCGCTGTAAACCTTTTCAATGGAAGGATGTTTGGTAGATGTAGATTTGATGTAAGGGGTTTACGAACCTGTACACAGAATGTCGATTCAGCAAAAACCGCCTCTCCAGAGGCGGTTTTTGTTTGTACTAACTTTTCCACTTGATGTTACAGCCCACCGAGGGCAATTGTGGCTCAGGAATAGAAATTCCGGCCAGCATAGCGTCCATGGCTTTTCGAAGGTCTGCTCCATCATTGGGTACACCATTTCCCGGTCGGCTACCATCCAGTTGCCCACGATAGACACACTTGTTTTTCGCATCAAAAAGGCTAATATCTGGCGTACAAGCTGCATCGTAGGCCCGGGCCACATCCTGGGTTTCATCGTACAAATAGGGAAAGGTAAACCCCAGTGATTCAGCCAATTCCTTCATCTTATCCGGATGGTCTGCCGGATAGTTCACCACATCGTTGGAACTTATTGCCACCACACCAATGCCTTTCGGTTGGTAATCTTTAGCAATTCGGAGCAGTTCCTCCTGCACATGAATGACGTACGGACAATGGTTGCAAATGAATAGGACCAAAGTACCTTTCTCTCCTTTCAAATCGTGAAAAGAGTAGTGATTTCCAGTAACGGTATCGGGGAGTTTGAAATCAGGCGCTTCAAAGCCAAGTGGAATTTGAGTGGTTGGTGTTAATGCCATTGGAACGGTATTTTAAACTTCACCCTCGCGGGTGAGTTCGGTTATCAATTGTTGGTGTTGTGGAAAGGTTTGGATCAAGTCCTGGCGCTCCGCCATTTCAAAATCTGCGAAATCGAATCCCGGAGCCACTGTGCAACCTACCAGTGCATAGCTTTGCCCCGGCTCTACCCGGGAGGCAAACCAGCAACCCGCCGGAACCACCGCTTGAAATACCTGGCCTTTGATAGGATCGGCTCCCAAACGAATAGCGGTCAGTTGGCCATCAGGTAACAACACGTAAATGGTAAGCTCATGCCCCGCGTAGAAATGCCACATTTCATCGGAGCGGATACGATGGAAAGCAGAAAATTGTCCGCTTTCTAAAAGGTAATAAATGCCCGTGGCAATGGAGCGTGAACCAGTAAAACGTTGGGGAAGCGCCTCCACCTGAACAGACTCTGAGCTGCGGTAAGTCTCTTTGTAAAACCCTCCTTCAGGGTGCGGTTGCAATTGGAATTGATCGACCCAAAAGTGGGCTTGTTTCTGCGTTTCATCCATCTTCCAAAAATAAGGGATGCTTCGCAGATAAAGGGTTGTAAGCTCAGTTGGTCAATACCGTTATGGAGACCTCTTTTAACAGCTTGGATTCAAATATCGTGGATGGCGCCACCATCAACTCATTCAGGGGCAATTCGCCCCAGCGTTTTTCGGCAATAGCTTTCACTCTTGGATCGGCTAAGTTGTAGTTTTTCAAGGGTTGTGGTGCTCCCAACTCAATGCCTGCTGCCCGTTTATACAGCTTCCAAACCAGCTCTGAACAATAAAATTGCTGATCTGACCAATTGAATTTCCAGTCGTAATCCAGCCCTTTCCAATTGTTAAACAGCTGCCGCATCCGGGATAAGTTTTCGGTAGAAAGGCCATTTTCTTTTAAGCGCATTACTTGAAACTCCTTCCCTGCTCTACGCGCGATAAAAGCCGCTACAGGTGTAACCTTCACGGGTTGAACCGCTTCCCAGACCACCCATTCTCCTGGTTGGTTTTGCATGAGCATACCAACGTGTGACCACTGAGACCCGGTAGCCAATTGTATGGCCTGACTTTGACTGGAATTGGAGGTTTGAAAAATGATGTCGCCTTCCGAGAACCCTTGATAGGCTTGCGCAACTAAAAGAATAGGAAGAAGATACAGGAACAACAGTAGCGAGCTGGACTTCATGGCTTAGCGGTTTGCCCTTAAAACTCGATACCGGAGAATGTATTGCATTATTCCGCGTTATCGCTGTTCTTGGTCTCCGTTGGTTTCGGATCGTCTACTTCAACCAGTGTGGCGTAACCACCTTGCAGGTAATCGGTGTATTTATTGAATTGAAATTCGAGGTATTCTGCTTCGCCGGCACCGTTTTCTACCCAAATTTTGGTTCGACCAATTTCCTGGTTTTGGTGATTGTAGAGTTTCATTTGCAAGGTTCCGGCAAAATCTTTCTCGTATATAACGTACACCACCAACAAATTGTCGTTCCACTGTTCGCCATTGTAACTTTCGGCCACCTGAAATTTTAGCCCTTTTTCAATCAAGTCATCATGGGGAGCCACTTTCACCGCGTCTACCGTATTGTCCAGGCCCTTTGATAATCCGTTTACGAACTTTCCAAACCCTTCGCCAATCAGTTCTCCGCTCATTTCTACGGCACCATCTGTTTTTTTAGAAAATACTGCTGAAGTTTCAGCTGCAAGTTGTTGGGCCTTTTCTACCGTTTGGGCCAACAGCAGCGCTCCGAATACTACGGCTACCACTACAAAGCCAATGCCTGACAACCAAAGCATCCGCTTTTTAGCAAACAGTCCGGCCAAAACCAATACGATGGCCAGCACAATGGAAATGGTTAAGATGATGAAGTTGAAAATCACAGCAGTTCGGTATTTGAGAATACCCCAAAGATAAAAGTTAGAACATCGTCAGTCAATGAGTCCCATTTCTTTCATGAGGTAAGAAGCATTCATGTTTTGACACACTCCGGGCCGCATCTTGTAATCGAATTGCAACCCATCGTTGGTGATGTCTACTTCGAAACAGGCATTTTCAATTTTTCCGGGGAGTTCAGTGGCAAGTTGGCAAAGGGCTAAATCATGCGTGGCAACAATGCCTCCTCCTCCCAGTTCCACCAATTTGCGCACCAGTTTTTTAGACCCCTGTTCTTTGTCTTTGGAGTTGGTGCCTTTTAAAATTTCGTCGAGGATAATGAAGACTGGAAAACCCTGGCCAACCACCGATAACATTTGCTGCAAACGGCTAAGTTCAGCATAGAAATACGAGGCATTGTCTTGCAGAGAATCGGTGGTGCGCATGCTGCTGAACAAAGCCACCGGAGCTAATGAGGCGCTTTGGGCAATGATGGGAGCACCCATCATGCCCAAGATAAGATTTACACCTACCGTTCGCAGAAAAGTACTTTTACCAGCCATATTGGCACCGGTGAGGATCACAAATTTCCCCCTGTAGTCCAGGCTGAAATCGTTGTCAACCCGTTGGTTTGTGATCAAAAGTGGGTGCCCCAAACCGTGGGCTTCTATGGGAGTTCGGAGGGCTTCTATTTTCGGATAAATAGCATCTTGACGGTTGTAGGCATAGTTCGCCAGACTGCTGAGCGCATCCAATTCCCACAACACGTCCAACCACTGCAACAAATGCTTGCCATGGACCTTGCGCCAGGCCTGTACCTTTCGGGTGTAGCGAATGTCCCACAACAAAAATCCGTTGAGTAGGATGGCGCCAATAAAGTTGTTGCGGTTGTCCAACGACGAAAGGTAGTCACTCAAAGCCTTAATAGTGGCCCCTGCCGGGGCAGCATCGGCTTTCAGCAAAACCTGCAAGTTGGAGAGGTCTTGGCTTTCGAATATTTGTTTTTCAATTAATGAAAGCAGGGTAGCATATTTCTGTAGCAAGGCCATCATGTTGTGGGTGCGCAAGTACATGCGGTTGATGGTGCGAACGTGAAGACCAGTAATTCCCAAGGGAAAAAGGATGAAATAGAATATCGAAATTTCGGGCAACCAACCGGCAATTACGGCAACGAGACAAATCAACGCTGCTACGGGTACGAGCACCAACAAGCCGGCATAAATGGTTCCAGCTGCCACTTCACGATCGTCGGCACACCAATCCACCAATTGTTGATGGTCATCTGGTTTTTCTTGTGCTAAACGGCCACGGGCCAAAAATTCCTGGCGAAAATCGAGGGATGCTGCCAACTCACGAACCGCTACTTGCTGCGACTTTATTTTATCAGGTGTTTGCCACGGTGTTTTCAACCGATGTGCCAAACGGGTAGCTCCCAATAAACTCGCCGTACGGTCCAGGTATTGGAACAGTGAACCGTCTCCAAACAGGTCGAGATCGTGGGCAAAATGGTGATTGGCTTCCCAATACGCTTCGCCGGTGGAGTTATGTGTGTAGTCTCCTTTCAGTACTTTTTGCTCTTCCTGATTGACGGCCACCAATGCCTTTAAATAAGACAAATGGCGGTTTTGTCGCTGGTGTAGCCGTACCAACCAAAGAAAAACGGAAAAGAACACCAAGCCTGAGGCAAATGCCATTTTCCCAGAGTAATCATACAACCAATAAGGGCCGGCAAGGGCACCCACAAAAGCCATTAACCGCAACCAGGTGAGCAGCTTCACCTTTTCCTTGGCACGTTCGGCATCCCCCTCAAATTGAGTTGCGCGGCTGGCATAGATTGCTGCTGGATTTTCTTTTTCCACGACGGCAAATATAGCAAGTGGTCGTACCTCAACCCCATTCATTGGCATCTACCCTCACCAATTGTTGTTAAAAAAGTAAAAAATTCTTATATATGTGTATATACATATATTGTTTAAACATAATTTTACGCCCAATCAAAACCAACAAATGATGAAATACTTTGCTTACACTTCTTTCCTGGCAATAGCCAGTTTTTTACTGGTTGCGTTTGGTCCGGCAGCCACCAAACTCAGCGTAGATACCTCCCAGAGTTCCATTCAGTGGACAGGTAAAAAAGTAACGGGCCAACATGAGGGTTCGGTGCAATTAAAATCCGGAGAATTGATGCTGGAGGGCAATCAATTGGTAGGCGGCACCTTCGTTGCCGATATGAATACCATCGAGATCACCGACCTGAAAGGTAAAATGAAATCCAAATTGCTGGGGCACCTCCAATCGGACGATTTCTTTTCTATCTCTGATTTTGGAACCGCTACTTTTACCCTCACGAAGGTAACTCCTGCATCGAAAAATGACCAGGGATACACCCATTCGCTAAAGGGCAAAATGGAGATCAAAGGCATGACCCAGGAATTGACCTTTATGGCTAAAGTAGAAATGGGAAAGGATATGGTGACCGCTACTGCCGACCTTGCAGTCGATCGTACCCAACACAACATTCGATATGGTTCCGGGTCGTTCTTTGATAACCTCGGCGATCAAACCATCGACGACGATTTTTTGCTGACTGTATCCATAACGGCCAAGCGCTAATCAAGGCATTGACTGGATTTTTAAGACTCTACCCAATCGGTGTAGTACTGAAGGTGCCGCCTTTGCCCTTTAGGCCAGGGAATATCCGGGTAGCCTACATAAAAGAATCCTAAGCATCGGTCTTTTTCGCCCAGCTCAAGAAAGGCCTTCATCTCGTCTTTAAAGGTGAGTCCGCCGGTGCTCCAATATCCTCCCAGCCCGTAGGTGGTAGCAGTAAGGTACATGTTTTGAACGGCACAGGCCACTGACATCACTTCTTCTACCTCGGGTACGCTTTCTTTGGGATCGCGCTTCATACAAATGGCGATGATGGCTGATGCTTTTAGCGGTCGTTCTTGCAACTTCCGGTATTTGCGCTCCACAAATTTCTCCTCGGGAGTAATCGCCTTGTAAGTTTCGGCCTGAAAAGTGGCCAGCTTCTGGATTCCTTCGCCCATAAACACCTTGAAGTACCAAGGTTGAGTCATTTTATGGGTAGGTGCCCAACAGGCGTTTTTAAGCAATACTTCCACCATTTCACGGTGGACTTTCCGCTCACTGTACTGTTCGGGATAGATGCTTCTGCGGTTGCGAATTACGTCATTGATTTCGCTGAGGTTGTACTTCATAATCGGATGTTGTTCTACAAAGATACTTGACCATGCGCTTAGTACTCGCTACTTATTTGTCAAAAAGTAGGGGCTTGAAAATTCCCTCGTGCCGGTGATCTCAAGAAACCAACTTCACCGTTTCCTTAGAGGCAACTCTGTCGGGCACCTGCAGCACATTCCGTCCGATCAAAGCATCTACAATTTTAATAGAAGCATCTCCCTCTCCGTAAACCTTGGATTTTGCACCTTCTGTGCGCAGTGCCTGATCAAATATGCGGGACAGGTTACCATGCCTTGGATGGTACACAAAGGTATCTTTGGCCTGAAGCAGGCCTATTCTTTCATTGTGGGTTCTTATGATGATTCTTGGAATACCCAGAAACGCAGTTTCCTCCATAATGCCGCCAGAATCGGTAATGACCAATCGGCACTGACTGTACAGCTTAACCACTTCGGGATACGGCAGATTAGGCAACAACTGCAAACAGTCGGTATACTTGGACACTGCCGCGCGCACCTTTGGGGTTGGGTGCATGAGCCACGTAAACTTTAGGTTCGGATAGGCTTTTGTGATTTGCGCTACCTGCTCTAGCAATTGATGCAACCTGGCCCCCTGATTGGCCCTTCGGTGCAAAGAGAGCAGTACCAAATTTCGAGGGTTCGGCTTCTCCTCTACATAATGATGCTTCAATACATCGTTCACGGTATTGCCAGTTACCTCAATGGCAGAACCGGCCACACCTTCCTTTAACAACTGGTTCTTTTCCAATTCATAGTGGGGTAGTTGGGGTTTGGTTCGATGCTTTGGAGGGTCGATCTTTCTACAGCAACCTATCCGTTTAAATGATCCTTTCTCCGGCTCAATGAACGATAGATAGGTTGAAGTTAATTTTGGTTGCTCGCCTGGAAATAAAAAATCATATTGACTTTCATCCCCGTCAATAAATTATTCGTTCAAAAAAAATCACCTCCCCGTGAAAGAAATGTTTGGTTAGCGCTACTAACCTTTCAGATGCCGGATTTTTACAAGAACAAAGGTTCCCTGGCATCCACTGAACAGGTAACTCAACCAAACTGCGCATTCCGATTATGAAAAAAGCATCCGTCTACAAAAAACTCTTCCTTTTTGGCCTCTCCATTGGTTTTGGAATCATGATGGGTAAGGCTATTGCTGTTTTACATTCCAACGCTCAACCCAAGGTAGCAGCTTGTCCGCAGGAAACTGCTCCCCAACTCTCCAACAGCTTGCTTTGGAAGATTGAAGGCAAGGGTTTGGAAAACCCTTCCTACCTGTTTGGCACCATACATTTCTTTCCTGAATCCAGCTTTTTCTTGCCCCGGGCTACCGCCGAAGTCTTGGATGGTGTGGAACGGATCACCTTTGAGTTGGACCTCACAAACCCTAACCTTCAGAAGGAGTTGCTTCAGTATACCAACATGGAAGAAGGCCAGTCGCTCGATAAACTATACACCGAAGAGGAATATCAAAAAATTGACGAATGGATTAAAAGTACCGTGGGTGTTGGCGTTGAAAAATTCAACACCTGGCAGCCGATGTTGCTTACCACTTTTATATTGCCGCGCTTGTTGGATGAACCCGCCGTATCATACGAAATGAAATTGTTGCAGGAAGCTCAATCGCGGGAGTTGGAAATTACTGGATTAGAAACAGTGAAGGAGCAATGCATGGCAATGGCGAATATTCCGCCAAAGGAGCAAGCCGAAATGCTGAAAGAAATCGTCTATGATGAGACTAAAATGCAGGCCCTTTTCAAACAAATGATTGATTTATATGCCGAGCAAAACATTACCGATCTCTACGACCTGCTGGAAGAATCGTCTGGTGGCGCAGCCATGACTAAGCCCCTGGTGATAGAGCGCAACCAAAACTGGGTCGATCGCATTCAAAATCAGTCCGCAGAGAAACCAACCTTTTTTGCCGTTGGAGCCGGACACCTCGCCGGAACAAAAGGTTTGATTGCCCTCTTAAGAGCGGAAGGTTACAGTGTAAGTGCGGTAGAATAGAGTTTCTCTTAAAACTTTGCATAGGAGCAAAATCCGGCCACAGCAGCCTCCGCTGCTTTGCCGGGTTTTGTATTTCCTACGAGGTCTGGCCTGGCAAATTGGCTACCTTTGACTTGTAATTTTCAACCGTGATTCAATACAATCCAAAAGCCTGGGTCTCCCTTATTTTCCATTCCTACAGCCGTTCGGTGATGCGTACACTGTTGCCGAGTTTGCTGTTTGTGGCCATTTGGACAGCCCTGGTCACGCTATTGCTGGACCATATTTTTCATTTCGATATCAAGCTCAACACCACGGTGCATGGCCTGCTGGGCATTGTGTTGGGATTGTTTCTGGTGTTTCGTACCAATACGGCTTATGACCGCTGGTGGGAAGGCAGAAAAATGTGGGGCGCCATGGTGAACAATTGCCGCAATCTGGCTATTAAACTTTCGGCCTTTCTACCGCCCTCGGCCACGGAAGATCGAGCTTTTTTTGCCCGTATGATCTCCAACTATCCCATGGCCATGAAAGATCATTTACGCCAAGGTACCCGGCTGACCGAATTGGAACTTTCAGACGATGACTGGGAGTTGAAAATGGATGAAAAAGAGCATCCTCCCAACTACATTGCCGGCCTGATTTACCAGCGCATTCAGGGATTGTTTGCTCAAGGAGCCATTCAGGGAGATCAACTGTTGATGTTGGACAAGGAGGCGAAAGCGCTGACCGATATCATAGGTGCCTGTGAACGCATTCGGCACACGCCCATCCCCTACTCCTATTCGATGTACATGAAAAAATTCATCTTTTTGTACATCCTCACGCTGCCTGTGGGCTTTGCACCGGTATTTCATTGGTGGACCATCCCCATCGTGCTGCTCATTTTCTACATTCTGGTGAGTACTGAACTGATTGCCGAAGAAATTGAGGACCCTTTTGGAACTGATGCCAACGATTTGGATACGGATGGCCTGAGCCTGAAAATTAAAGGGAACGTACACGAAATTTTAACCAAGAACCTGCCCCAATGAGTCGGAAACTGAAAGAAGAAGAGTTGGCCAGCGGGTTGTTGAAGTACATTATTATTTCGGTTCCTTTCTTTTTGTTGGTAATGGTCATCGTCGTGCGGTTGCTCAATCCAGGTGCCTTCAGGGGCGACATGGTGATTTTTTCCAACAACGACCCGGACAATGGCGACATCCTGATGCCCCCACTGATGGCTTACCTTGCAGCTACTGTCTTCAATTGTGGGCTGAACCTGCTTTATTTTTTGCAATTTTCTTCGCGTATCCGGGCTTTGGGCAAACAGTTTAAGTTGCTGAACTTCATGGCGCCCGGTTTGCTTTTTTTATTGGTGACCTTGATCCGGCGAGATTTCGACATCTCTTTGCATTCTGGGCTGGTTTACCTCCCCGGTGTTCTCAATTTGCTCTACGGTTGGATGGTTTGGAAAAACGTGCGGGATACTGAAGTGGTGCAGTAATGCGTTTGTAACACGTTTCTTGCTTCTCTCAGTTTTTCACCCAATGACTACCTTCAGGTCAGCAATTTGGCTGCTCCCCATTCTCCTGTTCCCTTTCACAGCACAAAGTCAGTCTTTTTGTGGTCCACTTGCAGGTGTAGACGACCCGGGAAGTGCTATGCGTGTAAAAGACTCCATTGTGCTCCCGGAACCTTATCCCAAAACCCGAGAGGCCGATGTGATGTGGATGAAACGGGGCAAAAGCCGGATCGACCTGCGTGAAAAACGCAACCGATCTTTGAAGTTGCCCGACATCGCGACCGATTCTACCCGAAGCCTATTTGATGTTTTGTTGTGCGCCATCGTGATTCAGGGTACGCTCACCGCCTATGAGGCAGGACCAACCGGAGCAGATGAAAGCTTTTCGGTAGCCCTCAGCCCTCAACAGGTGATGACCATGATCATGCGCCAATCGGATACGCTTGCTGGTTTTGCCTCTAAACCCAAAGGAGACGATAGCCCCATCAGCACCCAGGATGTGGTGATCTATGAGGTGAAAGAAATTTGGTTTTTCGACTCCCGAACCAATGAGATGACCCGCCGGGTAATTGGCTTGTGCCCCATGGTTTCCCGCTACGATAAAGAAGGTATATTCAGAGGATATCAGCCCTTGTTTTGGGTTTACTATCCACAAGCCAGAGGCATACTGGCCAATGCTCAGGTTCACGGCGTATCAAGAAACAACCCAGCCCTGGCCAATTACGATGCCTTGTTTCAAAGTCGCTACCTCAACCGTACCGTCATAGAACAATCCACTGTTAACCCCAAAGGCTTTCTCACCCCCTATAACGGCCGTGAAGCCTTGATAAAATCGGAAGCGGCCGCTACTCAGGTGCAATTTTTAGAGGCCGATTTCTGGTCTTATTAATCGCATTACAATATCTTCTATCCTGCTTCGTTAATGGGGTTGACGAAGACCCGGTTTGTTCCGGAACCCCATCCTTTTCCAGGATTTTTCTTGCCTCTATTTTCCTTCCTCCGGGAGGGAACCCTGTTTTTTATTTACGTTTTTGCCGTTTTCTGCATTGGAACGGCTCATGTTTAACCTACAGCCACTCTACCATGAAGCAAGTTTTTTTGTGGGTGTTGTTCGGGAGTTTCCTCACTTCTGCCTTCGCCCAAATTGATGAAGGCGATATCAACGTTCAATTTTCATCCTCCAATTCCTTTTCTCCTGCGGGACAATCCGATGTTCTTGATGGCATCTACGTAAGAGACAATGTGCCCAACCGCAGGCCGATCACCTATCCGCAAGGGTCGCTGATGCGCGAAGCCGACCTTATGTGGACCCGGAGGGTATGGCGCAGAATCGACTTGCGGCAAAAGATAAACCATCCATTGCGTTACCCCGATCAGCCGATAAACGCTCGCAAAAGTTTGTTTGATGTGATCAAATCCGGAGTACTCGAAACCGGAACCATCACTGCTTATAGCCCTGGTCCGCTTAACCTCGACGATGGATTCACCACAGCCATGACCTTGCAAGATTTAGAAAACCTGTTGATCGAACGCGATACCGTTTGGACTGAACCCATCAACGGTGGTCCACCCGAACCTACAATGGTTGAAACTTATATTGAATCCAAAGACATCATTTATTATGAACTCAAAGAAGATTGGTTCATCGACAAAGCGCGAGGAGTAATGGAATGCCGGATTGTAGGTATTTGTCCTTACATCGAGGTAAGAGACGCTTATGGAGAAGTAAGAGGTGTAAAGCCACTGTTTTGGATTTACTTTCCACAGGCCCGGTTTGAATTTTCCAATGCAGAAGTGTTCCTCGGTGGCAACGATATGGCGCCCTTGTCTTACGACGATTTGTTCTACAAACGGCGGTTTAGTAGTACCATCATCAAGGTAAGCAATGTCTACGGCAGGGAAATCTCCGAATACAAGCAAGGCATCGATGCCTTGTTGGAGGCCCAACGGCTACACGACGAAATGTTCAACATGGAACACGACCTCTTCAGCTACTAAACCCATTTTCTGATCCCTCAATTACTACAAGCCCGCCCCGATTCGGAAAGCCCTGCCTTTCTGACGGGCGGGCTTTCGCTTTTGCAGTGAGCGGGCACAAACCATAGTTTTGACTACCCGGTTATGTTACGATAGGGATGCTTTCTTTCATCAGCCACCTCTTGAGTAACTCGCGTTGGGGCATCACCGCTCCAATAACAAAAGTTTGAGAGCTGGCAAAAGCATTGGATTGGGTCAACGGTTCTCTTACCACTCCTTCCCGATCGATGTAATTGCTATGGGTGAAAAACAGTTTCCCTTGAAGTCGCTCCACAAACCCCACATGGTTGTCGAGCCCCACAACGTATAGGTTTTCGCTCCGCGATTCAAAATAAGCGACTGCCTTTTCCAGGGGAGCGTTTCTCAATACCACTACTTCTTGCCCAAGGGAGAGGCTTTTTACAATGCTATGCGAATATTGCTGGGCCAATCGAAAACGGTTGAGTTCGAAACCTGCGTGTTTTAAGGTGGTGGAAACGAAATAGCCACAGGCAATTTCTCCTTTTCCGGGAATTGCACTAATTCCATTGAAATCCCAGGGAGTCCCCATCCAGGCGGGAAGCATTTTTTGCTGAAATACGGTTAACAAATAGGCCTCTGCGGTGTCTAAAACTCGGTTTTTGTCTACTTCATTTTCGGCCTGCACATATTTTTCGGCCAGTGCTATTCTATTTTTTTCAATGGTTTGGCAGAGGTTCAGGTAATCTGATTGATGATCGGGAGTCGCGGGATGTGCCGCCAAAAGCACCAGTAAACCGCCAAGAATCAAGTATTTCATACTGAAAAGCATTGGTTTAAAGTTGAAATACCGCAACTCCCAAAAAGGAACAAGCTCACCTGACATTTCAATGCTTTGGATAGGAAGGACAACAACCCTGAGCACCACTCCCAATTGCCTACCCTCTCAGCAGTTTAACTTGAGCCCACGCCTGAAGTAGGTATCTTTGCGATATGGAGCTCTTAGAAAGCACACATATTTTTTGGGCCATCACCGCCATCTTGCTTTTCAATTTTATCCTCAGCCGGGCACTCGACTTCCTCAACGATAGCAGGAAAAAACCGGAGTTACCCAAAGAAGCAGAAGGCATTTACAATGCAGAGCAGTACGCCAATTGGCTGGCTTACGATCGGGCCAAAGGAAGGTTGGGCATAATTTCTTCTGTCATGTCGCTCATCGGTATTGTCTTGTTGCTATTTATGGGAGGGTTTCAGTGGCTCAACCAGCAATTGTTACTCGTTTCGAGTCACCCCATTGTATTGGCATTGCTCTTTTTTGGTTCCTTGGGTTTGGTGTCCGGCATATTAAGCCTTCCGCTCTCCTGGTATTCCACTTTTGTGGTGGAGGAGCGCTTCGGATTCAACCGAACTACGCCCAAGACTTTCTGGCTCGACCGCATCAAAGGGGGCATTATGAGTGCCCTTTTAGGAGGTGGGCTCATGGCGCTTATCATGGTTATTTGGCTCAATACCGGCGATTGGTTTTGGTGGCTGGCCTGGGCATGCACTACGGTAGTTTCGGTTTTCATGGCCATGTTCTACACTTCGTTGATCATGCCACTTTTCAACAAGCTTACCCCCTTGGAATACGGTCCATTACGAACGGCGATCGAAGCCTATTGCCAAAAAGAAAACTTTGGCTTGAAGAACCTGATGGTGATGGACGGCTCGAAAAGAAGTTCCAAAGCCAATGCCTTTTTCAGTGGTCTGGGACCACGCAAGAAAATCGTATTGTTCGATACCCTCATAGAAAAACATACCATTGATGAAGTGGTGGCCGTGTTGGCGCACGAAGTGGGACACTACAAGAAGAAGCACACCCTCAGCTCAATGGTCATTGGTATCGCCCAAATGGGGCTTACTTTTTGGGTATTATCCTTAGTACTTACCTACCCTGCCTTTTCCGAGGCTTTGGGAACTGAAGGCACTTCTTTTCATATTGGACTGGTGGTATTTGGGTTGTTGTACAGTCCACTTTCTACTGCCATGGGCTACGCGGTGAACAGTTGGAGCCGTAGGAACGAGTTTCAGGCAGATGCTTTTGCCAAATCCACAGCAGATGGGGAGGCTTTGGAAACTGCACTCACAAAAATGTCGGTGGATCAGCTGAGTAACCTCAACCCTCATCCGGCTTATGTGGCTTTTTATTACAGCCACCCGCCACTACTTCAGCGCCTGGCCGCACTTCGGCAATAATCGCTGTGTTGAATTTTTTCTTGTGATAAAATACAAGGTTATTCACCATTTGATCCTTGACAAAACAAGGGGTTGGTCTTCTATATCGTCTGCTTTGGCCTGTTTCTGACTGAACAAAAACCTGCGCCTTTCTACTGCCAGCAAACAGTTGGGTCGTTACGAAAAATTTACTTCGGAAAACTTGCTTTATTGGTCTCCATAAGGTCGATTTTTGATAATTTTAGCTTCTACCAACAAGGCATTCTGCCATGAACATTCCTGATGTAACCCAACCCCGCGTAGTAATCGTGGGTGGAGGTTTTGGAGGCTTAGAATTGGCCAAAGGACTCCGCGGCCAAGCCTATCAAGTGGTGTTGATCGACCGCCACAACTACCATACTTTTCAACCCTTGCTCTATCAGGTCGCTACAGCTGGTCTTGAGCCAGATAGTATAGCTTATCCCTTGCGAAAAGTATTCAAAAGGCAATCGAACATCTTCTTTCGAATGGCAGAAGTGGAACACATCGATATTGAAGCCAACGAGATTAAAACCAATATTGGGGCCTTACACTACGATCATCTGGTTTTAGCTACCGGTTCTACCACCAACTTTTTTGGTAATGCTCAGTTAGAGCGGTACAGCATGGGCATGAAAACGGTACCCGAATCCTTGGATTTGCGGAGTTTGATGTTGCAAAATTTTGAAGCTGCTTTGCTCACCAACCAACTGGAAGAGCGAGAGAGTCTAATGAACTTTGTAATTGCCGGTGGTGGCCCTACTGGTGTAGAGTTGGCCGGGGCACTGGCAGAACTCAAAAAACACGTGCTCCACAACGATTACCCTGATTTGGACATCCGCCGGATGAACATTCATTTGATTGAAGGAGCCCCAAGAGTTCTGGCGGCCATGTCGGAGGAATCATCGGCAAAAGCACTTCGGTTTTTGGAGCAATTGGGCGTGCAGGTTTGGCTCAATACGTTGGTATCTGATTTTGACGGACAGCTCATTACCACCAACGATTCCAAAGTCTCTTTCAAAACCCGCAGTTTGATATGGGCTGCTGGTGTGAAGGCGGTTAGCCTGCCAGGGATACCCGCAGCATCTTTGGTAAAAGGAAACCGCATACAGGTAGACGAATTTAACCGTATTCCAGGCCTTAAAAACATCTATGCAATAGGAGACCTCGCATTTATGGAGAGTGAAGAATGGCCACAAGGTCACCCTATGATGGCCCAGCCTGCGATTCAACAAGGAAAACTGCTTGCCAAAAACCTTAGAGCTCAGCTGAAACACAAAAAATGGAAGGCTTTTAACTACAGCGACAAGGGCTCCATGGCAACCGTAGGGCGAAACCTGGCCGTAGTAGACCTGCCTAAACTCCACTTTCAGGGCTTTTTCGCCTGGTTTGTTTGGATGTTTATCCACCTGATTGCCTTAGTAGGTTTTCGCAACAAACTCATCGTTTTGGCCAACTGGGCATGGAGTTACTTGAATTTCGACCGTGGAATTCGCCTGATCATCCGTCCCTTTAATCCTCGAGCCGGCATGGGCAAAGCAGCCGATAATCGATCCTAAGACGCCCAATCCTGCACTATTTGGGACGAATCGCCCACGGTGTAAAGGCCACACTTCAACCCTCGAATTTGTCCAGTCACCGATAAAATTATGGTAAGGGCTGCACATGCCCTTACTTTGGTATCAAGTTATCGAAGAGAAGAAGACATCTTGATTTGAAGAAGAGCGATAAAGTGATAGAAGGAACGATAACAAAAGTAATCATAGTCGGGTAGCCCTTCTGCTCCGACGAGAGAGTAAGAAGGGTAAGGGTGTTCGGCAGGCTCATGGGCGTGAGCCCGTCGGACTTCAAGATCGATCGGCGAATGGGGGAGTTGTTTGGGTGCTCCCCCGCCGATCTTTTTCTAACAAAACCTATTTAGATTCATCGCAACGGCATGTTAAAGGCAATGGTTCAGGAAGACAACGATTTTTGGGCGGAGAGAAGCCTCGAGTTTAGTGATCTCCGTCTCGAAGTAGACCTCGAACAAGAGCCTCCTGTTTATTTCTGGAAAGACCAGTTTGGACATCTTGTGAGAATTCCTAAATACTTTTTTTTAGGTGCCGACAGTTCCACAACCTCTTTCATTATTGAGGGTTTAGAACACTATTCTGAGAATCAACTATTTATTTACGATAAGTTCGGGATACTTGTCGGTCAGTGGTCACTTTACAACAACACTTGGAAAGGGGCTACTACCGACGGGTCATTTTTACCGAGCGACCGGTATTTTTTCCGCCTGTCCCTACCACCGATACAGGAAGCCCTGCGAGGATTTTTCTATCTGATTCGTTTGGATGAGTAACCTTGGTTACTTGAATTTCCCCTTTTAAACAAAACGCAGTTTGTCCAGCAAATTCTGACGATAGGATTTGCTCACAGGGATTTCCTTATCGTTGACCATAATACTGGTTTTCCGCAATTCATTGATTTGATCTAACCGCACAATGTATCGTCGGTGTACCCGAACAAATTCTGTTTGAGGAAGGGTTTGTTCGAAACTGGTCATTGTAGTGTGGGCCAGTAATTTCTTGTCGTGGAGGTGAATTTTCACGTAATCTCCGTAGGCTTCAATGAACAAAATTCCCTTTCCATCTATTTTCAGTAGCCTTGAATCTACTTTGACAAAAAACTCTTTTTGAACTTCCTTCTTTGCGCTTTCTAAGTTCAAGTCATGCAAGCGTTCGGCCTTTTCCACAGCTTTAAGAAACCTGGAATAATGAATCGGTTTTACCAGATAATCGGTAATGTCATATTCAAAAGCTTCAAGAGCGTATTCCTTATGGTGGGTGGTGAGAATAACCTGCGGAAGTACAGGCGTAGATCGAAGGAGGTCTATGCCAGAAAGTCCAGGCATTTCAATGTCTAAAAAAATCAGATCTACCTGCTCTTCTTTCAAGAGCTCCCTGACTTCTATTCCATTGGCGAAGGATCCAATGACATCCAACTTGCCACAGCGCTCTGAAAACTGTCCAATGAGTTTTCTGGCGAGTAGTTCGTCGTCAGCGATCAAGGTTTTTAGCATGGTAAGGTCGGGTGTAGTGCTAATTTCTGTCGGGTAATTCTCTAACGAAATGTAAACTTACATGTTCGGGTTATTTTGAAAATTTTTCGGGTTGTTCTTTCCTTCTGATTTCCTCACACTTTTTTCGAAGATGCTTTTTACTTTCTTCAGAGGCGATTTTAAGTTGTCGGAAGCGTTCTTTTATACGTTCAAGAGGGGCAAGATGGTCGGCAAGCGCTTCTATAGACTCCGCTAAGGTATAACAACTCTGGCAACCTACATACTCATAAGTTGGTGCAATGTAATGAGCCGATTTTCGGATTGCCTGGTGCTCACCAGTTGTAATAGCCGCTTCAAGTTGGGTTAAATCATTGTTGTTTCGCTTGAGGAAGGAATCAATAATATCGATCATGAACTCAGGGTCGCCAGCGGCAGCTTCAAAAAGGTAAGACAAATCTGGTTCAACTGCATTTTCAATACGCATCGTTGCTCCCTTGGACGCTGGAGGTACCTTCTGATTGCCCAGCAGCAATCTCAAATGATCGCGCAAAGCTGCTGGTGGAAAAGGTTTTGACAAATAACCGTCCATGCCCGCCTCCTTACAACGCTCTTCTTCTCCGGGCATGGCGTGTGCAGTGAGAGCCAGGATGGGGACGTTGCAGGTTGGAGCACTAAGTTGATTCCTAATGTGGTTCGCGGTGGTATAACCGTCCATTATGGGCATTTGAATGTCCAGAATCACCACATCGAAAGTACTTTTCTCCAATTGACTAATGACCTCTTTCCCATTGCCGGCCAAATTCAATTCACAATCCCAAGATTCCAACAAACGCTTCAAGAACAATTGTCCGGTAGGGTTATCTTCTGCAACTAATACCCGAATGCCTTCCAGGGAGAACACCTGATTTTCCTGTTCCGGCTGCACCGCCTTTAACTTGAGCGCTTCGGGAGCCTTGAAATATCCAATGGAGAAAAAGAAACTGCTTCCTCCTTCTTTTTCGCTTTTCAGCCACATTTCTCCGCCTTGTTGTTGGACCAATTCGCGTGCAATTGCAAGTCCGAGCCCTGTACCTCCATATTTTCGGGTGGTATCGCTGTTGGCCTGCGTAAAGTTGCCAAAAATGTATTCTTGTTGATCTTCTGGAATGCCAATGCCGGTATCCCGCACTTCAAAGCACAAACTAATATCGCCGACCATTTTGCTGGCATCCGATTCGGCCTCCGCGCTTACCACCAGCCTCACCTCTCCTTCGTCGGTAAACTTGATGGCGTTGTTGACCAGGTTAAAAAGTACTTGCCGCAACCGCAGTGGATCTCCCATAAGGTGATCTTCCACTTCTGGGAGAATTTCGAGGTTTAATGCAATCTTTTTCTGTTTGGCCTTTACCAAAAGTGGTTGAAGGGTACGTTCCAATTGCTGACGCAGAAAAAATGGAACTGTTTCAAAAATGATACGGCCTGCTTCAATTTTAGAGAAATCCAACACGTCGTTTACTATCCGTAGAAGATGCTCCGACGAAAATTGGATGGACTCCAAATACTCTTGTTGTTTTTTAAAGAGTTCGGTTTGGCCCAACAAGTGCGCCATCCCCATAATACCGTTGATCGGTGTTCGAATTTCATGGCTCATGTTGGCAAGAAACTGTTCTTTGGCCTTGGTAGAAGATTCTGCAATTTCTTTGGCTTCCAGCAAAGCCAACTCAGCCGCTTTGATCTCCGAAATGTCCGTCACCACTCCTATAGAACCGGTGGGCTTGCCCAATTCGTCGTAAGTAGTAGAAGAGCTCACCCAAGCCCAAAAAGAGGACCCATCCTTGTTTTGAAATTGAACCTCGTAACCGTCTTGTTCGCTGGGCTCTCGATACAAGTGAACTTTTCCAAGACGCTTGCGCTCTGCCTCAGGAACAATCAATAGGTCGGTTGAGTGTAGTTTGGAAAGTTCGCCTTCTCCAAACCCTACCATTTCCCTAAACCGGCGATTGGCAAATACAATGTGATCTTCATTGTCTGCCATCAACAGTCCTTCGTTCATGGTATCTACCAAACTACGGTACTTCTCTTCGCTCTTTTTAAGGGCTTCTTTCGCCATCCAAAAGGAGGTGATGTCACGGGCCACCGAAGTAAACTCCACAATTTGATTTCCCTTTCGGGCTACGCGCACTTTTTGCCCGAGCCAAACCACTTTTCCTGCTTTTGTATGAATAGCAAATTCAAAGTACTCTGGTTCGGTATTGGCCAGAAAATGTTTCCGGTAATAGGCCACCACTTGCTCCCGTTGATGGGGTATTACCAATTCGCTGAAATGCCTGCCTACCAATTCATCCGCCCGGTATCCGGTTAAACTCACCGACCGGGGATTTACATAGATAAAGTACCCCATCGCATCAGCGCGATAGATGATGTCATCGGCCACCTCAACGATTTTACTGATCTGCTCTTTTTGCTCTTTGGTTCTTTTGATGAAGCGTTTCCGAAGAACAAAAAATCCGATAGCCGCCAAGATTAGCACACCTACCAGTGACAGTGCTAAGGTCAATAGCCCAATGATCAGATCCTGTTGTTCTTCCCGTTGTTGAAGCAGTTTAAGGGTTGCAGCCACCTGTTGCTCACGCTCTGCCAGCTTTTTTGATAGCTGGTACTTCATTTCAATGCGGGAAATCTCGCGGGTTCTCGATTCGTTGTCGAGCGAGTCGCTCATGGTTTCGGCCAATGCCTGGTAACGGTATGCTTTTTCAAACTCACCGCGTTCGGCATGCAGCTCCGACAAGTGAACCGCGGAGGTGTTCACAATTTCGGGAGCACCCAAATACTGGCCTAACTCCAACGATTGTTCCAGGTAGGGCAATGCGGTAGCATATTCTTTTTCCCGCAGGTAAAGCCTCCCAATACTGTTGTTGATCATGGCTATGCCCGCCTTGTCGCCGATCTCTTTGCGAATGGCGAGGCTCTGCTCCATGTAGTGGCGCGCGCTATCGACCTGACCCAGGTCGCGAAACATGTCGCCGATGTTGTTGTAGGTTCCTGCTATTCCCGATTTAGATCCCAGTTGCTTTTTTATTGTCAAAGATTTCCGATAGAAATCCAGCGCCTGATCGCTGCTGTCGCGTTCAAAAAAGAGAATGCCCAAATTGTTGTAGCACACCGCGGCATTGCCAATCTCGTCCAGGTCTTCAAAAATGGACGCAGCCTGTTGGTAGTAAGATGCGGCCTGATCGTATTCCTCTCGCTCGTGATAAATCAGCCCTACATTAAGAAATGAACCGGCAGCACCATTGAGATCACCGGTTTCTTCCCGAATTTTTAGCGACTCCAGGTAAGAATCAAGTGCCAAATCATATTCTCCCTGATAGTAATGGGCCAAGCCAATGTTGTTGAGGGAAACGGCAATATCCGAGGGAGTACCGTACTCTCGGTCGATGGCCAGTGAACGTTTGAAAAAATCCAGCGCCAGCGGGTAATTCCCTTGACTTTTATTGATAAGACCAATAGAATTGTAGGCACTGCCTAAGCTGATAGGGTTTTCAGCTTCCTTGTATAATTCAACACTCTTTAGCGCATTGTCTAAAGCTTCGTTGTAAGCTCCGCTTCGGCGTTGCAGTTGCGATAAGGTTTGGTGTGATTTGCCAAGCCAAAGCGTATTTTTCGAGCCTTCGGCAAATTCAACCAATGCGTTGGCCTTTCGAACCCCTTCCTCAATGTCGATGTTTCGGTAGCGCCATGCTATTTCTTTCATTACCTGAAAACGGGTAGAATCGGGAATTTCAGTTTGCAGCACTTGTTCCAAACTGTCCACTTTTCCCGCAAAGGCCGAAGTAAGGGCAAAAAGAAGAAAACATGAGGATGCGAAGCACCTGAGGAATCGATTGCCCGACCCTACTTTTTCAGTTGCCTTTCGTTGCCAGTAATGACGCACCATTTCGATGCTAAAAGGTACGGAATTCCGAGTTTAAAGTTGCCGAATCACAGAGAGGGCACCACAAAACACTAATGAAAGTGGTAGAGGAAATGACTTCCCGATTTAAAAGTCAGCACGCTGTCTACCTCCTCATAGTTCGCTGTAGACAGCTTTCGACCGGATGCGTCATAGGTGTAGACCTTCTTTTCCTGTTTTTTCCTTTGTGGGTACTCAATCAGTGTTTCAATCAGATTGTCAGCTTCATCGTAGCGATGGGTTCGGATAGCAATCACCTCCCCTTTCCGTTTGGAGACAATACGTTCTAATTCACCCGATGCCGTGAAGGTTTTCAAATCGGTGTAGAGGTTCTCCGGTTGTTCAAAATCATCAAAAACGGTATTGGTCGTTACTTCCTCTTTTCCCTCTTCGTAGGCATACATTTTGATTTCTTTAAGCAACACCTTGACGCCTTGCCCAAAGTTGGCCTTCGATTCTTTGACTACCTTTTTTACGCGCCCCAATTCGTCATATTCGAATGTTTCGCCCATTTTGGGCTCCATATCTCCGGTAGCTTCACTGTAGTCGGCTTCGATGAGTTCAATCAATTGTTGTTGCTCATTATACGTCTTGGAAATTTCTGCTGTTGGCAGATAGTTTCCATTTTTTACTTGCATAAATTTTTCCCGAACCACATCTCCTGCTTCGTTGTATTCCAGCAGTTTGCTCCGCTTGAGCACGCCTTGCCGGCCCACAAAACTCTGCTCTTCGATCACCTGACCTTTGCTGTTATAAACGTATTTGATGCCCGTGGTAACTTTTCCATCCCGAAAGTTTCTTACCGTAACCAACTGCTCTTTTGTATTGAATACCTCAGCGTATATCTTATCTCCGTCGGCCTTGGTTTTAAAGGTTTTCTCCGATTCGAAATAGAACTCTTGCATGTCCTTTAGCACCTTTGGAGCCAGGCTATCCTGAGCAGGTGTTTCGGTCTCCTTCGCCCCTTCTGAAACAGGGCCACAGGCACTCATGAAACAATGGAGACTAACGAAAAAAACAATCCAGCGGAAATACATATCTATTGGGGATTTTGCCCAAATATAAGGCTTGCAAGGCATTTGCTATACCGTCCTTAGGATTTGACCGACCGCACGTAGGTATCCCACTTGTCCAATACCTCTTGAAAATCATCGGGCATTGGAGCTTCAAAATGAAGGCGTTCTCCGGTTTTAGGATGGGTAAAATCAAGGGTTTTGGCGTGCAAGGCCTGGCGTGGCAGCACTTGAAAACAGTTTTGAATAAACTGCTTGTATTTGGTAAAGGAAGTTCCTTTCCAAATGCGGTCACCTTCGTAGGTCAGGTCACCAAAAAGTGGATGGCGCAAATGACGGAAATGCGCCCGAATCTGGTGGGTCCGTCCGGTTTCGAGCTTACACTCCACCAACGTAACGTAGCCGAGGCGCTTCAGAACTTTATAATGCGTAACAGCATGCTTGCCGAAACTACCATCGGGATAAACATCCATCACCTTTCGGTTTTTGCGGCTGCGACCAATGTGTCCGGTAATGGTTCCTTCCTCTTCTTCTAACTCCCCCCAAACCAAAGCGGTATACCTTCGGTCTACCGTTCGATCGAAAAATTGCCGGGCAAGATGAGTGTGGGCCAATTCACTTTTAGCAATCACCATCACCCCGGAAGTATCTTTGTCCAGGCGATGCACCAGACCCGGCCGCACCGGATCAGCATCGGGATGAGGAAGGCCATCGAGGTGATGCAACAAACCGTTCACCAAGGTTCCGGAATAGTTGCCGTGCCCGGGATGAACCACCAGGCCAGCTGGTTTGTATAGGACCAGCAAATCGGCGTCTTCAAAAACAATTTCTAAAGGAATGGCTTCTGCCACCAATTCAAATTCTTGCTTGGGGTACGGCATCACCAAGGAAATGTCGTCCAGGGGCTTGATTTTGTAATTGGGTTTCACCGGATTGCCGTTTACCAGAATACAACCAGCTTTTGCTGCATTTTGGATACGGTTTCGGGAAAGGTTGGGCAAACGGTCCACCAAAAACTTATCGATCCGCATCAATTGCTGCCCAGGATCGGTTTGTAATCGGTGGTGTTCGTAATAATTGTTTTCGTCGGATTCTTCTTCGGGCTCCAAAGCTGCGCTCATGGCGCGAAGTTAGTGGTTCACCACCAAACGCAAGTGTTGCTGTGCGCTGGTGCCGGCATCCATCACTTGCAATAAGTAAATGCCATTGGGAAGGTACCCCAACTCCAATTGGGCCCTGTCGCCCATCACTTGCCGGTTTTCCAACACTCTGCCCTGCAGGTCCATCAGGTGCAATATGCTACTGCCACTGCTACCTTTCAACTCTAATTGAACTTGTCCGGTAGTTGGGTTGGGGAATGCTTTCACTTCAAAGCTAGTGGCTAACTCTACCTCAGGGCCAACCGAAACGGGAGGATCTGGTGGAATGCCAAAATCCGGGCGAATCATCAGCGAGCCGGTAAATGAAGAGGGGCGCCAACCCAAACCTCCGTCCCAGAAAATCTTGGATTGATTGTCGTTGTTTTCATCGAAACCAATGGGAATTTTGAGGGTAGTTCCAACGTGCTCAAATCCCAAATACCATTGGCCACTCACTACAATGGGATTGTCCAGTTCCATCCGTACCAACTTGTTGAGCCGATTGGTATACACCGGAGAAAAGGTCGTCGTGTTGGCATAGATTTCAGTTTCCGGGGCCAAACTGCTCCAAATCTTCAAACGAAACGGGCTCAGTGCCAAGTCTTCGACAAGCTTGGGAAAGTAGAAATAGACCGCCTTCAGGGTATCTGGGTAGGTCGTATTGAACTCCATGCACACCTTTCCGCCCGGAGCAGGTAAGCTGTAGGCTTTTTCGGCTGTACCGTCGTCGTAGGCGTAGAAGGTGGAGAAGTCTTGTAGGAAGGATACCTTTTCTGGGTTATTACCGGCTACTACAGATGTTACTTCCACGGTAAATTGTCGCCTCGAACTATTGTTGATTGGGTAGAAAAAGAGGTTTGGTGGATCCTTGACAGAAGCCTTAAGTATTTCAAAGCTATTTACTGGTATACCTCCTGAGCTTGCAAAGCTTCCTGAGCTCTGGAAAACCTGAACCCCGTTTTCGTCAAATACATTATAAACGTTAGCAACATTTTCAGTACTACTCCATAAATTCCTCATTGAGACGAAAAGGGTATCATTCATCCAAAATAAGGTATCGTTTTTATAGTGTTCCCATGGCATTGAATGAAAGTCCTTGAGTAGCGACCCATTTGGATACATGAATGTTGTCCTTTTTTTAAAGAAATCTTGCGAATTACGGTTTTCATTTATTCGAATATAGTCCACGTGCCAATGATCAAGGCTTCCATACAGCGAAGCAAAGTTTTTAAATCGAAAACGAAACCCATTCTGTAGCCATGCGGTATCAGTAACCGGAATTAGTACCTGTTCAAAATCTGCCAGGGTATCGCCAGGAGTACTCCATACCCGTATCCAGTCTTTTTGATTTACCGCATAGAACTCCAGCACGAGCGAATCCCTTGAGTTTGGTTTTTCGCCAAAGCCCTGTGCCTGATAGAAAAAACTAAAGTAAATGCTATCTGCTGCTGTGTAAGGAATATTGAGCGGACTCCGTTCCAAATTGATGGGTTTAGACGTTAGAAAATCTGCAATTCCATAAGACGTTTCGCTGGGATAGTCGTAGGGGTCTCCCAAACCATCTACCCCATCGAAAGTGGCCACCCCGACCGACGGAGGGTTAACGGGATAATGGTTGTTAACATAAGCTCCCTCGCCAGTACTCCAATTTTCGGGATCATCAATCACGTCCAGCGACTTGTCGTTGTCGGGCGCCACCCATATCGTATCTGCCTGATTAATGTATACCGCATCGGCCGGTAATTGAGTGACTGAAACGGTGGTACCATTGATAAAGGCACTGGAAGCGGTCCATACTGGCCCAATGGTATCTATGGGTAAAAGATCTTCATAAAAGACAATGAAAAGCGTATCGTTGGGAGTGGTATCTACTAAACCCAAACCATTCTTAGTGTAATAAAAGGTAGGGACATTAGAGATGCGCTGCGTATCTACCACCGCCCCATTCACGCGGAAATACCAATCGAGAATGGTTTGAAGTCCGGGAGTAGTGGAATCGGCATCGTAGCGCTTTTGACGATCAACGAAAAAGTCATCTTCAAAAGGTAGCGCGAGGGTATCAACCTCATATAGAAAGGTCGTAGAGTTTCGGGAGGAGACGCGCTGCTGGGTTTGCTCTTGCAGCACAGTGTTAAAGCGCAAGGGCTCTAATGTTTCCTGCCCCTGGGCCCAACTGTTGTGCCCCAACAAAAAGAAAAATACAACTAAGGACAAGCAGTGTTTCATCGGGTCTTTTCTCGATTATTTACTTGATCCGCGACTGGTGGGTAAACTTGGAATAGTCGCTTTTATTGTGTCGGTGATTTCCATTTGTCGAATTGGCACTCTGCTACGGTCGGTCGAAAGGGTAATTTCTACCGCATCGCCGGCATAAAGAATGGTTTTTCGACTGGGTACAGGTTCCTGAAAAAAGACGACTGCCCGATTAGAATCGGTTTCGGTTTGGCAATCTTCGAAGACGACCGTTCCCACATTGAGGCCAAGGGTTTCCAGCATGGTTTTAGATTCTTCCAAAGTGAACCCGTACAAGCTTGGAGGATAAACCGGTTTGGTACGATCGATTCCGGCACCCACAATCAAATCTACTTTGGTTCCAATGTCTAAAACCGTCCCTGGCTCTAATTCAGACCCTTTTTGTTCTACTCGAAGGGCCACATCCCGGCTCGGGCTCGGCTCGTAAATGATCTCGTTGATTCGAAATCCGCGGGATTCAAGTTCGTATACCGCGTCTTTGAATCCTCGATCTTTCACCGTGGGCAATTCGCGCGTAGGTGCCCGAAAACTGTTGACGGTAAGGTAAATTTTACGTCCTGGCTTTACTTCAAAACCGGCGGGAGGCACCTGACTTAACACAGTGCCAAGGGGTCTCTTTAGGTCGAAGACTGAATCTACCACCTCGTAACGTACGTCTTGATCCAGCACGAAATCATCGAGCTCATCGAGCTTAAAACCCGTAAAATCTGGCACACTGATGGACTCGCCATGGAGGGTAATAATCTCTAACCGGTTCAATGTAAACCAAAGGCCGCCGGCCACGACCAAGGCTGCCAAAACCAGGTTGAGAAAAAAGGTCCGGCTGATTAAAAAACGAAAGAGATGCTTCATTGAATTTTGGTGGGAATGTTGGCCGATCCATCCCAAACGGGGCAAAGATAAAAATTAAACCCGGTTCGGATTTAAACGTGAAAATTCATTATTTAGCATCGATTTCTCAAGCTCCTCAATTCTTGTCAAAGTCAATCTCCCTTCGGCCCAAAGTGGCCATCGTCACCGGTGGATTTTCCGGCGAAGACGTGATTGCTCGCCAAAGTGCGCAGCAAGTCATGGAACACATCGATAACGAACAATTCCAATGCATTTTGGTGGATATCACCCGCTCGGCGTGGGTGGCAGAATTTGCTGGTCAGCAATCCCCCATCGATCGCAACGATTTTAGTTTTCTTCATGCAGGAGAGAAAGTCACGTTTGATTCGGCTTTCATTGTGATCCACGGTACACCGGGCGAAGATGGTAAGCTGCAAGGCTACTTCGACCTGATTGGTTTGCCCTATTTCAGTTCAGGAGTACTCACCTCGGCTGTCACTTTCAACAAAGGCCTTTGCAATACCTTGCTGCGGCAATACGGGGTTTTGAGCGCGAATGCTGTGGTATTGAAAAAAGGGGACGTGATCAACACCGAATACATTTTGTCGAAGGTGAGTTTGCCGTGTTTTGTGAAACCCAACAACGGTGGATCCAGCCTTGGGATCAGCAAAGTTTCTGAGAATACCGAATTAGAGCCTGCCATTCGCAAGGCCATGCAAGTAGACGATGAGATCATCATCGAAGATTTTGTAGCCGGTACCGAAATCACCTGTGGGGTAGCCCGGATAAAAGGCAAGGTGAAATCCATAGCGGTCACCGAAATTGTGACGGGCAACGACTTTTTCGATTACGAAGCCAAGTACCATGATCATGCTACCCAGGAAATCACTCCTGCGCGCATTCCCGATCACTTGTACGAAGAATGCATGTATTTGAGCGAGTTCATCTACGATAAGTTAGATTGCCAGGGTATGATCCGCATCGATTACATCTTGCAGGAAGATCAACTGTACCTCATTGAGGTGAATACCATTCCCGGATTGAGCGCGGCAAGTCTCATTCCCAAACAAGCGGAGTACGCTCAAATTTCTCTAAAAGAGCTGTTTACTGGATTGGTTACCAAAGGCTAATCAAGAGACGGACGCCAGAAGAAATTCGGCCAACTTACGGGTGGCCCTTCCGCGGTGGCTGATGGCATTTTTGGCTTCGGCAGACATTTCAGCAAAACTTTGTGTTTCACCTTCGGGTTGAAAGATTGGATCATAGCCGAAGCCTTTCTCTCCTTGCTTCTCGGTCAAAATAGCGCCATTGACCGCACCTTCAAAAAGTGTTTCCTTCTCGTCCTCAATGAGTGCTATGACCGTTCTGAACCGCGCAGCTCTTTGCGTGGCCTTTTGCATTTCGCCCAACACTTTTTCCATGTTGTCATCGGGCGAGCAATTCGGTCCGGCGTAGCGGGCAGAATACACCCCCGGGCGCCCTTGCAAGGCATCGATTTCCAGGCCGGTATCATCGGAAAAACAAGGCAGCTTCACCCGATCGTAGATGAATCGCGCCTTTTCCAATGCATTGGCTTCCAGGGTATCGCCCGTTTCGGGAATTTCGGTTTGAATGTCCACATCTTTTAGGCTCAGCACCTTAAAATGCCCATCCAACATAGATCGAATTTCGGAGAGCTTGTTTGGATTGTTGGTGGCAAAAACAAAGGATTTCATGGCGATTGAAAGTTGGGGATCGACCTCACAGAAAAGGATGCCTCAAGACCGCAGTTCACCAATCCGGTAAAACTTCTCAATGATCTCTACCACCTTCATTCCCTCATGGGCATTGGTCATGATTGACTCGCGCCCGTTGAGGGTTTCTACCACATTGTGAATGATCTTATCGTGATTGGACATGGATCCTTCGTAGTGCCCGTAGTTATTGGCCGGGCCAGAAATTGGCAGATCACTGATGTTGAAACCGTTGGTGGCCTGATAGTCGATGGTGTTGAGGTACTTTCCACCGATCTTTATCGTAGCATTTTCAGCAAAAACCGAGATGGAACCTTCCATGTTCCGATCGTAAGCAGCAGTAGTATAAGCAAAGTTGCCAAGGGCTCCACTGTTGAAACGGAATGTAAAACACCCGGTATCTTCAAACTCAATCAGTCCCTGGTGATTCTGATTGGCAATGACACCACTCAATGGCTCGATATCGCCGAAGAGGTAATAAAAGATATCAACGAAATGGCTGAATTGCGTGAACAGCGTTCCGCCGTCCAAGTCTTTGGTGCCTTTCCAGGCAGAGTTAGTGTAATAAGCTTCGTTCCGGTTCCAGTAGCAGTTGAGGTTCACCATGTACAACTTACCCAGGCGATTCTCATCAATGAGCCGCTTGAGGGCTTGTACCGGAGGGTTAAAGCGGTTTTGTTTGACCACAAACAGCAAACGATCGTTGGATTCAGCAGCAGCAATCATTTGCTGGCATTGCGCCTTACTAAGGGCCATGGGCTTTTCTACCAACACGTGCTTTCCACCTTCCAATGCTTGAATGGCGATTTCGTGGTGGTTGCCATTTGGAGTACAAATGGTGAGAATATCAATCTCCGGATGGGAGACCAATTCTTGAAGGGTGGCCGATGGCTTTGCTCCGTATTCGCTGGAATATTTTTCGCACTTATCTGCATCGATATCGAATGCCGAAATCAATTGTGCCCCGGGATGGTCTACTATGTGCCGGGCGTGCCGGTTGGCAATATATCCGCACCCTACAATGCCAAAACGAATGGTCATGCGCTACTCCTCCAAAGTTCGCAAAGATACGAGGTTTCATCAATTGTAAATAACCTCCATTCAAGGACTTAATTACTGGATTTACCGGAAATGCCTTTCCCTTGAAAAAAGCCTTTCATCCGGCCTAAATCAGCTTTTCCAAGAACCCCGAGGCCCTCCCAGCCGATACCCGCATGCCGATGAATTTGATAATAGGTGTATGCAAACATGGAGAAATAGGTAGCGGTAGTAGCCAAACCGGCTCCAATGGCACCGTAAAGCGGTATCAACCAAAAGTCAAATACAAATGTGACAACCAATCCGATGACGGTGGCATTGAGGTTGAAACGCACCAAACCGCAAGCAGAGAGGTAGACGGAAAAAATTCGCGCCACACAAGAGAAAAATATCCCGGGTAGCAAGAGTTGAAACGGCAACACCGAAGCACTAAATTCGGCCCCGTAGGCCAACGGAAAAAAGATAAAACTGATGGGCACTGCAATGAACATCGCGAGCAGCAAAAGGCTATTGTTGACCCTGGTGAGCAAACGAAGTTCGTCGAGGGCCTCGCCCGGCTGCTTTCCCGAAAGGTGCGGCATCAAGACCAAGCTCATGGCATTGGGCAAGATCCATAGCCGTTGTGCCAAACCAACAGCAATGGCGTAAATACCAACATCCGCCGAGGTGTAATAGTATTCCAACACCCAAAGGTCGAGCCGGTAGTTGAAAAAGTTGATCATCGCCGAAAGGTGCCCGGGACCGATGTAAGCAAAATAGGGTTTCCAAACGCTTTTGAGGTCTAAGCGAAAATCGGGTAGCCAACGCACGGATCGCAGGTAGGCCACCAACCAAATCAGCGTATTAGCGGCCAAAATAAAAATGGTTAGATCTAAAGCTTCTTTGACCGTCAGCTCCAAATAGCCGTAATGATCTAATGCAAAACTTCCGCCGAATACTGTAAGGTTTAGGATTGAATTGCCAATGTTGACCTGATTGATCAGTCGGAACCGTTTTAGGCCCTGAAACAAGCCGGTAAACAGGGTGTTGATGACGGTTAATCCAAAACCCGCAAAAACAATGGCAAAGAAATAGGCGGTAGCGTGATTTTCCGTAAAAACGTAAGCTGCAAATCGGCTTCCATAGAGGGCCCACAATAGGATTGCCGTTACAATCGACCCCAAAAAGACAATGACCAGGGACAGGCCAAACATTTTTCGGCGGGGAATTTTTTCGTTGGGAATGAAATAAGCGAGACCGCTATTCACACTCACACCCATGAAAAAAGCAAACAGATCGATGTTGGCTAAGATGATTCCGTATACTCCCCTGCCCTCTGCACCAATGAGGTTGACCAAAAACAGGCCGGAAAGAAAACTCAGAATCTGCGTTGGAATCTGAGAAAAGAAGGTGTAGAAAATGTTGCGATTTACCGACATGTCAGGCTATGGAAGCGCACTAAAGATAGGTTATCCATCACACGAGCCCATTACTCAACCTTCACAAAGGGGAGCACCTCTACCTGGTCGCGGTAATACACTGCAAAATGATACGTGCCTCCTGCATAGTCGGCTAATGGTAGCAGCAGATCAGTTCGTCCTTCGCTTAGGCTACCTTCGAAAACAATGGTTTTCAACTGCCCAAGTTGGTTGTATACCCGCACCTCAACCGTTTCCCGAAAGGGCAAAAATAAACTTAGGGTCACCTGATCGGTTGCAGGGTTGGGAAAGGGCTTAACCAAGGATAAGGTGCTTACTTCCAAGGCACATTGTCGGTTGTTTTCGGGCACATCGTCCGTTTCGCCATTGGGGTCTACTGCTGTAACACAGGCATATACCGGAGTCTCGCCATCAACCAGCGCAAAACTGGCGGCAAACGTATAATTGATCTGCTCCCCACTGGCCAGACTGCCTACCCACTGCTCCCGGATTCGGGAACCATTGGCCGGCTCTATCAATAAATCTACCGTGGTGATTTCACGCGTTCCAAGGTTGGAAAGGTCTGCGTTTAAGGTATAAAATCCGTTCTGCACCTGCGTCTTCAGATTGGTGACCGCAATGTCCAATACGGGTTGAATGACTTTAATGATACGGCTATTAGAATCCTGGCACCCGAAAGCGTTGGTAACGATGAGTTGAATGTCAAAAATTCCGGTATCGGTGTACTGGTACAATGGCGCCAAACCATTGGCTTGATTGCCATCGCCAAAATTCCAATTGTAGCTGTTTCCTCCGGTAGAAAGGTTGGTGAAGCTCACATCTAATGGTGGCACACCAAATTCGGGAGAAAAGGTAAAATCACTGGTAGGTAAAGGACTAACACTCACGGTTTGGCTGGTAGAATCCTGACAACCGTTGCTGGTGGTTACCAACAAACTCACCAATTGCAGGGCAGTATCGTTGAAGGTGATGGTAGCCTCGGGCCCCACAAAGGTATCGCCCCTAAAAACCGTCCACTGAACTTGCGTGATGCTATCGCCCAGCACGAAACTGGAGTCAGCAAACATCATTGGGATGCCCAAACAAGCGGTAGACGAATTGGTAGTTGCAATGTTGGCTACCGGACTCGGAAAAACCGAAACGGGCAAACTTACCGTATCGGAACAGGTAGTTCCAACATCAAAAGTGATAAGGCGCACCGGATAGGTACCACTGGAATCGAACAGAAAAGCAGGATTTTCGAGGGTACTGTTGAGCCCGATGTTAAAATCCCACAAGTAGTTGAGGTTATTGCCCGTGCTTTCGTTGACAAATTGGGTTGCCTCCCCATCGCAGGCCTGCAAAAAATCGAACCCTGCAGTGGGACTCTGATTGACGGTAAGTGTAGATTGAGCAGAATTCTCGCAGCCTTCATCCGAAATTACGGTTAGGGTCACTACATGTACCACGCCGGTATCGAAAGTAACCGTGGTAAACGGACCGAAAAGCGTATCAGAACTGCCCGAAACCAGGTTATCGAACTGCCAACGCCAAGTATTTAAAGCGTCCCCACTATCGGCCACGGCTTGATCGAAGAAATCGGCAGGAATGCCCGAACACAGAAAACTATTGGAAAAGGCTACCGTTGGCAGACCGAAAATGTAAACGGGAACCGAATCTACAGCAGAGCAACCCAGAGCGGTAGTAAGCTCTAAGCTCACTGCATAATCTCCCGATTGCAAATAATTGTTCATCGGATTTTGGGCTGTATCGCTTTGTGCATCGCCAAAATTCCAATTCCATCCCACGATGGAATCACCCGAAGCCACAGTAGAAATATCGGTAAACAACGTGCCGCTGTTCAAACAGCGGTTGGCCACCGAAAAGGCGGGTACTGGTAAGGGACGCACCTCAAAACTTTTGGTAATGGAAGAATCACAACCAGAACCAACGGTTGCAGTGAGCGTTACCGGAAAAACGCCTGCGGTATCAAAGGACATCAGCGGATTTTGGAGCAAAGAACTGTCTCCGGTACCAAAATTCCAGTTCCATCCCGTTAAAGTATCTATGGCGGCCACTGTAGAATCGTTGAATTGAATGCTGTCTCCCAGGCATACCAAATCAGGCATGATGGAGAAGTCTGGATCGGGCCGGTTGGCAATTCGAATCAAGGAGGCAATGCTGTCCGCACAACCATTGTTCGAAGTAGCAACGAATGTGACCAGGTAATTGCCGGTATCTGCATAAAGGTGCTCGGGAGAAACCGAAGTAGAGGTAGTAAGGTCGCCCAAATCCCAGGAATAGCCCGCAATAGTGGCCGACCCATCGAGGGTGGTTTGGTTGAGCAATAAGGTGGTGTCGCCTTCACATCCTCTTTCCACAGAAAATTGAGCTGCCGGTCGCGCCAGGCTGGAAAGCACATTGGTCACCGAATCAATACAACCCGAATCGCTGGTAACGATCAATTGAAGCGGTAAATTTCCCGCTGTATCGAAAGTGATCGCGGGATTCACTCCGCTAAACTGGTTGCCCTCAACATCCGTCCAGGCATAAGTACTGATGCTGCCACCTCCAATGGCACTGGTATTTTGCAGCACTACCGTATCTCCTTCGCAAGCAGGTGCACCAGAAAAGGCCGCGGTGGGCGAAAACTGTAACTGCAGATTTTGCGTAGCGGTATCGCGGCAACCAAAAGAATTGCCTACCTCCAAGCTGAGGGTGTAGGCCCCAGGGTTGAGGTAGAGGTGGATGGGATCGGTCAGTGAAGAGCTGTCGCCATCGCCAAATTGCCATTTCCAAAAATTGAGGGTACCCGAACCGGGCACTGAACCATCCGTAAAAGCAGAATTTTGATCGGCACAAAGGTTATTTACCGCAAACTGAGCATCAGGACCAGCGGTTTGTACCAAGGTATCTACAGCGTATACGGCATTGCCATTGGAATCAATGGCTGCCATTTCCAGGATAGTAGTTCCTGGATTGCCGATCACAATAGCGGGAGCAAAACCCGTGACGGTAGCTGGTGAATTCAGGCAAGTATCCGGAAAATCAATGCGCAGCAGGTTGTTGGAGCCATTGCCTGTAAAAACGTAGTGCCGACTTCCAAACTTGGCGTAGTCCATCCAGTCGTTGCTACCACTGAGGACCCCGCCAAAGTTTCCCAGGCTGGTACTGGACTGTATCGGATTCCGATAACTGTCACCGAAGTTAATTTTAGTGACACCCGCAAAACGGTTACGAACAAACAAATACCGTTGGTCGCCGTCCTGAGCCACCGCCACATTGATAGGCGTGTTAATCGTTCCTAAAAGATTGCTAAAATCGGTTCCAACCGGAGTATTGGTAAGGCTGCTTCCAAAATCGATGCGAAGAAGTCGGCTGTTGAACTGCAATCCGGTAAAGCCCACCCAGCCACAACTGTCGCGCACCAACTCAATGTTGGTGGCCCCATTGACGATAGCTGTTGGTATCGACACATTGTAGAACGTATCTACCGGAGCCAGGATGGATTGGGTTTGCTGCACCACCGTGAGGGTATTGGTGTTGTGGTTGGTGAGTATCGTAAACACCGTATCGCCCCATTGCTTGATCTGAAGGCTGGCAGCAGCAACCGAAAGGCCATTGAAATCTCCTAAATCTACCAGGGTAGGTACATTGCCCAAACTGTTTCCAAAATCGAGGCGCAGTAAGTTACCTCCAAGGTTGGTGGTGAGGCCATACCAATTGCCGCCCTCTTCCCGGAATCGAATTTGTCCCAACACGGAATTTAAACCTGTGCCTAGCACATAACTGGTATCGGTTGGTGGATTGCTCAGGTCGTTCCCAAAGCGAATACAATTGATCAAACCACCTCCGCCGATGTTTTTGATAAACCCATACCATTCATTGCCATCGTAGCCAATGGAAATACTCCGAGGATTGCTGAAGGCACTTTGTAAGGCGCCAAGATTGGTAATGGTAGGGGTTTGTTGGAGGTCGCCAGCACAGGCATCCCACACATAGGTCAAACCAGCAGTTGAATTGTTGGTAGGAACAATAGCCGCATCGGGACAAACCGTGTCGAGCACCGTAAAGTCAGCTACCAGGCATTGGCTGGTTGCCTCTATTCCACCGGCAAGCACTGCCAGCCCCACTAATAACCATCTTAAAACGTCACTCATGAATGCCATGAAAGCAGCCTTTGCACAAAGTTAAGATTAATCATTTGCTCTTTTTCAGCAATTCAGTTGCCTCAAGCAAGCTTCAGAGTCGCAAAATGAGCATTAAATTGTTGTCCCAAGGCTTGTACGTAATAATCACACAAACAGATGCATGTTGAGAAGGTAAAATGGTTTGCAGCAGTCGCTCGGCTTTTGCGCTATATTTGCCGCAGTACATGTGTGGCATTGCCGGCATATTCCATTTCAAAGGTCAATCCGTAGACCCCAACCAGCTTTCCCTTCTACAGCAACACCTTCACCATCGGGGCCCCAATGCAGGTGGTACCTGGATCAAAGACAACATCGGATTAGCGCACCGCCGATTGAGCATCGTGGATTTGGCCGAAACGGGCAACCAACCCATGCTAACCGAAGACGGTGCATTGGTATTGGTTTTCAACGGTGAAATTTACAATTACCGTGAGTTGCGGCATGCATTGGTAGCCAAAGGAAATCATTTTCGGGGCAGTTCCGATACCGAGGTACTACTCATCGGATACCGCCAATGGGGCATTCAAAATTTGTTGAACCGCATTGAGGGGATGTTTGCCTTCGTGTTGGTAGACCATCGAGAAAAAATTGCCTTTGCAGCCCGTGATCGTTTCGGCAAAAAGCCACTTTACAGTGCCTTGAACCAAGACTCGTGGTACTTTAGTTCAGAGCTTCCCGGCCTCAATAAAGTCCTCCCAAAACTTACCCCCGATTTTCAGGCGCTGGATTATTACCTGACGGAACTGAGTGTTCCTCAACCGCAGACCATTTGGAAAGAGGTGCAACAAATTCGGCCTGGACATTGCCTTGAATTGCAGCTCGAAACCGGTGATTACCAGGAATTTCCCTTTTGGTCACTTTCCACAGCGGAGCGCTTGGACCTTTCGCCCGAGGAAGCCTTGGAAGCCCTGGAAGAGAAACTTAAAAAAGCCATTGTAAAACGCACCATCGGGGATGTGCCGATCGGTACTTTTCTCAGCGGAGGCGTTGATTCAGGTCTGGTTACCAGCCTTTTAGCCCAACACACGATTGGAAAACTGGATACTTTTTCGGTAGGTTTCGATTATGAAACTTACAACGAGCTGCCACTTGCACGCGCTTTGGCGCAACGCTACGACACCAACCACCATGAAATTGTGGTCGAAGCTGACATTATAAAAATGATGCCGCAACTGGTGGCCCACATGGGAGAGCCTTTTGCCGATTCTAGCCTAATTCCTTCTTGGTTGGTCTGCCAGGAAATCGCCGGAAAGGTGAAAGTAGCCCTTTCAGGAGATGGAGGCGATGAAGTATTTGGCGGCTACCACGAGTACGGTTGGGCGCATCAAGCAGACCTGTTTTTATCCCGCAAGCAAGCACCCTTGGCAAAAGCAGGCAGTGTGTTGATAGGCAAAGGCCTCCACCGGCTAGGACTTTCTGCCGAAAACCCGGGGAACACTCAAACTTATGCGGAGATGCCAGATGCGTTGCGGTTGTACCGTCAAATGGGGTTTCACCCGGAACAAAAAACAAACCTCTATCAAAGCGATGGTCCTTTTAGTCCTCATTTTGCTGCACAGCATCTGAGCCAGGTTTGGAACTGCGCCCAAGGTCACGGAATCGCTGATAAGCTATTTACCGCCTCGCTGAAAACCCGTTTGCTCAACGATTACCTGGTGAAGGTAGACCGGTCTTCCATGGCGCATTCCCTGGAAGTGAGATCCCCCTTCCTCGATGTGGAATTAATGGAGTGGTCGCGCCAGGTCGATAACCGCATTCACCTGCACAAGGGTACACCCAAGTACCTGCTGAAAAAGCTGGCGCAGAAACACGTGGATCCTGAAATTTTGAAACGCAAAAAGCAAGGGTTTGGAATGCCGCTCCACCATTGGCTGCGCCACGATTTGAAAACTTTTGTGCAAGAACAGTTGATAGGTGATGGTCTGTTGATCGGCGATTGGCTGAAGCCCCAGGCAGTGCAACAAGTAGTAGATGAACACCTCAAAGGCACACAAGACCACACCAACCGCATTTGGGCCTTGCTGTGCCTCAACGAATGGAGGCGGCAATACCTGCACCCATGAGTTCCGCCTCCTACTCCATCGCTTTTTTTGCCAATCCGGCCGGCAAACACAACCTGAAGTGGATTCGAAGAATAGCTGCAGAACACCAGGTGATTCTCCTTTGTACCGAAAACATTGCTCCTGAAACCTGGCTTACCGACGGTTTCGATGGACCGATTTACCCTTTGCTTCCAGCCCTCTATCCACACAGCAACCCGCTCAAAAGAAAAGCCATCGTTCGCCAACTTCGACAAGTGTTTGAAAAACATCGGATAGACATTGCCCACAGCATGTATGCTTATCCACATGCTTATTATCCTTGGCTCCTGCGCTTTCCCCGGCACGTCATCACTACGCGTGGCAGTGATGTGCTGGTGGACTACCAACAGACTTTTTCTAACCCTGAAAACTGGAAACAGCGTTTGGCTTATCGCCAATTGCAGCAGGTTTTTGAAAAAACCATTGCAAGTGCTTCGGCCATCACTTCTACCTCCAAACGGCAACAGGAAGTACTTCGCCAGCTTACCGATCCTGCGAAACTCCATTTGATCAGAACAGGAGTTCCGGTAGATGAATTGCAGGCAGCCGCAAAAAAGCACGATGGTGCTCCCAAAGGCAATTTTCGGATTTTCTCACCGCGGGCAATGGCCCCGCTTTATAACCAGGATTTGATCGTCCAGGCTTTTCAACTGCTCTGCGAGCATTTGCCCAACGAAGACCTGGAGTTGGTCCTGATCGACGATCGGCCCGGTACGCCCTATGCACAAAAAGTGCGGGATTTGGTGCAATCGCTAAACCTGGAATCGCGGGTATCTTTTGTGCCCCAACAGAATTTGGAGGGCCTGGTGCAACTTTATATGGAAGCTCAAGTAGTGGTAATGCTGCCACAATCCGATGGTACGCCCAATACGGCCTTGGAGAGCATGATTCTACGCAGGCCATTGGTGATGGGTGCCATTGGATACGACGACGACCTTTTTTCTCCGGAAGCTGTTTGGCGCACCGAAGAGGACACCCCGTTAGCGTTAAAAAACACCTTACTGAAGGTGTTACAAGCTTCTGAAAAGGAACAAGCCATAAGAAGCAGTAGGGCATTCGAATGCGCCTATGAAGGTGCAGCATTGTCGGAATCGTTGCGAAAAATCAACCAGATTTATAACCGATTAATGATTTGAGGTTATTTCCGGCCACAGCGCCAATTCCCAAATCACAAACACAGGTTGAAAAGTCGAAATCCAGCTTCACCGCAGACGCACCAGAAACCACTATTTTTGCTTGCAACTTCAGCAATCGACTTCTTTCCAAAGCATGAACATTCTGGTAACCGGCGGAGCCGGATTCATTGGTAGCCACTTGATCGACCGGCTGTTGGCCGAGGGTCATTCGGTCACCAACCTCGACAGTTTTTCCAACTTCTACGACCGGAGCATCAAAGAAAATAACATTCGAGGGCATCAAAAATACGACACCTATCGCCTGATAGAAGGTGATATTCGTGAAGCAGCGCCTTGGGAGCAGCTGGAGCATGAAAATTTTGATCAGATTGTTCACCTGGCAGCGAAGGCAGGAGTTCGGCCGAGCATTCTCGACCCCAAAGCCTATCAACGCACCAACGTGCTGGGCACACAAAACCTCATGCACTACGCACAGGAAAAAGGCATCAAGCACATCGTTTACGCCTCCTCAAGCAGTGTTTATGGCATTAGTCCTGAGGTACCCTGGAAAGAGGATGATACGGTATTGCGGCCGATCAGTATTTATGCCGCCACCAAAATTACCGGAGAACAAATCGGTCGGGTATATGCCCACCTCTACGGCATTCGGTTTGTGGCCTTGCGCTTTTTCACGGTGTTTGGTCCGCGCCAACGCCCCGATCTGGCGATCCACAAGTTTACCCGTGCGATTCTAAACGGTGACCCCATCACCATGTATGGCGATGGTAGCACCGAGCGCGACTACACTTACATTGACGATATCGTTTCCGGCATCCAGGGAGCGATGAATTACACCGGTAGCACCTTTGAGGTGTTCAATTTGGGCAACAACCGAACGGTAGCTTTGCGCGATTTGATTGCCGCTATTGAACGCGCTACCGGAAAGCCAGCCAACATTGTGCAACACCCCGAACAGCCGGGCGATGTGCCCCGCACCTGTGCAGACGTAGAAAAATCGGGGCGTTTGCTTCACTACCGCCCGCAAACCGACCTGGATACCGGATTGCAAAAGTTTGTGGCGTGGTACTCGGAGGTGATGGTTTAACGTTTCATGATGTCGCTCACCGGTCGAGACATCGTTATCATCTCCAACGAAGCCTGGGGCGACATTTGGTACAGCAAACACCATTATGCGTACGCTCTTTCTCAGCACAATCGGGTTTGGTTCATCGACCCACCAGCCCCTTTTCGGCCCGGCCACCTACTCCGACCTAAGGTCAAGATTCACCGGATCAAAGACCGGCTCCATCGTATTTCCTACCGCAATGTCCTGCCCTTCACCGGAACTCAGGACCAATTGTTTCGCCTCAACGAAAAATTGACCGCCGGTGCCATTCAAAACAAGCTACTGGCCCGGCAAGTGAAAAACCTGCTTTTTTGGAGCTTTGATCCCTTTAGGCTGGTTTTTCCCAGGCAATTGGGCGCTACCACTTCGCTGTACCACAGCATGGATTTTTACAAGAACCGACGGGAAGCCTTGCTGATGCAGGAAGTAGATGGCCTGCTCTCTGTGAGCCCCGATATCGAGGCCAAGTTTTCAGAAAATTCAATTCCCAAACTGCAGGTGCCTCATGGAATTGCAGCTCCGAGCAGTTCGCTTTCGAGCCTGCTTGCCACAGCACCAGAAAAGTGCATGCTGCTTATGGGTACCCTCAACGAGCGCATCGATTTTAAGCTCTTGTTGCGAGTCGCCAAGGCCTTTCCCGACTACCGCCTACAACTCATTGGCCCGGTGTTGGAGCAACATTTCAGTGCAGAAGACCAGGAAAACGTGAAGGCGCTGCGTGCATTACCTCAAGTAGAATGGACGGGCACGCTTCCATGGCGGCAATTAGAGCCCTACTTGCTAAAAGCACGGCTCTGCCTGGTGGCCCTGAAACAAAACCAGTTGGGCAATCAACTCAATTCGCTCAAAGTCAACCACTACCTAAGCCTGGGCCGCCCGGTAGTGAGCACCTGGTTGAAAGACCAGGAGCCTACCGCACAGCAAGGCTTGCTTTACCTCGCACAATCGGAGGACGAATTTTTATACTTTTGTTCCCAATCGCTGAACGACTCGGATGATTCGGAAATACGTCAAAAGCGGTACGATTTCGCCCAGCAACTTGCTTATCCGAAGTTGATCGACCGGATTGGCCAATTCATTCAAACCCTTTGACCCGACTTAGATACCAAAGCAATAACGAGCAACCTATTGAGGGGCACAACCTCCCCCGAGCGAATCAATCTTATCATACCACTTTGTTTAACTCGACCGTTTGATGCACGTCATACACTTGATGGCCAACAACTCTTCGGTGCCTTATTTCAATTGGTTTGCCGAATTCGCAGCCAAAGACCCGGAGGTAAAAATGTCGTTCATTGCCATGCACCGGGAACGCCCGAATATGCTGGATGACATGCAAGCGCGTGGGGCCGACTGTTATTGGATTCCATTCAACGATGCCAAGCGCAAGGGAGACATGCTTCGGGCCTTCCCGCAGTTGCTGAAACTGTTTCGGAAAGTAAAACCCGATGTGGTTCATTCGCACCTTTTTGATGACAGTTTACCTGCGCAACTGGCGGCACGGATGGCAGGAGTTCCGGTAAGGGTCATTACCAAACAAGACACAACTTACCACTATTACTACCAGCCGAAATACGTTCGGTTCGATCGGTTCAACAACCGAAATGCGACTCATATTCATGCCGTTGCCACGGAAAACCGCAAATTTATTTTGGAAAAGGAAGGAGCACCAGCGAACAAAGTTCATTTGATTAGAAATGGTTTTCCCTATGATAAAATGACGGCCTGGACGCCTGAGGATGTCGCCGAACTGAAAGACCGCTTTCAATTGCACGATCGCTTTGTGGTCGGCACCGTAGCACGACTCATCGACTGGAAAGGGCACCGTTTCATTGTAGAGGCGGCCAGCCGATTGGTGATGACCTACCCCGACCTGAAGTTTATTTTTGCCGGAACGGGCGATCCTCAATTCAAGGCTGAGCTCCAACAACAAATTGATGCTGCAGGCTTGCAAGACCACGTACAAATGCTCGATTGGATCGAACGGTGGCAAATGCCTTCCCTCTACCGCTGCATGAACCTTTACCTGCATCCGGCACTGCGCGAGCCTTTTGGTTTTGCGATTTCAGAAGCTCTGATGAACCAGGTGCCAGTGGCAGCTTGTCCTACCGGATCGGTAGACCTGATCAAACACCAGGAGGAAGGCTATATTTTGGAAGAAAACAATGTGGACGATATTGTGAAAGCGTTGCGCTTTTTTAGGGAAGACGTTTCGCGGTGCCAAACAATTGCCCATGCGGGCCATCAACATGCACTAGACAACCTCCAATTTTCAAACATGTGGAAAGGCCACATCGAATTGTACCGATCTGCTTTGGAGGATGCCAAAAAATAAGCACTTGTAAGCTGACTTTATAAGCAATGGGAACGCTTGTCTCGATCATCATTCCGGCCTACAACGCTTCGAACTTCCTGCGCGAAACCCTCGATTCGGTACTTCAGCAAAAGTATTCGCATTGGGAAGCTATTGTGGTCAATGACGGATCCAAAGACGATACGCTTCAAATTGCCCGGAAATTCGCAGCCGAGGATGCCCGTTTCCAGGTCATCGACCAGGCCAATGCCGGAGTTTCAGTTGCCCGAAACAATGGCTTTCAACAATCTAAGGGAGAATACCTTGCCTTTTTAGACGCCGACGACCTTTGGCACCCCGATTTCTTGCAAGCCCGGGTAGAAGTATTGGACACTCAGCCAAGCGTGGGTTTAGTCAACGGTGCAGTAGCTACCATTGGCCCCGATTCTAAACCACTACCCGATCAATACCAGGGCCATGGTGACCATGTGGTACGAGACATTTTAGAGTTTGCCCCCAAGGTGACCATACCTTCCAACCTACTTTGCCGAAAGTCCGTCTACCATTCCATTGGTGGTTTCCATCCGCTCCTATCGAACGTAGCCGATAAAATGTTATTCATTGAGTTTGGGCGCAGCTCAAAAGTGGTGTGTTTGCAGCAAACTCATCTTTACTATCGTCTGCATCCAAACAGCATGCACCGCAACCTCGATTTGATGGAGGCCGATTATCTTCGTTTTTTAAACGTTTTAACGGAGAAAGGTTTGTTCGAGCAACACTCCAGGGCAAAATTCAAAGCCAGAATCTTCAAAATTTGTGCGGGTGCCTTTCGGGAACACGGTAAAACCGGTCCGTTTCTGCGCTATCTGGTCCTATCTGTTTGGTCCAGTCCCCTATTTTGGTTTCGATTTGTAACGGGAGGAAAGCCATGAAGAAGGTGATGGTGCTCACTTATTGGAAGTATCGGGAGGCTTTGGTACAAACCTATACCCTACCCTACGTGCGCCTTTTACTCAAGCATCTACCACAGGGCAGTGAGGTCATTTTACTTACCCTTGAAAAGGCGGAAGACCCCATGCCACCCGAGTTGATGGCCATGGAGCAAGAGCGCCTAAAAGCGGAAGGCATAACGTGGTTGGCACATCAATACCGTCCTTTTGGCATACGCTCTTTGTTGGGTTGGTTAGGACTTATTCCCCGCCTGGCCGGCTATGTGCGCCACGAAAAAGTGACGCACCTCCACGCATGGTGCACCCCAGCAGGTGGTTTGGGCTACCTGCTCTCTCGCCTTACGGGCCGGCCTCTGGTGGTCGACAGTTACGAGCCACACGCCGAATCGATGGTAGAAAACGGCACGTGGTCAGAAAACGGTTTGGCATTTCGCATTCTCTTCCGGTTAGAAAAATGGCAAAGTCAACGTGCCACAGCGGTCATTGCCCTTACCGAAGGCATGCAGCGCTATGCCTTGGAAAAATACCAGGCTCGATTCGATCGCTATTTCGTGAAACCGGCCTGCGTAGATTTTGATCAATTCGACCATGCGGCTCCCCGCGATCCGGCTTTGGTTCAAAAGCTCGAGCTGAACCATAAAGTGGTGGCGGTTTATGCGGGCAAGCTGGGCGGCATTTACCTGGAAGAGGAAGTCTTTGATTGGCTAAAAGCCGCCTTCGATTACTGGGGCGACCGTTTTCGTGCGGTATTGCTCACCCCCAACCCCAAAGCAGAGGTAGATCGGTGGTGCGCCCAAAAAGCCATTCCCGAGAACGTAGTCAGCACGCAGATTGAGTCCCATCACGAAGTGGCCAACTACCTGAGGATGGGTGATATCGCCCTCAACCCGGTAAGACCAGTACCTTCCAAACGGTATTGTACTTCCATCAAAGACGGTGAATATTGGGCCATGGGGTTACCCGTGATGCTTCCCAAAGGCATTTCCGATGATTCTGAAATCATCGCTCGCCACCGGATTGGAGTAGTGGTGGAAACGCTACAACCTGAGAGCTACCAACCAGCCATGGCAGCAATGGACCAACTGCTACAAGAGGACCGTTTGGCGCTTCGAAAACGCATCGTAGCCGTGGGCCAGCAATACCGGCACTTCAACATTGCCGAAAAAATTTACCAGGAACTTTATGCCTGAGGCGGCTCAGAAACTGGATTCGCAGGCCGTGGTACAAACGGTACCTTTTTCAACTTTCTTTCCCGTAAGTGTTGGAGAATAAAGAGGCTGGCAACAAAAAAGGGAATCAAAGGGATTTTAAACCGCACCAAAGCTCCATAATTCGGTGTGGTGAGTCCGAGAGCAAGGGCAAAAAGCACTGCGAACGATAGCGTAAAGATCAACACCGGATCTTTAAAAATGTACCGTGCGATTCTTACAAAACCTACCCGAAAAAGAATCCAAACCACAAACACCAGCAAAATGGAATTCTCCAATGCTGAAAACAGCATGACAATGTTGTTGACGTTCCATAGAAAGGGAGTGAACAATCCAAAAAGTATGGCGATAGGTGCTTTGGAAACAATGCCGATGAAGGTAGGGTCCAACTCACCGATGTCAAAAGAGTTTTGTCCGTAGTAATCCTGCTTTAAGTCCGTTTGGGTCACTATCGCCTTATCTACAATGTTTTGAAGCGAATATTCATTTAAAACATTTCCCAAAACCGAGAAAAGCAGCACTCCAAGTCCGGCAGTAGCCAAATAGATAAACGGGATCAGCAAAATCCGGGCAAATCGGCTTTTAAGGCCTTGTAGCCATCTGAATAATACCCAGATGAGGGTTCCGGGAATGAGTACCATGAAGATGTAAGGCTTAATGGCAATGAGCAGATAAGAAGCTACCAGAATGCTGACGATTTTCATCAAAACCCGTCTTCGAACAATAAAAACGCCATGTATCCCTACTATAAACCAGCAGGCCGCCGATAAGGTGATGGTATCTTTAAGTATACCTGAGCCCCAAAAAATGACGGAAGGCACAAAAAGAAAGGCAATGGCCAACTGTCGGGTGAGTTGGGGATAATAGCCTTGAAACAAGGCAAAAGCTTTCCAAATGCCAACAAATGAAATGCAGGCGATCAGTACTGTAGTGATGAGATAGCTTTCCATGGAAAGCATTAGAATAGGGGTTACAAAGCGTACAACGGTGAACGTACTGATGTCGGAGTGAATGTAGCTTAAGGGGTACCCGGTTGTATGATCAAACAGCCCTCTAACCTCTTTGCTGTAGGGTGAAAAAAGGGCTTCCAAACCCTCATAAGGCGACTTTTGGATCAAATTAGAGAAAGCTAAACTGGATTCGTAGTACGAAACGGTATCTCCTCCTTGGTAATAATACACGTAGACACAACCGAAGAAAATGCCACCAAATACCTTAGCAAACATGCCTGGCAACAGAAAGCGAAAATAAGGCGCAGTCTGAATGTTGCGGTTTTTGATTTGAGCCGCAATTACAAAAATGGTGGCAAACAAGATGGGAAGCAGAAGTATTTCCCAGGCCTGGAATCCAATTTCGCCGAAATAGGTGGTCTTCATAAAGGAAAGTCAGGCTTTAAGCACACGAAGTTACAAAAACCAGCCCTTGCATGATTCAAGGAACTTGCTGTTCAAGTTTGATGCTTCACCCACAAATTGGTTTATTTGCCCCATTAAGTGAAAGGCATGAAAGTCCTGGTAACCGGAGGAGCGGGATACATCGGCTCCCACACCATTTGCGAATTGTTAGATCACGGTATGGAAGTGGTTTCCGCCGACAACTTTCAAAATGCGGTTCCCGAGACTTTTGAACGTATTGAGGCCATTACCGGCCAAAAAGTGGTCAATGAAAATCTGGACCTATCCGAAGTGAAGGCCTGCCAGATTCTGTTTGAACAGCACCCGGACATTACCGCCATCATTCACTTTGCTGCGCGCAAAGCAGTAGGCGAATCGGTAGAAAAACCGCTGGTCTACTACCGAAACAACCTCAACTCTACCATCAACCTGCTCCATTTTGGTACCCTGGCGGGCGTAAAACATTTGGTTTTCTCTTCTTCTTGCACCGTTTATGGCAATCCGGGGAATCAGCCAGTGGATGAAGATAGCCCGGTAGGCAACATCGAGTCACCTTATGGCTATACCAAAATGATGGGGGAACAGATCCTTAGGGATCACATCCATAGCCACCCCAGTTTTTCCGGTATTTCGCTGCGCTATTTCAATCCAGTAGGGGCGCACCCTTCTGGAAAATTGGGTGAACTGCCCCTTGGCAAGCCCAACAACCTGGTTCCTTTTATCACCGAAACGGCCATTGGCCTTCGCCCCTGTCTGGAGGTGTTTGGCGCTGATTACGACACCCCGGATGGGACGCCCATCAGGGATTATGTCCACGTGGTCGACATTGCAAAGGCGCACGTTCAGGCCTTACTCCACATTCAGCAATCGGACCAACGCGAACGGTTTGAGGTTTTCAATTTAGGAACCGGCAAAGGCATGTCGGTACTGGAAATCATTCAAGCTTTTGAGCAGGCAACCGGAGTTGCCCTCAACTACCGCTTTTCGCCTCGAAGGGCCGGCGATGTGGAAACCATCTATGCCAATGCCGATAAAGCGGCTCAGGTATTGAAATGGCAACCGGAATATTCGCTCGAAACCATGATGGCTTCTGCCTGGAAGTGGCAACAGCACCTCGCCAATCAGCGGTGATGGTAAGGTTCCCCTTTTAGTATGGTAAAAGCCCGGTAGAGCTGCTCGGTTAGAAATGGACGAATCATCTGATGACTAAAGGTGAGCTTAGACAAGGCCATTTGTTCGTTGGCCCGTGCGTAGACCGCTTCTGAAAACCCGTAAGGTCCTCCAACGACCAACACAAGATAGCGAGTGCCGGAATTTAGGTGCCCTTGCACCCATTTGGCCAAACCTTCAGAGGTCCTTTCCTTGCCCTTTTCATCCAATAAAACCAATACATCCCCCGGCTGAACCTTCGCAAGAATTTGCTCGCCTTCCTTCTTTTTCACCTCTCCTTCGCTTAAATTGCGGGTATTGCGCAATGCGGGTATGCATTCGAGATCGGTAGGGACATAACGCTTCAAACGTTTGTGGTAGCGCTCTAAGCCCTCCTCCACCCAGGAATCATCGTTCTTACCAACAAAAATCAGTTTGATCCGCATTCACTTTCGAAAGCCGTAAAGCTAAAAACAATAAATTTGTGGATAAGCCAGGCATTTTTTGGAATGGATTTGGCGCAGTTTTTGAAAACACTCGGAGAAAAAAGTACCATGAGGGGTTTTGTTTTGATGATCGTGCTGAGCTTATTTACCCTTACCAACGGGTGGAGTCAGGGCATCAATGAAAAGGTGAGCACCGCCTTGAAGACTGGAAATAGTAAAGTGTTGGTTAGCTTTTTTGGCCCAACCGTAGACATGGCCATTTTGGAGGTGAGCAATGTGTATTCAAAACCACAAGCCGAACAGGTCCTCAAAAATTTCTTCGCCAAGCACCAACCCACTGATTTTTCACTGGTCCACAAAGGAGCCTCCAAGTTGGGCATGCAATATGCCATCGGCAACCTTACGACCTCCAAAGGAACTTTCCGAATCTCTTACTACGTTCGCAAAGGTGACAACGGAGAATTCATCAAAGAATTTCGGATAGACGCCAACTAAGCAACTATTTTTGGTTTCGCAACTATGAGCGAATTGGAAGCATTTATTGCCAACGCCCTGCGTGAAGACGTAGGCGATGGCGACCACACCTCCCTGGCCTGTATTCCACAAAATACACAACGAACGGCACGGTTGATGGTGAAAGAAAAAGGAATTTTGGCCGGTATGAAAATCGCCCCGGCCATTTTCCATACCGTGGATCCCACTTTGCATTTTGAGCCTTTGCTCAAAGACGGCATGGGTATTCAACCGGGCGACATCGCCTTTGCTATCAGCGGTAAAGCCCAGAGCATCCTCACTTCTGAGCGCCTGGTGCTCAACGTAATGCAACGCATGAGTGGCATTGCCACGCAAACCCGCGCCATTGTAGACCGCATCGACGGAACCGGAGCCAAGGTGCTCGACACCCGCAAAACCACCCCTGGAATGCGTTTTCTGGAAAAAATGGCCGTGGTTATTGGCGGAGGAGTGAATCACCGCATCGGTTTGTTCGACATGATGATGATCAAGGACAACCATGTGGATTATGCCGGAGGTATTTCCCTGGCCCTCGAAAAAGCAAGGTCCTACCTGCAAGAAAAAGGAAAAGAATTAGCCATAGAGATCGAAACCCGCAACCTTACCGAAGTAAAAGAAGCAGTCAACAGCGGACTCGCCGACCGGTTGATGCTCGACAACTTTACGCCTCAGGCCACCCGCGAAGCGGTAGCCTGGATCGATGGCCGTTGCGAAACCGAATCTTCAGGAGGAATTACCTTAGAAACCATTCGCGATTATGCGGAATGTGGCGTTGATTTTATCTCCGTTGGCGCCCTTACCCATAGTGTAAAAAGCCTCGACCTCAGCCTAAAAGCTGTAAATTAGGTCCATGGTCAAGCGCTTGGTCAACTGGATTTTGGAGGAGAGCTCGGTGCGCCATTTGGTGCGTATCAGCCGTAAACTCGTTATCCCGGGCTTCGACGGCATGCCACTCTATGATGTGTTGGCCTTTTTCATTCGCTCCTTACAACAGGGGGCACTGGTAACCCGAGCTTCTTCCCTGGCCTTCAAATTTTTTCTGGCGCTTTTTCCCGCCATGATCTTCTTGTTCACCTTGTTGCCCTACATTCCGATTGAGGATTTTACAGACAAGTTGCTGATTCAGCTGCAATTCATGCTGCCAGAAGAGGCCTACCAACTTTCGAAAGATACCGTTGAAGATTTGGCAGAAAACCGACGAGAAGGGCTATTGTCCTTTGGTTTTTTGTTCACCATCTACCTGGCTACCAACGGCATCAACGCCATGATCGAAGCGTTTAATCAATCGATTCTACTCGCCGAGAAGCGCAACTTCATCATGCAACGACTGGCCGCACTGGCGTTGATGTTTATCCTGCTGTTTTTGGCCATCATCGCCATGTTTCTAATCATCTTTTCCAACATCATTATCGACAAGCTAATGGCCATCGATTTGTTGCACGAAGGCCTGGAAATTTGGTTAGTTACTGCTGGTAAATGGCTGGTCATTCTTGGCTTTTTCTATTTCTCGGTGTCTTTCATTTATTACGTTGGTCCGAGCCGAAAAGAAAAATTTCGCTTCTTTTCAGCCGGATCCAGCCTGGCCACCCTGCTCATTATTGCGGTCTCTTACGGTTTTGCTTATTACGTCAACCACTTTGGCAATTACAACAAGTTGTACGGCTCTATTGGTACCTTGATGGTGATCATGTTGTGGATCTACTTCAACTGCCTCATTTTGTTGATGGGCTTTGAATTGAATGCCAGCATCATGGGCGCTAAGCGTGATCGAAGGCAAAATCACCTGGGAAGCGATCCGTCACCTGTTCCAACCACGTAGTTCAATTAAACATGCGCTACTTCTTTTATTTGTTCCTCGGACTTATGCTTAGCGGTAATGCCTTGGCAGGCACTTCTGCGAAAAAAGCCACCCAATCAGAATTGGAAAAGCTTGCTAACTGGATGTGTGGCAATTACAACTCTGCGAAACAGGCTACAAAGGACACCAACTACCTGAATATCAGCCTTATAATGGTACGCATTTGGCCAGAACGCACCGATGGTGTGTGGTTGTATGTAGAGCAGGCGGCTACCGCCCAACTCGACCGTCCCTACCGGCAACGGGTCTATCACCTGGAACAACTCGATCTTCAGCAATTTCAAAGCACGATTTATGCCTTGCCCGATCCTAAGGCCTACATCGGAGCGCAAGACCGACCAGAAGCGTTTCAGCAGTTGAGGCCCAAAGACCTGGAAGTGCTTCCAGGTTGTGCCATTTCATTGACCAAAAAAGGGAAGAAATACATCGGAAGCACCGAAAAAGGAGCTTGTATCAACAGTTGGGGGAAAGCCCAATATGCTACCTCTGAAGTAGAAATAAAAGCCGGCCAGCTGATGAGTTGGGACCGGGGCTGGAACGCAGCCCACGAACAAGTTTGGGGAGCCGAAAATGGAGGTTACATCTTCGTGAAATCGGAATCCTGTACTCCCTGAGGCTCAGTTTGTAGCGTCTGCCATTCTGCGTGAAAAGCCGTACTTTAGCCCTCTTTTCCCAACATGATGAAGCACTTCTATTGGCTGTTACTCTTGCTGACGCTGCCGATGGCGCAGGTTTGTGGACAACAATACGATCCCTTGCATGCGCCCAACAGTTATCGATCAGCAGAAAACCCCAACTATTGGAAAAATCGCCCTCCGTTTGAGGGCTACTGGCAACAAGATGTGCACTACACCATCAAGGCCCGCATTGATGAGAAAACCGATATCATCGCCGGAGAAGAGCGTCTCGAATATTGGAACAATTCTCCCGATGAGCTGACTTTTGTGTTTTTCCACCTCTATCAAAATGCCTTTCAACCGGGATCTTATTACGACAACTTACAAGAAAACAACTTGCGCAAGCAGCGTTATGGTCGCTACGAAAGTGTGGCCAAAGGCACTGAGATTGAAAAATTGACCGTTGATGGCCAACCTGTAAAAACAGAATTGGACAATACGCTGCTAAAAGTTTGGCTTCCAAAACCCCTGAAGCCTGGTGAGAAAGTGGCATTCAACATTCGTTTCAAAACTTATTTCGATGGTGAAGGCAATGTGCGCAGGCGCATGAAAACCTTCAATGCTTTCGGCAACAAACATTATGATGGAGTGCACTGGTACCCGCGCATTTCAGTTTACGACCGCAAGTTTGGCTGGACCACCGACCAACACCTGGGCAGGGAGTTCTACGGTGATTTCGGCACCTTCGATGTGGAACTCACCTTTGCCTCTAATTATGTGGTTGGCGCTACCGGTTTTCTGGTCAACCGGGATGAAGTACTTCCCAAAGATTTGCGCCAAAAGCTCGACATCAGCAATTTCGCCCGAAAACCTTGGAATTCGAAGCCTTCGACCATTACTCTCTACGATTCTACCCAAACTAAAACCTGGGTATACCACGCCGAAAACGTTCATGATTTTGCTTTCACTGCCGATCCTACCTACCGGATTGGGGAGTCCAACTGGGAGGGCATTACAACCATCGCGTTGGTGCAAGAGCCGCATGCTTCGCGTTGGCAAAATGCGGCCGCCTACACCGCAGACATCATTCGTGTCTTTTCGGAAGACTTTGGCCGCTACACCTACCACAAAATGATTGTGGCCGATGCCCGTGATGGCATGGAATATCCCATGCTTACGTTAGACGGTGGTGGCGACCCGGGCTATCGAGGCTTGTTTGTTCACGAAGTGGGCCACAACTGGTTTTTTGGTCAGGTGGGCAACAACGAAACCTATCGTGCTTCGCTCGATGAGGGTTTCACCCAGTTTTTAACTGCTTGGGGCCTTGCCCGTATCGATGGAGACACCATGGTGACCGGAATACCGCGCAGCGCTTACGTTCGAAAGTTTTTAAAACCGAGCAATACCCGCTACCGGAATGTATATTACGGCTACCTCCGGGATGCAGCCGTTTACAAAGATCCGCCACTCAATACCCACTCCGATGGTTTCCATGGGGCTCTTAGGCATGGTGGCGGCTACGGACATGTTTACTACAAAACGGCCACCATGCTCTACAACCTGCAATATGTGTTGGGAGACGAACTGTTTTTAGAAGCCATGCAGCACTATTTCAGCCAATGGAAAATAGCGCATCCCTATCCTGAAGATTTTCGCAACAGCATCATTCGGTACACGAAAGCCGACCTCAACTGGTTTTTCGATCAATGGTTAGAAACGACCAAACGCATTGATTATGCGGTCAAAAAGGTCCGTAAAGGAAAAGAAGAAGACGAATACCTGATCACTTTCGAGCGCAAGGGGCGCATGCAAATGCCATTGGACTTTGAAGTGGTAGGTCGCGATGGCAAAATCCATGCTTTCTACATTCCCAATACCTGGTTTGAAAAAAAGACAGATGCGACCATCCTGCCGCGCTGGATTGGCTGGGACAAAGTGCAACCGAGCTACGAAGCCAAAGTGACCATTCCGGGCGGTTTAAAAGAAGTGATCATCGATCCAAGCGGGCGTCTGGCAGATGCCAATCAGCTCAACAACCGATCGAAACTCAACGTTTCGCTGGAATTTGATCACCGGGTCAGCAACCTGCCAGAGGCAGAAAATTATGAAACGTTTATTCGCCCTGCCTTGTGGTACAACGCCTACGATGGTATTAAAACGGGGGTACACCTGAACGGCAATTACATGAAACAACTCCACCAGATGGAGTTTACATGGTGGTACAACACCGGCTTACTTCAGGATCCGCAACGCGCTGACCTGGAAAACGACTTCAACTTGATGTCGTATTGGTTCAAATACAAAACGCCACTCCACCGCATCAACAAAGGAGCCGGACTTTGGTTGGATTCCCGCGATTTAGATGGCTTAACGCATCACCTTTTTGGCCTGGAACAAAATATAAATGGAGGGAGCAGTCGATTCTATGCCTACTTCAAAGCCCTTTACCGCAACGATCGTTTCGACATCAATTACCTCGCTTACCCCAACGAATGGACCGCCGACAAATGGAACAACACTTTGAATGTTGGTGTAGACCACGCTTACCGGTACAAACGTGGCCGTGGTGATCTTCAATTGGGCATGCGGTCGACCGCCCTGGGCAGTGACTATGATTACTATAGCCTGCACCTGAAGGTGACGAACGACAACCGATTGGGCAAACTGCGTTTCCGTACCCGACTTTTTATGCAATACGGGACGGGCAGCAATTGGGCACCTGAATCCCAACTTTTCCTTGCGGGAGCCAACCCCGAAGATCTGATGGAAAATTCCCTGACCCGAAGCCGGACCGCCTTTCCTGAAGAGTGGTACGGTTACGGCTCCGAGATCAATCATTTACACATGGGAGGAGGCCTTAACCTAAGAGGGTATAGCGGTTACCTATCGCCTTTCCTCGACCCCGATGACGTCACGCGACTGACCTACCAAGGGGAGTCGGGTGCCGCTTTTAATGGTGAGTTGGAATTTGACCGCTACATCCGCTTCCGACCCCGCCTGTTGAGGCGGCATTTGAGAATGAGCACCTATTTGTTCGGAGATGTAGGCTTGATCAATTACAACGAATCTTTTGAAGATTTTGCCGTGGCCGATGTGCGGGCCGATGCCGGTTTGGGCACGGCCATCACCTTTAAGAAGAAGGGCTTGTTCAAGCCCTTTACGATTCGTTTTGACATGCCCTTGTGGATCAACCGCCCACCGGCCATCGATTCCGAAAATTTTGCTTTTCGCTACGTAGTAGGCATCAACCGGGCGTTTTAAGCAGGCTTTCTCTTACCCAGTTTGCCAATGAGCCAATAGGCCAAATTGACCGATGGCTTTTCGATCAGGCGATAAGTGACCGTGCTCACCCCAAGAACTAGGGCAAACGATACGAAGAATTTCACAGAGCCTGTCCAATCGGTGAAGGTATTCATGGCCCTAAAAACGCCCATGTGAAGCAGGTAGAAAGAAAAGCCTACCACTCCGATATACCCTAAAAATCGGTTGCTCAGCAGCTTGTTAAGTGGGTTTCCGATGTAGACGCTCAAAATAAAAGCCGAGAAGCCAATTCCGTAGATCATGGAGAAGAACCGGAATTCGTACAAGGGTCGATTGAAGCCAAGAAAGTTTTTACAAACCAGGATAAAGGTCAGTACCATGAGCACAACAAATGCTGCAGTGGCCCATTTTGTGAGCCGTTCTTTTTGTTCCAACAGCCAGTTTTTGTGTACGGTGGCCAACCAGGCAGCAATCACCCCAGGGATAAAAACATCGATGAACGACCCTCGCTCCAAGGTATTGGGTGAGATGTGTGCAATCCAATCGAGCTTAAGCCCGTATTTGGCCAGATAAAGACCAAAGTTGACCAAGGCAATGGCCAACAAAACCAACAAACCTTTGCGCTGAAACCGCACCAAGGCCCATACCACTAAGGGAACCAACAGGTAAAATTGCATTTCACTCACAATGGACCAAAACACACCGTCTCCACGGTAAAAAATGAGGTGTTGCCACAAGCCGGTAAAACCTTCACTCACGTGGAGGTAGCGGTCGTTGTAAGTACCGGAAAAGTGCTGGAAAGCGAAAGTGCCCAATACAACTGTGTAGTAAAGTGGTATGATCCGCAGGAACCGTTTTATGAAAAACTTGCGGATCGCCTCCCCGTCCAGTGGCTTTGTAAAGAGCCCTAAACCCAACAGAAATGCCGATAAGCCAAAAAAGAGGTACACTCCAACGTGACCAATTCCTACGAAGTTGAGCCATTCCACCAACACCTGATCGCGCCCCGAGGTATGCGAAAGGAAAACCATCATCACGGCGATACCGCGGACTCCATCAAGTGGCTTAATACGGGCTTTAGCATTCACTCAAACACGTTTTTGTGCGGTCACAATGTTAGTCAAAAAAACGGTAGGTCTGTTGTTGGCCTAAGGCGGTCCTGCAATTGAAACAGGCGCACTGCCTTCTGAACCGAATCGCCTAATTTTCCTTAGTTTAGCCGAGATTTTGGACGTAAAAAAAGCGCATTTAAAGCCATCGAAATGTCAGAAACCAAGGAATTGGAGATCGAAGACTGGAACATAGGTGCAGACCAGGAGAATATTCGCGAAGGTGCTATCGAATTGCGGGCCCGGGTAGCGGAGAACATGTATGTCAAGCTTTATGAAACCCCTGAAAAAGCAGGGGCACAGGTAAAAAATGACCGGACCTTCTGGCGGTGGCAATGCCTCAAAAAGTTTGAAAAGATCATTGGACGGCCTTTGAGTGGCCACGTGGTAGAAGTGGGTGCAGGCACCGGTTGGTGTTCAGCCAAACTCAGCCAGCTACCCGAAGTGCAGCAAGTCATTTGCATGGATTATGATCGCTATTCGGTGGCTTCTTTGGTTCCCATCGTGCTGCGCAACCTCGATGCCCAATTGGACAAAATTCGATTGGCGGTAGGGAGCTACAACAAAATGCGCCTAAAAGATGCCTCTCAAGATTATATTGTTTCCATCGGAGCCATTCACCACAGCGAAAACCTGCACGCCACCTTTGCCGAAGCCTATCGGGTTTTGAAGCCCGGCGGTTTCCTGCTGGCGGTTGAACATTGTCACCCCAACTCCTACACCATTCGCGAACAAATAGCCGACAACACCAAGGAAATTGGGACCAAACGGGCCCAAAACCTCTATGGTGATCAGAGCTACAACGTAAAGGTCGAAGACAACTCCGACCACAACTACCGAATCGCTGAATTTGAAAGTGCCGCATATGGCGCAGGAATGGACATTTTGCCCTACATTTTCAGCGAGGATGGCGAAGAAGCGGACGATACGATTTTTGAAAGGCCACAACCCTATCGAGGATACAGCAACCGGGTTTTTCAGCCCTATTTTGCAAAATTTCCGGTCAAACCGGTTTACGATAACTTGTTCATTGTTTGCCAAAAACCTGACCCTTCCTCTTCCGAAAACGTGTTTCAACACATCAATTCTGAAGAAGTTAAAATCAAGGTAAAGCGCAGTTTCCTGCAAAAGGTATTGTGGCGCATTATGGCGAAACTTTAATCCCTCAGCCATTTTCCTGGAAGCGGGATGTTCCTTTTCCGATGACCAATCACTCCCAGGTTTTTGTAGCATTACGGTCCATCTCCTCTGCCGAGTGGGACAAATGGAATACGTCCTCGCAAAAAGGTGGCACCTGCTACACGCAATCGGCTTCCTATGTAAAAGGGATTGCTGATTCAAGTCGCTTTCAGGCCCGTCCGCTTTCCGAAAAAGAAGAAAAAGCGCACCTCGACCACTATTTCCAACGCATTGTGGAATTGGGTCACCTGCAGGTGGGTGGCCAACCATTGTACCAATGGTACACCGTTTTGGGAAAGTCCTATTGGGCCTATGCTCGACCCAAGCTCTATTTTTCGCTGAAAGATGATTTTTTGGAGGCCCAACGGATTGCTGCTGTGCAAGCTACACATCCCAATGCCTCGTTGGTCGTTTTTGCTAGTTCCAATGCCTTTTTGAAATTCCTTCCCGAGCAGGAAAACCTGTCGGTGGTACTTCCTGCTGTTGGTACTTCGTCCAAACCCAGTCCCCTGCCCTACCTGCTGATCTTTTTGCTCCGGGTGCTGAGTGGTCTTTTGCAGTGGCCTCTGTATTTCAGGCGCGGGAAACACCTCATTCTCACGCAAGAATTTCGGAAGCAACCCATTGTGGATTTGGCTACGGGAAAATTAAAGTCGGGCGATGAAGTATTGGAATACCTCTTGGAAAAAGCAGCATCCGACCCCGATTTTCTGTTCGTTTCCGACACCAACACTCCCGATTTGGGCGAGCAATGGTCTTTGCAACTCAGGCGCTACTTTTTCTACCGGAAGTTTTGGAAAAAAACGCTTCACTTCGAACCTTTTTTAGTGTTTGCCTTCTTGCAGCCAAGGCTATACCGCGACTTAGCCACCATGCGAAAGGCACTGCGAAGCACCCATGAGGAGTTATTGCAACATAACATTTCAGATCCGGTGAACCGGGCGCTAATTCAAACAGTGAAACGTACCCACCGCATCATGTTGCTGGCGCGTCATCGGGAAATTGCCACTACCCTCCTCACCAAATTGCTGCGGCCGAAAAGCATGGGAGGAACCTATGAAACAGCCCCGTTTAACCGCCCCAAGCTGGACGCAGCCCAAGCCTTGGCAGTGAAGACTTACGGCATTCTTCATGGCGGGATCAACCAAAAAAACATCAACTATATCCTCTCCAAGCAAGACCCCAAATGGCTCCGTTTTCCTGATTTCACCATCGCCCGGGGCTTGCAAACCAAAGGCACTTTGGTGGAGCGCTCGGCCTATCCTGCGGCTAACATTCAAGTACTAGGGCAACTGCGCACGGATTGCATTTCGGTATTGAAAAACCGGAAGAAAACCGATGTTTTAATCGATTTGGAGGGCTCGGAAAAAGTGGTACTCTTTGCCTCCCAGCCTACTATTGGCAACAATGGCCCTATTAGAGATGCGATCGTTAGTAATGTTCTCCAGCTCGCTGCTCAACACCCGGATCATGTGTTCATCATCAAACCACATCCTTTGGAAAAGGACGATGCTTATTTCCATCGCTTTGCTGCACAATTCGAAAGCAACAACTATCGGATTCTACGGTCTGAATTGTATGAATTACTGGCCGTGAGCGATGTAGTGATTACCCATTTTAGCACGGTAGGAGCTGAAGCGGTCTTCTTTGACAAACCTTTGCTCACCATCGACCCCACGGACGAAGACCTGGCGGGCTATTACCGAGATGGAGTCGCACTGAAAGCCCGCAACTATTCGGAACTGGCCTCCAATCTCTCCCAGGTATTGCACCAAGGCTTCAGTTGTGCCCCGGAACGCCGGGCCAGCTTCATCGCCGAGCGGGTTTTCAAAATTGATGGGGCCACCACCCAACGCTACTACGATTTCATTCGCTCCCTGAGTTGATTTCGGACAGTCACGAACCTGTCATTTATCATCTACTGCACTTATTCTCCAAGTGAAAGGTTATCAAAATTCCCGTATTTTTGTTCTTTATCGTACAGAATTTGATCCTTAATCAAGACGCTATGTCGACTTCTGCTACACTCCGAGATTTAACCATTGAAGTGAACCACCCGCAGTTGATGCAAAAAACGCTGCAATTGTTGGATGAACAGGGGGTTATGATCATTCGCAATTATCTGGATGCAAGCAAATTGCAATCCCTCATTGGCGAATACGAAAAACTCTTGGAACTCGAAAACAACTTCGTAAAGGTGCTGCCCTATCCACAAGGCAAAGGCACCAACATCGATTTCAGCAAGCTGCCCACGGACCAATTTCCGATTACTACGGAAGTCTTCAATGCTGCCTTCATGCGCAAGGTAACGGATGCTTACCTGGGAACACCCAACCACTTCAACCATGAAATATTCGTAGCGCGAGACGAGCACCATCCCCACAATGCACTCAACGACATGCACTACGACCGCTTGTCGACCCTCAAATTTTTCTTATACCTGAACGACATCGATGCCTCCAATGGAGCCTTCGAATGCGTTCCAGGGAGTCACAAGTTGGCACGTCAGATCATGGACTTTTACCGCAAACGAGGCTGGAAATTGGTGAAACTCCCCAACCGGAAATTACCGCCACACCTGGACAAAGGAATACCCATGGCGGCACCGGCAGGTTCGTTGATTGTATTTACCACCGATGCCTATCATCGGGCTGGAAGTGTAGACCCTGGTAAGAACAGAATGATCATGCGTGGGCATTGTCGTCCCGATCCTATGCCAAAATATGGACCAAAACTCTTTTCTTCGCAGTGGTTACAAGAGTCGCCCTTGAACCTCGCTCGGTACTACTATGCTATTTCCGATCGTTTTTCTGGGGATAAGCCTTATTAAGACCGATTTTTTGTTCACTGACTGATTCTTAAATGACAAAAAAAGCGAAGGCGCTGTGTATTATCCCAGCCCGAGGCGGATCAAAACGCATCCCACGAAAAAACATATTGCCGCTCAACGGCATACCCCTCATTTCCTATTCCATACGATCGGCCAAAGAAGCCGGTGTTTTTGACAAAATCATTGTATCTACCGACGATGCCGAAATTAAGGCAGTGGCTTTGCAAGAAGGCGTAGACGTAGACGACCGTCCTGAAGCCATGGCCGGCGATCGGGTGACCAAAGTGCAAGTGATTAAAGAATACCTCGAACGCCGGGGCCACGAAGAACACTTCGATATCGTGGCGGCTGTGCTACCGACTTGTCCGTTTCGAAGCCCAGAAGATGTTCGCACGGCTTATGAACGCTTTGTCAATCAGGACAAATACGAATTTCTGATCGGTGTGGTGGAATATGCTTTTCCGATTCAGTTTGCACTGAGTTTAGACGAGCATCAGGTGGCCACCATGGAAACTCCAGAGGGCTACCAACAAACCCGCAGCCAGGACAAACGCAAAATGTACCATCCCAACGGTTCCATCTACATGGCCACCGTTCCCGCCTTTCAACGAAAAGGCACTTTTTTCAACGAAACCATGCTCACGCACGAGATGCCGGCCCTTCGGTCTTTTGACATCGACTACCCCGAGCAATTTGAGATGGCTGAAATAATCGCACAAAAACTCTCTTCATGAACCCATTTTTGGACAAAGTTACCGGACCGGTAATTCCACTTCCTACTCCTTTTAAAGCGGATCATTCGGTTGATTTAGATGCCATGCGCAGTTATGTCAACTGGCTGATTGAGCACGGAATTCGCAATGTGATGACCACAGTTGGCACCAGCCGCTACAACCTGCTGACGGCCGATGAAGTGAAACAAGTAAATGAAGCGGTGGTGAGCGCTGCCGACGGACGCGCCATTACCATTGTGGCCAACCCACCAGTTGGAGGCACTGCTCAAGCCGTCGATTTTGCCCAACACGCCGAAAGCATTGGTGCCGATTTGTACCTCTGTATCTATCCGGACCGCAACTATGGCGAAGATTATATTTTCGACTTTTTCAATACGGTAGCCCAATCGGTGAAAACCGGTATCCTACTGCATGAAATGCCCATGCGCAACGGCTTGGGCGGTGGTACCGTACAATACTCTCTTCCGCTGCTCGACCGTTTGTTCAAAGTAGAAAACATTGTGGGCCTTAAAGAAGAAAGCCTGGACATTGGATATGGCAACAAGGTGGTAAAAGCCATCAGCGAAAAAGCCGTGGTGATTGGTGCTGGCGGTGGTATGAGCCGTTACCTGAGGGATTACTGGTTGGGAGCACAAGCTTTTCTGGGCGGTATTGGCAACTTTTTTCCTCAGCTGGAATTGGAATTTTTCGAAGCCATGACGTCCAGAGACTACGACAAGGCATTCAACATTGTACACGATATTGAAGCGCCTTTCTTTTCAGAAATGATTTCCATCGGATGGCATCCCGGCCTGAAAGGTGCTTTGGCGGCTAAAGGCCTCATTCCTGTGCACGAAAGGGCACCCCTCAAAGAGATTGGCGAAGCCGACATGAATACCATCAAAAACCTGCTGTCGAACAACGGCTGGCTTTAATATTCAGATATCATGCTGGAAGTGCTCAAAAACCAGATTGCCATTGGTGACGAAACCATCGGGAAAGACCGCCGACCCTACATCATTGCTGAAATTGCCTGTGCACACGATGGTGATTACGATCGCGCCAAAGCGCTGATCGATGCAGCAACCAATGCCAAGGCCGATGCAGTACAATTACAGTTTTTCGACCTCGATGAAGTGGTAACCCCCCACCACGAAGTTTTCGACTTGCTGAAGACCATCACGTTTTCGCCCGACCAGTGGACCGAGTTATTTGTCTATGCCCGTACCAAAGACATTCACGTTTGGGTGTGTACCTACGACCTGCCCAGCGTTGAATTGGCGATTAAACTGGGGGCTGATGGTATTAAACTCAATTCGTCTGACCTTAGTAACCCGGAAGTAGTGGAGCGTGTGGCCCAATCGGGCATTCCATTTACGCTGGGCACGGGTGCTTCCACACTCGAAGAAATCAACAACGGGTTGCAATTGGCAGTAGCGCATGGCGCTAAAGAGATCGTGCTGATGCACGGGGTACAAAATTTTCCTACCCGTACCGAAGACCTCAACATTTCGCGCATCACCTTGCTGAAAGATGTTTTTGGAGTTCCGGTGGGCTACCACGACCATACCGACGGAGACGATCCTTTTGCCCAAATGGTAGACCTGATTGCGGTGGGCTTGGGGGCCGACATTATCGAGAAGCACCTGACCATAGACCGCAGCGCGAAAGGAACGGATTACCAGGCGGCATTGGAACCCGACGAATACGCGGAATTTGTGGCGCGTCTGCACCGGGCACACATCGCCTACGGCAGCAAAGAGTTACGCCCTTTCAGCACCAGCGACCTGAAGTACCGGAAATTCCAGAAGAAAAGTGTGGTGACGGCTCATCCGCTCAAGGCGGGATCAGTGATTGCCCGCAGCGATGTCAAATTCATCCGAAACACCGTTCCGGGATTAGCACCCATTGATTTTCGATTGGTGGAAGGCAAAAAACTCAAGCACGATTTGGATGCTTTCGCAAACATTCTCGAATCCGACACGGAATGATGCATTTTGAACGGTCGTTTACCTTGGGAAAGTTCCCACTTTCCGACGATAGCCCTACTTTTTTAATTGCCGAAGCAGGTGTCAACCACGGAGGCGACCTGGAAGTGGCCAGGCAACTGGTGGACATTGCCGCAGATGCAGGCGCCAATGCCGTAAAGTTTCAAGCTTTCCGCACAAAAAACCTGATCCTCAGCAATGTGGAAAAGGCACCCTATCAAACCCAAACTACCGAAAGCAGCGAATCGCAAGCCGAAATGCTGAAACGGTTGGAATTGTCGCAACAGCACTACCGCGAGTTGAAAGCCTATTGCGAAAACAAAAACATCCTCTTTTTGATCACGCCTTTTGATGAAGGTAGCATTGAAGAACTGGAATCGGTAGGAGTGGAAGCCTACAAAGTGGCCTCTACTGACACCACCAACCTGCCATTTCTTAAAAAATTGGCCGAAACGGGCAAACCGATCATTCTGTCCACCGGAATGACCTACATGGAAGAAGTAGAACGGGCACTGGCCGAAATTCACCCCATCAACCAGAAGGTGATTTTGCTGCAATGCACTGCTAATTATCCCATTGCCGATGAAGAAGCCAACCTCAACGTGATCCGCACTTTCCAGGAAAAGTTCGACTTGCTGGTGGGTTATTCCGATCATTCGGTAGGCGTTGGGGCAGCTCCCTACGCGGTGCCAATGGGCGCTAAAGTGGTAGAAAAACATTTTACGCTCGATAAGTCGCTTGAAGGCCCGGATCATTTAGCGTCACTCGATCCCGTGGAATTGAAGCAATTTGTGACGGAAGTCAGGAGAATTGAAAAATACCTGGGCAGCACTGTGAAGCAGCCCACTGCTTCGGAACAAAAAACCCGTCAATCGCTGCAAAAGTGCCTGGTAGCCAAAGCTCCCATTGCCAAGGGCGAGGCCTTTTCCACCGAAAACCTAGTGGCCAAGCGCACCGGCGGCCGGGGCATTTCTCCCATGCGCTACTACGATGTGTTGGGGCAAACCGCCAGCCGCGATTTTGGCGTTGACGACATCATTGAACTCGAATCATGAAAGCCTTTGCACTGGTAGGTGCCGGGGGCCACGCCCGAACGGTCATCAGTTTGCTGGAACAACTCGACTGGCCAATTTTAGGAGTATTCGACAACAATTACGTGGCCGACAAAGACGAAAGAATTGACGGCTATGCGCTTCTCGGAACGGAGGCAGATCTACCTGCCGATCACCCGGTAATTGTGTGCGTTGGCGCCAACGAACGCCGGGCTGTTGCCTGCCAGCGTTTCGAAAGCCAACTTTTTACCGATACCTTGTTCCATCCGATGTCACAGTCGGAACCGGGAGCGCAATACGGACGGGCCAACCAAATCATGGCCCAAGCCTTTGTGAGCAAAACGGCCCGTTTGGGCAACAATAACCTCATTTATACCCAATCGGTCATCGAGCACGAATGTGTGGTTGGGAACGATAATTTTTTGGCCACTGGCGCAATAGTGTGTGGTCGGGTAACAATCGGCGACCGGTGTTTCATTGGTGCCGGGTCAACCATCATTGATAAAATCACAATCGGTAGTGACATTACCATCGGAGCCGGAGCTACGGTGGTGCACGATTTGACCGAACCAGGCGTGTACCTGGGAACGCCTGCCAAACGGGTGCAAAAATCCGGTTGATTCTGCTTCTCCGCTTGGTGTGCGGACGACAAGGTGTATCTTTAAGTGCCCTATGATATACGTTTCCACGGCTTGTGTGCGTACCCCTTCGATTCGAGAATCAGTTGCTATGCTGGTAGCGGAAGGATACCGCAACATCGAACTCTCGGGCGGCACAGAAACGTATCCCGAATTGGTATCGGACCTGCTGGAGTTGCAGGAAAAACACAACTTGCGGTACCTCTGCCACAACTACTTTCCCCCACCGAGTGAGCATTTTGTACTCAACCTGGCTGCCCAAGCCCCTCAGCTCTACCGTCAATCCACCGAACTGGCGCTAGCTGCGTTGGTGCTGTCGGAAAAGTTGGGAGCCAAAAAATACGCGGTACATGCCGGATTTCTGATGAATTTCCGCGCCAGCGAGTTGGGCAAACCGATCAGCCGACACGAGTTGAACGATGAGCAAGCCTGCTTGCAAACCTTTCGCAGAGGCTGGGAATGGTTGCAAGAACATCGGGGCTTGGTGGAAGTTTATATAGAAAACAATGTACTCTCCATTCGAAACGCAGCTACTTACGCGAAGAAAAACCCACTGCTGTTTACGCACTTACAAGAGTGGGAATTGCTGAAAGGTGCGCTCGACATGCGTCCTCTGGTGGATGTCGCGCATTTGAAGGTGAGCGTCAACTCGCACAATGCCCAATATGGCCGGCAATTATCTTTTGAAAAAGAATTAGAGGCCCTGCTTCCACTCACCGATTACGTGCATGTGAGCGACAACGATGGACGCTTCGACCAAGGAAAGGCCATTTACCCCAACAGCGAATTGGTGGGCCAGCTGGGCAACCATGATTTCACCGGGAAAGTCTTAACCATAGAAGTCAGCGAAAGTCTGGAGGCCATTCGAACCAGCTTTGAAACCATTCAAAATTTGCCAGGCGTAGCCGTTGATTAATCCGATTTGCCATGCAAGATGCCACCCGATTGTTGATTCACGAAAGTGCCAGTGTGCTGGAAGCGCTGACCCAACTCGACCAAACCCGCAAAAAGGCGTTGATCGTGGTGGATGATCGGCAACGGCTAAAAGGAACGGTGGTAGACGGCGACCTACGCCGGGGCTTCATGAAGGGCCTAACGATCAAGGATGCAGTGGCTTTGGTGATGAACAACGATCCGACCTTCATCACCGAGCAGATGTCAGAAAAGGAAGCCAACCAGCTGTTGTCCAACAAGTTCAAAATTATTCCCGTGGTAGCGCCCGACAACCGCGTGATTGGCTACTACAGCTACAAGCAGGTTCACGAAAACGAAAATGTTAAAAACAAACGGGTCACCATTTTGGGCATGGGCTATGTGGGCCTTACCCTGGGTGCCTTGATGGCCGATTCGGGCTTCAACGTTTGTGGGTTCGATACCAACGAGCGGATGGTAGAGCAATTGTGGCAGAAAAAGCCTCCATTTTATGAAGAGGGACTCGACCGCTACCTCAACCTGGTGGTGGGCAATCGGCTCAAATTCACTACTTCCATCAACGAAGCCAGGGCCGATGTATACATCATCACGGTGGGAACACCCCTGGTAAGCGAAGAAAAATTGCCCAACCTGGAATACATCCGAGCTGCGGTGGCCAGCATTGGTTCCATCCTGGAAAAGGGAGACCTGGTGATTTTACGCTCCACGGTTCCGGTAGGATGCTCCCGCGATGTAGTTTTGCCTGCGATGGAAAAAGCTTCTGGGCTCAAAGCCGGAGAAGATTTTATGTTGGCCGTTGCCCCGGAACGCACCGCCGAAGGGGTGGCCCTCAAGGAATTGGAACACAACCCACAAATTGTGGGCGCGTTGGACCAACGTTCGTTTGAAACCACCTCGCGCCTGTTCCACACGTTTACTCCTACCGTCATCGACGTGGAGTCGCTGGAAGCAGCAGAGTTGTGCAAGTTGATCGACAACTCTTTTCGCGATCACTTGTTCAGTTTTGCCAATCAGGTGGCGCGCCTCACCGAGCTGTTGGGCCTCGACCTCAACAATCTGATTCGCGCAGTGAACTACGGGTATAGCCGCAATGAAATTCCGGTACCCTCTCCGGGCGTGGGTGGCCCGTGCCTCTCGAAAGACCCTTACATCCTGGGCAATGTGTTTGAACAAAACGGCCTTGATTCTTCCATGATTTTCAAGGCCCGAAAAATCAACGAAGCAGGCCCACAACTGATCAAAGAAAAACTCTATGCCCGACTCAACGAACTCAACAAAGATCCCCTAACGGCTAAAATCAGCTTGATCGGTATGGCGTTCAAAGGGCATCCGGAAACGTCTGATCTGCGGGAGTCCACCTCGGTTTGGCTGCTCAATGCACTGGAGAGCAAGGAGCACGTTTGTGCCTACGATCCAATTGTAGATGCCGCTGAGTTAACGGCACTTGGCGTTAAGGCGGTGGGCCTGGAAGAGGCGTTTCGCAATGCAGATGCGGTCGTGGTGCTCAACAACCACAAGAGTTACCTCAAGTGGGACCTGAGCAAACTACTGGCCTTAATGAACAAACCGGCCGTGTTTATTGATACCTGGCACCTCTTCAATCCGATGGTGCTCAAACGAGAGAAAGGAATTGTGTTTGGAGGACTTGGGAATGCCTAAAAGCAAGGTATTGGTCACGGGTGGTAGTGGCTTCATCGGCTCGGGTTTGGTGCGTGGGTTGTTGGCCCAAGGACATCACGTAAGGGTTTTTGACAATAACTCGCGTGGTACGCTGGAGAACTTGCACGACATTCTTGATCAAATTGAATTTGTGGAAGGAGACATCCGCCACCCTGAGGCAGTGGATGCTGCAGTGGCCGGTATGGAAGTGGTGTTTCACCTGGCATTCATCAACGGAACCCAGTATTTCTACCAATACCCGAAATTGGTGTTGGATGTGGGAATTCGGGGACACCTCAACATCAGCGACAGCGTGGCAAAAACGGATTCGGTACACACCTTTGTGTTTGCCAGTTCTTCAGAAATTTATCAGTCGCCCAACATCATTCCTACCCCCGAAAACATTTCCGGCTCTATCCCAGACATTAGCAACCCGCGCTACTCTTATGCCGGCTCTAAATTGCTGGGTGAAATATTGACTTCGCACTACCTCGAACGGGAGGGATTGAAAAAGATCATTTTTAGGCCGCACAACATCTATGGCCCGGCCATGGGTTTCAAACATGTGATTCCCCAACTGGCCAAAAAAATAGTGGACGCCACACAGGGATTTACCCAAAATGCGGGTAGCATCACCTTGCAAGGAGACGGATTAGAAACCCGGGCATTTTGCTACATCGAAGATGCAGTGGCAGGCACTTTGTTGGCGGCTTTTCAAGGAGAGGCAGGGCAAACCTACAACGTAGGCCGTGAAGACGAGATCAGCATGGCCGATTTGGCCCGGGCAATGGCCGGGATCTACGGTGTGCAGCTGACTTTAAAAACGAGCCCCAAAGCTCCTGGTGGCACTCCACGAAGGTGCCCGGATGTAGCAAAATTGCGGGCTTTGGGCTACACCCCGCGGGTTTCTTTGAAAGAGGGCCTGCAACCCACCTTATCCTGGTATAAGAATTATTACCTTCGAAACCTGAAAAATGAAGCGCTCTGAGATGGAGATGATACCGATTGCAATGCCCTACATCGGGGATGAAGAAGCCGATGCGGTGTACCAGCAAATCAAAAGTGGCTGGATCACCATGGGTGAACGTGTGAAAGAATTTGAGCGACTGGTTTGTGATTACACTGGTGCTAAACATGCCATTGCCTTCAATACCGGTACTGGCACCCTGCACGCCTGCTTGCTGGCGGCTGGTGTGAAGCCCGGCGATGAAGTGTTGGTTCCGGCCAACTCCTACATCAGTTCGGCCAACGCCATTGTGTATTGCAACGCCATTCCGGTGTTTGTAGAGGAAAACCCGCTGACCTTTAATGTGGAGGCGGATGCTTTTGAAGCCAAGATCACCCCGAAAACCAAGGCCATCATGTGTGTGGACCTGAAGGGATTGTCGATTGATTATGACGCTATGATGGCAATGGCGGCACGGCACAACCTCAAGGTCATCGCCGATTCGGCCGAATCGTTTGGGGGAAGCTACAAAGGCAAAAGTATTGGTGCCCAAGCCGATGCACATTCTTTTTCCCTGTTTGCCAACAAGGGCATAACCTCTGGCGAGGGTGGTCTGGTGACCACCAACGACGACCAAATCAATGAGGTGGTGCGCATTGTGCGCAACCAAGGGCAAACCGACCGCTACTACCACACTATGGTGGGCCACAACTACCGCATGACGGACGTTACTGCAGCTTTCGCCATTCCTCAACTCAATCGTGTGAATTGGGTCATCTCGGAAAAGAGCAAGATTGCTGCTGCTTACCAAGTGGGTTTCAAGGAGCATCCCTGGATTGAAACGCCTTTTATTCCCGAGTACGTGACGCAACACAGCTGGTACATTTACAGCCTTCGCCTGGCCGAACACATCGACCGCGACAAGGTGTTGGTGCTGATGCGTGAAGCGGGTGTGGATTGGCGGATTTCTTTCCCGCTCATTCCACTGCAACCCATTTACCGGGAAATGTATGGCTACAAGGAAGGTGATTTTCCCAAGTCGGAAAAAATCCACCAGTCTTTTGTCGACATTCCTTGCTGGGTAGGCATGACAGCAGCGCAAATTCAGCACGTGATCGATGTGGTGAAGCGCTCGGTAGAGGCTGCCGCCCGTTAAATTTTCTGTTTTTTCTTCTGTTGGTGCACCGCCAGGGTTTCGGCGAGTAAAGCACTAATGAGCGGTGCGTGGGTCATGAGGGCAAGGTGGCCGGCACTCGGCAATGCAGCACAAGGCCCGATCCGATGGAAAGGGAATATTCGATCGGCTGTTCCGTGCAAGCGCAGTACGGGTGTAGACAAGGCTTTGGGTTGCCATCCTGCTATGGCAGGTATCGCCCGGTTGAGGTAAGTGGGTTCCAATTCACTTAAGATGGTATCCAAAATTTCGCGTTGAGGCGATGCGTGCGCTGTGAAAAACCACCGAGCCAATGGACCGGGACCCGAAAACCACGCCGGTTTTAGCATTTCGGTGAGGCGCAAACGATCGGCTAAACGAAACAGCACCCGAAACTCTTGCCTTTGGGTCACGGTGGAAACCAATACCAATTGCTCAAAATCAATCAAGTGGCTCACCTCTTGCGCCAGCATGCCACCAAACGAAGTGCCCATCAACCAGCTACCGGGCTCCGGACGATAGGTCTCGGCCATCCGATGCGCATATTGCACCAGCCCCTCACCCGGCAATAGGGGGATGAAAGGCATATGAATTACCTCAAAATCAGGTAGGTCGAGGAATTGGAACACACGTTCATCTGCTCCTAACCCACTGATGCAATAGAGTTTCATGGCATAAAAGTAGCCATCAGCATTGGTATAAGAGAGGTGGTCTACACGAAAAGGCTATTTTTGGAGTTAGCGGTTCAGCATGGGAGTAATTGCGCGGCAAGGAGTCAAAACCACCATCGTTTCCTACATTGGAGTAGCCATAGGGGCACTCAACACGCTTTGGCTTTTTCCGGCCTTTCTGGAAGTCAGAGAAATCGGCTTGCTCAACTTAATGACCAACATATCCCTGCTGATCGCTCCCATTGCCCAGTTAGGTGTAAACGGCATTATCCTAAAATACCATCCCTTCTTCAAAAACGACGAGGAGCGGTATGGACAATTCTTATGGCTCGTCACCCTCATTCCTTTCCTGGGATATTTTTTCGCCATGTCAATCTTCCTGCTGTTTCAGGATACTTTTCTGGAGAACTTTATAGAAACCTCTCCGCTGATTGTTGAATATTACTTGTGGCTCATACCCCTCACCTTCATTGTAGTGTTTCGCAACGTGGCAGACACAATGAGCCGGGCACTGTTTCGTATCGCGGTGCCTAAATTTATCAAGGAGGTCGTTTTTCGGATTATAGTGATGGCGTTGTTGGTTTGCATCGCCGTGTTCGACTTGAGCCGCACTACTTTGATCATGGGTTACATAGGAGCATTCGGCATCAACCTCCTTTTGGTATTGGGCTATATCTATCGCTTATCACCTCAAAAACCCATTTTCAACCTCAAGGGCATCGACAAATCCTTCATTAAAGAAGCGTTTACCTACGGACTATTTATTATTCTGAGCGGTTTTGCCGGAATGATTGTCACCAAAATAGACGGCTGGATGATAGGCTCCATGCTGGATTTGGACAACGTAGGCATTTATTCCATTGCCTTGTTTATTGGCCTCACCATTGAAATGCCCAAGCGCTCGATCAACCTCATTTCGATGCCGGTAATTGCCAATGCCATAAAAAACAACCGGCCCAAAGAGATTGAAACGCTTTATAAAAAATCTGCCCTCACCCAGATGGTATTAGGCTGCGCTTTGCTCACCCCCATTTGGATAGGGATAGACGACCTTTTTGCTTTGATTCCTAATTCTGAGGTGTTTGCTGAGGGGAAATACGTAGTTCTTTGGATTGGTCTTGCCGTGGTATTCGACATGGCCACCGGAGTGAACAACGAGATCATTCTTATGTCGAATTTTTACCGCTACAACCTCGGCATCATGTCCGCTCTCGTTGGTCTGGCCATCGTCAACAACCTTTGGCTCATTCCAATTTATGGCATCACTGGCGCTGCGATGGCAACTGCCATTTCTATCTTTATTTTCAACCTGTTGAAGTTCTTACTGGTGTTCTACAAATTTCACATTCAGCCCTTCAGCATCAAATCCCTTTGGATATTGCTGCTCACTTGTGGGGTAATGGCCCTTGGACTTTACCTGCCCGACCTTGGTCATCCCTTGGTAAACATTCTGTATCGATCGGTCATCGTTTTGGGGCTCTTTGGCGGAGCGGTGCTCTACTTCAAGCTTTCGCCAGAAATTGCCGGAATGGTCAACAAGCTACTGGGGACGATTCGACGAAACACCTAAGCTTTGTTTGTAGCTACTTTATCCAATAAGCCCGCATATTTGCGGGCCAGTTCGGTGCGGCTATAACGGCTGATGTCTTTCTCTTTGGGATGCAAACCACCGCCTTGGAAAGCTTCAAACCACTGTTGGAGTTGGGCGCGGATGCCCTCACTATTTTGAAAGTCGAAAGTGGCGCCAGCCTCTTCTTTAGATAGAATTTGAGGCGCATCCCACTCAGGAGAACCAATGCATAGCACGGGCCGGCGTGCGGCCAGGTATTCGAAAACCTTTCCCGGTATAATGGTGCGTTCCGCCTCAGAAAAAATCAACAACAACAACTGCGTTTGGCGCTGAAAGTCAATAACCTCATGGTGGCTTACATAGCCACGATCGTCGAGATAGGACGTAAGCCCGTGCTGCTCAATTGCTGCGTACACTTCAGGATCAGTTTTGCCCACCAGGCGTAAGGTGAATACCTCCGCAAAACCCGGTTGGGATTGAATCAGCGATCCCAGGGCAGCCCAAAGGGCTTCAGGGCTGCGGGAACCATACAGCGTACCAATGTGGGTGAGGGTGAATTTTTCATCTAAAACCGGTGCCGCATTGGCATAATCAGCGGCATCATAACCGTTGGTTACCGTGGAAACACTTTGAGCTCCTTGCGCCACAAAGTCACGCTCCATCGAATAGCTTGCCGTCACCACATGGTCTGCCGTATCCAGGGTAGCCTGTTCCAATTGTTGGTGTTTTTGGGCAGCACGAGGTCCAAGCATCAGTTCATCGTGGTAGTGAATGTTGGTCCACGGGTCACGAAAATCGGCAATCCAGGGAATGGGGCGCAGTTGTTTTAATCCCAGTGCAATCAGGTGCATGCTATGGGGAGGCCCTGAAGTAACGATAGCATCAATGGTATGCTCCTCCAGGTACTTGTGCAGAAATTTTACCGAAGGTTTTACCCAAAATTTACGGGCGTCTGGCACAAAGAAATTACCCCTGATCCAAACCGAGAGCTTTTCGGTGAAACTCCGGTTGCGGTTTTCGAGCAACACCCCAGGACTAATTTTTTCCTGACTCCCTTTTCCAGTAAAGCGCTTGTAGAGCGAGTAGGGTTCCCAAATAGGAGTTTTGATCACCTCCATTCCCTCACGCACCTCCTTGAGCAAGCCCTTATCTTGCAAAGGTGCTTCGGGGTTTTCGGGCGTAAAGATGACGGGTTCCCAGCCAAACTGGTGCAGGTATTTGCTCAGCTTGACCCAACGTTGTACCCCGGCACCTCCGCTCGGAGGCCAGTAATACACTACAATCAGTACCCGTTTCATCCTTTGGGTGCGGCAGCCGGCTTCAACGATCGAAAGATCAGGAAGCCCAATCCACCGATCAGGGTCAGACAACATATGAGCGCAATACTCGACCCTATAGAATACGATTTGGGTTCAAAACGGAACTCAATGCGGTGTTGGCCTGCGGGCACCCGCAAGGCGCGCAGCACGTAGTTTACCCGCAAATGCGGTACCAGCTTACCATCGATGTACGCATTCCAGCCCTTGTCATAGTAGATTTCCGAAAATACCGCCAATTGCTCACTCGCAGCATTAGAAGCGTAGGTCATAGTTTCCGGGTGATAGTCGGTCAAAGTGATTTCGCCCTGTGCATCGTAGTTCGGTGTAAATCCTTCCAGTTCACCAGCGAAACGCTGGTCATAAATGGCTTTGTCCGCCGTACGCAAGTTTTTCAAACCCGCCAATTCTTCGTCTGGGTTGGCCACTTGTGCTACTTCTTTCACGAACCAGGCGTTGCCTAAGGCGTTGAAGTTGCGCTGGGCAGCCCTGCCTTCTTTGGCACCTACAATCACGTATTTGGCATTGAGCATATGCAGTATTTCCTGATTGCCACGGAGCAGGTGTGCCGTTATCACGTCTTGTACCCTGCGCAGCTTGGCCGCATGATAGCCACCAATGGATTTGTGAAAGAAAGGCGTTACCCCATCCTGGTCGGGCCTACGGGTAGTGTTGTACACCCGGTAGTGAATGTCCGGATCTTGCAAAATTTGGTTATCGGCCGCATCGGCCTGATAAGGCACGTCATACTGGCGCTTGCTCACAAAATTGTCTTTGTTGACGTAGCGGGTATCTACGTTCCACATATCGGCCAGGATAAGCAAACCCAATCCGGCAATGACCGGAAGCGATTTCAAAATCTTAAAGGCAAAAAGCAGTATCAACCCAAGGCCACCTATAATGAATAGAGCGCTTCGTAGAGCATCGGACTGGAAAATGGCTGTTCGTGCAATGCTCAACTGGCCAATGTAATCTTTGGCCTGCGACTGTGGAAAATTGGCGTCTGCCAATTGCTTCGTCAATCGGTTGGCTTCACCAGTAGCAAAAAAATCATTTACGGAATGTGGAAAGAGGTAGAAATACAGGCTCACCCCACCGGTAAGAACAAAGGCTACTCCTACCCATACTAAGTTTTTCCGGGCGAGTTCCTGGTTTTTCAAAAAGTAATCTAATCCCAGGAAGGCAAGTACCGGAACCACTACCTGAGCCATCACCAAAGTCATAGAAACCGTGCGGAACTTGTTGTACATCGGCACGTTTTCAAACATCCATACCGAAAGAGAGGTATGCAGGCCTGCCGTAGGGTCTGATACGTAGTAAATAATCAGCAGCTGTGACAAGAGGGCCAATGCCCCAGACACGTAGGGCAATTGTTTGGTTTTGGTATACATGTAGCCCAAACCGGCCAATTGAACCACGGTGCCAAACAGTACGCCAATCATGGAGGGCTCATCTCCCTGAGCGGCCATAACACTGATCGCAAAACCCAGCACCAGGCCCGTCATCCCAGGCCATCGGTTTTCTTTAAATCGGTGGGCATAAGCCGCACCAGCCGCCACAGCAAAAAAGAACGCAATGGCACCCGACAAAGGAAAAA
>CALCCE010000009.1 GCA_937899835.1 uncultured Flavobacteriales bacterium | reverse complement strand
GGCAATAAATTTAAATAAAGAGGTTTACAAGTTGTATTTGCTTTACATCCTAATTGCAAATGAGCGTTATATTCCAATCGATAAAACGGGTATTGGCGCTGGAAAAATTGATCTAAAAGATCTTAAAACTTTTAAAATTTTTGTTCCTCGAAATCAAAAAGAACAACAAAAAATAGCCTCCTGCCTTTCTACTTTTGATGAATTGATCAGCGCCCACCAAGACAAGCTTGCGGCTTTGAAAGAACACAAAAAGGGCTTGGTGCAAAACCTCTTTCCGCAGGAAGGGCAAAAGGTGCCCAATTTTCGTTTTCCGGAGTTTGAGGGGGATTGGAAAGTTAAGCCTTTGAATCAGATTTATTTCTTTCTAATTAATAATTCCTTTTCAAGAGATAAATTGAACTATGATAATGGGGAAGTGAAAAATCTACATTACGGGGACATTCACACAAAATTCTCCACTTTATTTGACATTCGAAATGAAGAAGTTCCGTTCATAAATTCTAACATCCCTCTAAATAGAATAGATACCGAAAATTATTGTATTCAAGGAGATATAGTGTTGGCTGACGCTTCAGAAGATTTAAATGATGTCGGCAAAGGCATTGAAATCACCCAACTCAACAATGAAAAGCTGCTAAGTGGTCTTCATACCTTATTGCTAAGGCAGATAAAACCTGCTCTAGTTGTAGGGTTCGCTGGGCATTTATTTCAATCTAATGCTGTCAGGAAGCAAATTAGAAAGGAAGCCCAGGGGACAAAAGTTTTGGGTATATCTAAATCAAGGTTGTCAAACATTTCAATCTGCCATCCAGAAAACAAACTTGAACAACAAAAAATAGCCTCCTTACTTACAGCGCAAGATGAACTTAATGCTGCGCAAGAAGAAAAAATAGCCCAACTTCAAAAGCACAAAAAGGGATTGCTTCAAGGCTTGTTTCCTCAAACGGCGGCTTACGCATGAGCCAAGCCAAAAAAATCCATTCTTACAAAACGCTTGGCAATGTGGCCAAGCGCTTGCGGTCGGACCTCAACGATCGTCATTTCGTATTGCTATTCGCTTACAACGGCACCGGGAAAACCCGGCTTTCTATGGCGTTCAAAGACCTGAGCAAGCTCCGCAAAAAATCCCCCGCCACCGAAACGCTTTACTACAACGCTTTTACCGAAGACCTTTTCTTTTGGCACAACGATTTACAAGGCGATACTGAGCGGCATTTGATCGTTCGCAAAGAGTCCAAATTTTTCAATGGCTTCAAAGAGCTGGCCCTAGATGATCGCATCTTTGATTTTTTGGAGCGCTACACCAATTTTAATTTCGATCTGGACATTGAGAAAGGTACCGTGGTTTTTAGCAAACAGGTTAAAAATCCCAAGGCAGCTTTCGATCCTCATGCTCCGGAATACATTACGGCCAACAATATCAAGATTTCGCGGGGCGAGGAAAACCTGTTTATCTGGTGCGTTTTTCTGGCCATTTGCGAATTGGTAATCGATGGAGATGAGGCCTATAATTGGGTAAAGTATTTGTACATCGACGATCCGATTTCGTCCCTCGACGACAACAATGCCATTGCGCTGGCCAGCGATTTGGGGCAACTGCTAAAACGGGGCAAAGACCAGTTGCGGGTTGTGGTTTCTTCGCACCATTCGCTGTTTTTCAACATTATGTACAACGAGCTGAAGGCCATTGGCCATAAGAGCTATTTTTTCCACCAACGGGGAGACGAGGGTTACCGCCTGCAAGCCACCCACGACACGCCCTTTTTTCACCATGTGGCCCTGGTTTCGGAATTGCAAAGTGTAGCCCAAAGCGGGAAGATTTACACTTATCACTTTAATGTATTGCGCAGTGTGCTCGAAAAAACGGCTAATTTTTTCGGCTACAGCGATTTTTCGGCCTGCATCAGTGGCATTGATGACGAGGTACTTTATGCCCGGGCGCTCAACTTGCTAAGCCATGGTAAATACTCCATCTATCAGCCGGTGGAAATGAACGAAGACAATAAAGACCTGTTTAAAAGCATATTCAAGGCTTTTACAGATCGGTATTCCTTTAATTTGCCTGAACTTTTTGGCTAACGCCTTTTTTGCATGACACAAAAAGACCAACAACAACTGGGGAACACCCTTTGGAACATCGCCGATCAATTGCGCGGGGCGATGAATGCCGACGATTTTCGCGACTACATGCTTTCGTTTCTGTTCTTGCGCTACCTCTCAGATAATTACGAGGCCACGGTGCAAAAAGAGTTGGGCAGAGACTACCCGGTGCTTGAAGCAGATGCGCAGGGGAGTCCTTTGGCCGCTTGGTATGCGGCCAATGCGGCCGACGTGCCCGTGTTTGAGGCCCATATTCGCAGCAAGGTGCACTACGTCATTCAACCCGAATATTTGTGGAGCAACATTGCCGAGCTGGCCCGCACCCAAAACACGGATTTGCTGGTGACCTTGGAAGAAGGGTTTCGATACATTGAAAACGAATCTTTTGCCCAATCTTTTCAAGGCTTGTTTTCCGAAATTAACCTCAACTCGGAAAAGCTGGGCCGCACCCCGGTAGAACGCAATCAAAAGCTGTGCACCATTCTGCAAAAAATTGCTGTCGGCATTGCCGACTTTTCCACTGATACCGACACCTTGGGCGATGCTTATGAATACCTCATCGGTAAGTTTGCCGCCGGTTCGGGTAAAAAAGCGGGCGAGTTTTACACGCCACAGCAAATTTCCTCCATCTTGTCGGAAATCGTGACGCTGGACAGCCAAGACCCTGCCAACCCTACCGGGCCTAAGAAGAAACTGAACCACGTGTTGGATTTTACTTGCGGGTCGGGGTCATTGTTGTTGAATGTGCGCAAGCGCATCAAAAACAATGGGGGGAGCATTGGCAAACTTTATGGGCAGGAAAAGAACGTGACCACCTACAACCTGGCCCGCATGAACATGCTGCTGCACGGCATGAAAGACACGGAATTCGACATTTACCACGGCGACACTTTGTTGAACCAATGGAGCTTGCTGAATGAAATGAACCCGGGTAAGAAAGTGGAGTTTGATGCCATTGTGGCTAATCCGCCCTTTAGTTTGCGCTGGACACCAACTGACACCCTGGCCGAAGATTTTCGTTTCAAAAGTCACGGGCTGGCGCCCAAATCAGCCGCCGATTTTGCTTTTCTCCTACACGGGCTCCACTTTTTGAGCAAAGAAGGCACGATGGCCATCATCCTGCCCCATGGGGTGTTGTTTAGAGGCGGTGCTGAAGCCCGAATTCGCACCAAGTTGCTCAAAGACAATCACATCGATACGGTGATTGGCTTGCCTTCCAAGTTGTTTTACTCCACCAGCATACCGGTGTGTATCCTGGTGCTGAAAAAATGCAAACGGGAGGACGATGTACTCTTCATCAATGCAGTGGAGCACTACGAGGCAGGCAAACGGCAAAACCATTTGGAGGAGCAACACATCGAAACCATTGTCAATACCTATAAATACCGGCAAGAAAGCGACCGATATTCGCGCAAGGTGGCGATGCAAGAGATTGTGGAGAACGATTATAACCTGAATATTTCGAGGTACGTGAGCACCGCCGAACCTGAAAAGAAGGTAGATCTGGCTGCTGTGAACGAAGAGTTGAAGGCTATTGAAAAGCGGATACAAAGCAGCACCGAAGCGCACAATGCTTATCTAAAAGAGTTGGGCTTGAAACCCATTTGAACCCTGTGCTCCTGTTTTTATCCGTTTACATCATTGGCTAACTCGTTTTTTTTAAGTTACCCGATTTTCGGGTAAACGCCCTGCGATCGGTGTAACTTTCATCAATGCCGAAATACTTGCCTCTGCTTGGTTAGCCTCAAAATCGGAAAGGTGGAAGGATTTGGCTCACTGGTTTGAGAAAGGTGGCATTCGTCCTGCCTATTTCAGCTTTTGCCTTGTGGCTTAGTAACTTAATAACCAAGGTGTATTAGAGTTTGGCATTATTAAATGTTCCTTAGGCCCCAGTTTAGTAGGTGCCATGACAACGGTAGACTGTTGGTTCAAGATTGGTCCGGTGTTGCTCACCTAAATGTGGCGAAATGCGCCAAAATTTTATCCATTAGACATTCGATTCAGTTTTAATACCTACGCAGGTGGCGCACTCCTCGAACCCCAAGGTGCGCCACTTCAGGTTTTCATCGGGTGGCGCACCAATGAACAACAAGGGTGCGCCAATAAAATTTCTCAAAAGGGTGCGCCACCTGGTATGCGCTGCGGGGTGGCGCAGGTAGCGGAAGATAGGGTGCGCCACAGGGGCGCTCCTAAAATTGGCGCACCCGCAGGAGGCTATGGTGCGCCAAAAATGTGAGCGCTCTTAATCCGTGGTTGCCCATTGGCACTTGCATACCGATGTCGGTAAGGGTGAGCGAAAAAGGGTAAAAGAATCAACGCGCTCCTACCAATTGGCCAATGCAAAGTTGGGCGTCATTGATCCCAATGACTTTTACCCGCCTTTCAACGGGTGGGGGCTCCGTTTAAAAACATTGTTTTGGCCGGGTAGGCTTGACTGTCTATGACCCGCAAAACATAAAATCCTGGCGCCAAGGGGGCAACGTTTGCCGAGTAAGTCGCGCTTTGCTCTGGTTGAAGGGCGACCGGTGCTTGTACTTCATTGCCCACCAAATCGTAAATGACCAATTGCGGCCTTTGGCTGGTTTCCTGATTGGGAATGTTGGCATAGACTTTCCCCAGCTGAGGCTGATAGGTGAGGGCAAAGGCCGGTTGAGCCTCCACCGGGTCATCTATACCCACGATGGGTGGATCGGTGACGCCATATACATGGGAAAAGTTGTTGTTGGACGGATTGTCGTCTGACGTAAAGAGGGTTGCCGTGGCAATTCCTCCCTGGCTTTCCACCAAGTACTGCGTTTGAAAAGTATGACTCGTAGTGCCGTTGGGCCCATAGTTCCAGCTTTTGGTTTCGTTGAGAAAGTTGGTGCCGTCAATGGTGAACAGCAACTGGAAACTAGTAAAGCCGCTTGAGGCGGTGGTGTTGCTAATGTTGATCCGGACGGTATAGCTCTGTCCCATCACCAAAGTGGTGCTGGTGGGCGGTGAGGAGATGCCCGTGATGGCAAAATCGGTTTGGGCCATGGCAGGCGCATGGCAAAGCCAGCCTAGTAAGATCGCAAAGGCGATAGTTGGATATTTACGTTTCATCGCAAATGGGGTTATCAGCAGCAGGCAGCCTTAGGTACGAAAGTGCTGCTGCTATGGGGTTAGTAAAAAGTGTAACGCGGCACGAAACATCTGGTGGCAAATGTTTCTATGGCCTTACATCCTTGTTAAAGTAGCGAATATTTTCTTGATTGAAATGCGATTCTGAGGGCTGCTTACGCCAACAGCAGGTACTATTGGTTGAGGTCTTTTACGAGCAGGGAACAAAATTTAACTCAAATGAAATTTAATGCGCTGATTTTCATTTTCATAAAAATGACCGTGTCGGTCTCATGTGTTAAAGTGTAGTAACGGAAAGCGGAGTTTGTTACATTTGTGTAACCCTTATTTCTAACCAAAAACGCCCTCCCATGCCACGCCCATTTGCTTCCGGAGAGAACTTTACCCCCATTTTTACTGCACAACAATTAGGCGTTAGTACGCCTTAACTTGCGCTAAGTAGAATGCCCTTCTAAACCAGGCATCCCAGCTTGGATTAGCCTCTTTTCAACCTTTTTAACCTTAATTCCTTGCGATGATGAAAGCATCTGCTATAGGGATTGCCGTGTCTTTACTATTGCTCACCGGCATGCCCAATCAATTGGTGGCTCAGTTGGTTCCCGTTCAATGGGAGCACACCTTTTATGCCTCCCATG
>CALCCE010000008.1 GCA_937899835.1 uncultured Flavobacteriales bacterium | reverse complement strand
TCTTTATAACACCCTGGTTCCCAAGGCTCGTACTCACCGTTCAAATCGTGCCAGTTTCCGGGGTTTTCTTCATCATTCCGATTGTGGACATGTGCTCCAAATTCATGTCCAATAAGATAAGCCAATACAAATTGAAGCCCGCCTTCTGCCGTCACAGCATAATCATTCTCCCTATCGGTGGGAATAAAAACAAAACTAAAAGAGCCTTTTTCTGAATGGCTTACATCAGTTCCGTTGGCGGATCGAAAAGTCTCTAAAAATTCTTCTGGGATGGCCGCTATACCAAGGCCCTCTGCGTGCTTTTTAAACTTGGCTTCATCAAATTCAAATTCGCTAATTCCTTTGTTAAAGTGGGAAGCGTTGGGCAGGCTGACTGCCTCTGAAGCATTCCAAACCACGAAAACATCGTGGTTCGTATTGTTTACGTAATTTTTTATGAAGGGGCTTATTTCATCCACAATCTGAAAACTCAACTCCATTACCGATACATCATCGGTTTTGTTGAGCATCGCAGTAGTAAGCTTAATAATATGCTCCCCTAAAACAATGTAAATATCCTTTCCATCGGGATCCACTGCAACCAGAGGCCGATTGGCCACATAAGCAAAAGGAGAATAGGAGGGATACTTTTCATCCTTCGCATCGATGGATAAGAAACGTCCAATGCGTGGATCATACATTCTGGCTCCATAGTTGTAACTATTTCCTAACCCTTGCCATTCGTCATCTTTTTCAAAACCAGTGTAGCCATACCGGTACTCATTAAGAGGTTCTTTATATACCACCGTAGCCACTTGCTGACTGACAGATTCTAAACGTAGGTTGTCTAAACAAATGGAGCGCAATTGTTTTTTGCCGCTGGTGCTTTGCACCATCAAAACAGCACTGTTTCCTGCCGGGTATATGTTAAAAGTATAATTCCCAGTTTGAGAAACACCTATGGATTGGAAACTATTTCCATCATCTACCAAGACATTTACCATCGGATCGATGCTCGCTACTTCGAAGCTCAAGGTGTAATTCTGCCCGGCGGTGAGGCCGGAATAGCTTTTCTCGGCGTTGATCTCTTGTTGCCCCTGAGCATTCAGCTCAGAGTTCAAACACAGCGATTGTGCTGTTGCGGTATTTGCCCAAAGTGTAGACATTAGTATCCCAGTGGAGATTGCTCCCCAGATTTTTATCGCGCCCATAAGTTGTTTGTTTTTTTAATCCATTAGTTGGATTATTAAAAATCTAAATTGTCATCATCTCAAACAAAAAAGTTGATACTGCAAACCAATTTTCAACATTACTTTTCAGTTTAAGGGTCAATTACCGTCTTACCATCTTCACTTAAAACTTTAGGAGCTTTCAACTCTTCTTCGGTTTTTAGGTATTCTTCCGGAATCCGTCCTCCGCCATAGCCTGTTCTAATGGGATCACCGGTAATCAATCGAATTCGATTAGAAAAATTAAGAGCATCAACCTCTTCTTTCTGCAGCTTTTTATCCTCTAACTTATCCCCATAAATAGTTTCAGATATATCTAAATACAACTCATCAACAGATTCGGAAATGTACGACCTTGCGTGCCAAAGCTCGTCCGCGAGTCCAACCCTTGGCTTCCGCTCATTCCATTCTCCTTCAATTGATTTTCCTTCTTGTGTTGATTTATCAGACGTAACTTCCTCAAATGGATTATAATCGATGATAACACTTGCATTGTAATAACTATAAAACTTGCTTTCTTCATCCAAAGAAACAAACATTGTATAATTCTTACTACTTTTCCGAATCATAGTTTTGGCCTTATGGGTTTCTAAAAATTTAATAACCGACTTGGCGAGAATATCATCTTCCTTCAGCTGATTGAGCTGAGTTTTTGTGGCCTCAAACCAAGCCATCGCCTCTTCACTCACCTCCCCAGAATTATTAGGACTCGGTATGAGGTTTTGACCGTCGTACCTAAATTTAATCCCCCTGTAACTGAGCCAAATATCCTTACCCTCTTCATCAATCATCATAATCGGCGAATTGGCGGTAAAGTGATACGTACTAAACATGGGATAGTCTTCCGCTAATGGATCGATAGACAACCACCTTCCCAATCGGGGATCGTGCATTCTCGCACCATAATCGTAGCTGTTTCCCAAACCTTTCCAATCATCGTCTTTTTCCTCTCCATTGAAGGCGTACCGGTAATTATTCACAGGCTCTTTATACGTCATCGTGGTGGTTTGCTGAGTCACCGATTCTAAATGTAGGTTGTCCAAACAAATAGAACGAGACTGTTTTTTACCACTGGTGCTTTGGATCAGCAACACTGCTGTAGTTCCGGCCGGCTGCAGGTGAAAAGCGTAGTTGCCCGTTTGCCCCACGCTGATGGATTGTAGGCTGTTGCCATCATCCAAGAGAACATCAACCTGAGCAGTCACATTCGTCACTTCAAAACTCAAGGTGTAACCCTGCCCGGTTGCAAGACCATTGTAGTTACGCTCTACATTGATCTCTTGTTGCGATTGCCCATTTAGTTGTGATTCGATGCACAAGGAAGCGCCCTCACAAATGCTAAGATTAACTATCAGAAGGAAAAACAAAATAAATGGCTTAATCACGGCTAGGAAATGTTAATAATTTAAAAGTGGTTTCGGGTCTTTTAGGCTTATTAATCCCTTGCTTCCCATCAGGAGTTTTTTTCCATTTATTTAACTGCCTGTTATAAGTCCTAATTAATTGGTTATCCTCTTTTACCTTTTTAATAGTAACCTTTTCATTATCAAACTGTTTTCCGAACCAAACTATCCCAAAAGCTCCTGAATATGACACTCGGTTATACTCTTCTAAACCAATTTGATTTCTAAAATTATTTACAATTTTTACCGTCCCACCCATGGTATAAAAGCGCCTATCAAGCGTTGGGTCTAACTTACCATCTCTTCTATGCCCCATCCATTCGTGCTCTACAACTCGTCCTAAGTTGTGAGCCCTAATTGGTATCTCCCTATAATTGGCACCTTTTACCGATAGGTCTTGACTAAAATCGGATAGGTCAATAAAGGTTTTTCCTGCGTACACCGTTCCCAAGTAAATGTCTTCCCCTCCAGCACGCAAGTCATTTCCAACAACCCACGTCCCGTATTTTTCATTTGACTCCACCGGGTGATAAGGAGCTTTCAATGCATCCACAAATCTTTTTTTAGCTCCTTCTGAAACGATTAGCGAAGTAGCGATCTCGCCATCATATTCCAACGCCTGTGTTTCGCTGTTGTAGCGTACTTTGATCCCATATTCTTCATTAAACATTTTTTGAAGCATTTTAGGAACGCCTTGTTTGTCAAACTCCGATTTGTCCATGTTTTCAAACCGAATCGGAATATGATCACCATTGGGATCGTTGAAAACGATGGGGTTGTTGGCCATCCCCGCAAAAGGTGACTCAAAGGCGATGAATTTTGGATCCAAAGAAAGCCAGCGCCCCAATCGTGTATCGTACTGACGAAAAAGCGTGGTGTACGAATTTCCTAAACCTTTCACCTCATCATCCTTCTCCATCCCATTGAAAGCATACCGGTAGTCATTCACCGGCTCCTTGTACACCGTGTCCAGCACGTGTTCCTCCTCGTGGGTCAACTCCAGGTTATCTAGCGTGAGGGAGGTGGGAAGTTTTTTGCCCGTGAGGGCAGTGACACTGAGTGTTAGCGCAGTGCCACCGGGCGTCAGGTTAAGGGTGTGTGAGCCGGGTTGGGTAAAGCTGACAGTTTGGGTGCCGTTGGCATCGCTGATGCTGGCACTCACCGGTTGGTCCACATTTGTTACTTCAAATTCCAGTTCGTAATCCTCGCCGGGAGTTAGGCCCGCGTAGGCTTTCTCCACGTTGATTTCGTTTTGGCCGTTGCCGTTGAGTTGAGATTCGATGCGCAGCTCGGAACTCGCGGTGGTGTAAGTACCCACTCCAAAGGACCAACCGTTGGTGTTGCCGTTGTCGAAATCCTGCAACTCAATCGTCGTGGAAGTTGTGGTGGTGTCGTTCACCGTGATGCACACACTGTCGCGGGCAAACCGGCGTTCGTAGAGCATCACCCCAAAGGGACTGTAATCCTGCGAGAGCGTGATTTCCGGCTGGTAGTAGTCAATGAAAGTATCCGCATCATCGTCTACCGCCATTTTACGGTCGGTAACTACGGCCAGCACGTTGCCCAGGTGGTTGCTGCACTCAAACAAGCGCGCTCCAATTTGGTGGTGGTGATCCTGCAACGGAAATTGTGCAATCATTTCCACCTCCTCTTTGTACATCCCCAGGCGTTCACCGCCGTAGATGTTGCGCTCGGTGAGCAAATACGAACTGGTTTGATTCGTGTTGTCCACCGTGTAGTCGTAGATCGCCATCACCTGTCCACCGCCATCGCGTACGTAGTAGCTGGTTTTTTCCCAGGTCCAATCGTTGGCATAGAGGCTCTTGGCCACCCGCTGTCCCGTTTCGTCATAGTCAAACACCAGGTGTGACCGATCGCTGCCGTTTACCCTTCGGATGATCCGCACCTTGTGGTCCACCGTCCAAATGATTTCCTCAATGTCCTCTTGTTCATCGTGCATCAACTGCCCGATTTCATCGTAGCGGTAGTTGTTGAGGCTGTTGATGGCACTGGCCGAGAAAGCCCCCATGTCGTCAATATCATCGTGGTACAAAGCGGTGTTGCTTTGGTTGTCGTTCACGTGATAGAGGCGGTTCTGGGTCCGGTGGCCATTTTGCTCGGCATAGTGATAGGTCAAATCGTCGATCACCGTGCCGTTGCCGTCCTTGCGCAGTTGCTGCTCAATGTTGCCGTTGGCATCGTACACAAAAGTGTTGTGATAGCGGCCGTTGTAGGCGCTTCCACTGGTTTGCCAGGTGTTGGTACCTGCATCCAGGTTATCGTAAGCCTGGGCTTCGATCAAACGGTTGAGCTGATCGTATTGATAGGCCACGCCTTGCGGCAAAATGCTCGGCAAGGTCACCGTTGCCGCGGCATAAGCCGTAGGTTCAGTAATGGTCGTTACCGAATGGCCAATGTTTCCATTATACAAGTCGTTACGGGCAGCCAGCAAGTCGCTGCCGCTTAAATCGGCTGCAAAACGGTTGTTCACAGTAGCCCAACTTGTGTTATCGATTGGCTGGTAATCGCCCGTGTAGTAGCCCAATGAGAGGCCCACGGCATCACGCGCAAACACCGCATTGGGATTGGCGGTATTCGCCAGGTCGTCTCCGTCTTTACCCGCATCGCGGGTAGGATCGAGCGCATCGCTGTTCAAGCCCTTGATCCATCCCTGCAAGGTGTACACAAAGTCGGTGCCTTGCACGTTGTGCTCGCCCATTTCTTTCCGCGCCAGCGGTCCGTGCTCATAGTAGAGGTAGCGACCATCCTGGTCGTAGGTCACGCCATCGCGTGAAGTAAACACGTGCGTCAAACGGTTGTCCGCATCGTAGCGGTAGTGGTGGTGCCACGCATCGGGTTGGCCATCCTGGTAGCGCACCGCGTGTGTGTTGCCACTGATGAGGTCGTACTCATAATCCGTGCGCTTGTAGCGCTGGCCGGCCACCAATACGTTGCCCGTAGCAGCTAACCGTTGGTTTTCTTTCACCACCGACCGGGCATTGCCATGAATGTCGTAGTCGTAGTGCGAAGCCTGCTGATAAGTTCCCGGATCGTTGTCAAACGTTTCCTCATAAGTAGAACTCGCAATGCGCTTGCGCAGGTTGTCGGGAGCAAAGCCCACTGGAAGGTTGGCACCAATTGCCGCCGGTACTTCATCGTAGTAGATGGCGCGCACCTCTTTGCGGGCGCCCGAAGTTTCAGCTATCCAGGCGGCCAATTGTCCATCGTCAATGGTATTGGCGTTGTATTGCCCTTCGATGAAGGTGCCGAAGATATCTTCGAAAGCTACATTGCCGGTATTTTCGGTTTTCTCTCCGCTTTCCAGCGTGCGGCCCAGAGCATCGTATTTCAGGTAGGCGTAGCGCTTGGTAGCAGCATTGTATTGCTTGCTGTTTTGCGACACCACCGAACGGCCCAGGCGGTCGTACCAGAAATACTCTGAGTAGCGCCCCGATTGATCAAAGAGCAATCGCGCATAGCCATAAGGGTTGCCGGGCGTAAAATTACCACCGATAAATCCGGGTGAGCTTTCTGCAAAGTCGATGCAACGAATCTGCTTGTTGCTGGCCCCCAACTGGTTGTTGAGGTCGTCCACGGCGGTGATGGGCCCCCAGGTGATGCCAGTGAGCAGTCCACTGGCCACCGTTACGTTATCCGTTTTTAGAAAAGTGCCGTTGTCACCCACCACGTAACCCGTTGTAGCATCCACAAAACAAAGGTCGTGGAGTTCATCGCTCAAGCCGGTTGAAAAGGCCGATGCCGATAGCGTACTGCCATCAAAATAGGCCACACCTCCAAAGATGCCCGCAGCCACAAAAGTGCCGTTGTGGGGCAGAATTTCCAAGGCATTGAGGTTGTGCACCGTTCCCGAAAGGGCAATGTTGGTCCAGGTAGCGCCACCGTCGGTAGTTTTTGCCGCAATACCAGTAGTGGTAGAACCACCCACCAGGTAGCCGGTTTGGCCGTCTACAAAGGCGATGTCCATCAGGTCGGGCACTCCAGCGAGGTTGGCGTTTTGCCCTACGGCTACTCCGTTGCTTACCCGGGCAAGGTATTCGTCCATGCCGCAGAGCAGCGCTTCACCATTGGGCAGGGTAGCTACTCCTCGCAATTCGGGTACCCCACCGGCAAAACCGCCTTGGGGCAATACCACCGACCAGTTGTTTCCACCATCGTTGGTATAGCGCACCGTATAGTTTTTCCCTACGGCATAGCCTTCCTGCGCATTTCGAAAATGCAAAGCTTCCATATAGGGCGCAAACACCTGTTTGTTGACGGTAGCCGCGGTGTTGCCACCCACCACTACCCTGCTCCGTGCTCCAACGGCCACCATGCCGCCAAGGCCGTCGATGGTTGCCCCATTCAAATCGAGCGTAGCGTTGGAGCCCATGGCCAATATGGAGGGCACGAAGGAGGTGTGGTTGGGCAGGTAGAGGCTACTACCACTTTCGCCCACAATGTAGCCCTCGGTAGCACCCAAAGCAATGTCATGCAGATTCACTGTAGTGCCGCTGCTCAGGCTGGTGAGGCCAAAAGTGCTGTTCAGTTGACGTTCCAAACGCAGGACTGCTCCGTTGGCACCTACCGCCAGGGCGATGTCGGTGGCCGATTGGGCTACGCCATACAAATGCTGGTTGCTGCCCGTCCGGTAAAAGACCGAGGCGCCTCCGGCAAGATCAATGTCGATGTAGCTGCCATGGTCGCCCACGGAAAGCAACTTGCCACTCCCGATGGCCGTGAGGTCGCGCTGTACCGGCGGGCGCACGTTATTGCTGCGGTCGGTCCAAAAGATGGCTCCGGTGAGCGACATCGGATCGGGTTCGCCATAGCTGCTGTGTCCACTGCTGCCCACCGAGAGGGCTTTACCGCTTCCATCCAGGATATCGAGTGCGTTCATCATCACGCCAGGTCCGTTCGGCATTACTAACTGATCGGCCGAAGCTTGCACCGGCATACCGGTTTGCGTTATAATGCGGTAAGCCCGCCCATCCGTCTGGTTGTAGGCAATGAAGCGATCGTACAATTCGTCTGCTGCAAGGGCAGTGAAGTTGTTGGTACCCGGAGCCGGGTTGGTGAAGGCACTAAAGGTCATCACCGGAGTAGTACCGCTCAAATCGAGAAGCAAACTATAGAGGTCACCACCGGTAGTACGCAAAACACCCATCAGGTCACCCGAAATATTGAGTACTTGAATATCGGCCACATCTAAGCCACTGACACCCGTATTAAAGGCATTCCAGTTGCTGTTGGCAGCCTCTCCGTCAACGGTAAACCACAGGTTGGCATCGTTGCCGCCCACTACTGCAATCAACTTGTTGTTGATCATGGTTCCTGCCACCGCCTGGGCATCAAATCCAGGAATGGTACTCATGGCGGCTACCCCATAAGGAGCATTGTTTTGCACAATCACGCGCTCTACTACCCCGTTGGGTCCGGCGGCCAACACTTTGGCTGATGCGCCACTTTGTCCATCATAGTAATGGTACAAATCATGGTAGGTATGGCTTCCTGTGGTCATTTGCTGCCAACTGGTTCCACCGGTGCTAGTGCGGTAGAGGTCCATGGCCGACCCGGCCGTGCCCACCAAAGCAATGCCATGCTGGGCATCTTTAAAGTAGACGGGTCCTATGTCGTCTGTGAGGTTGGAGGGTACCACCATCCAGTTGAGGCCAGCATCGTCGGTAGTCATCACCAAACCACGGGGGCCGGTAGCCACCGCTGCATTGGCCGCGTAAAAGGATACTGCTGAAAGCGCATCGGCTTTTACCGAATTCAAGGGTGTCCACTGGGCCGCACCTGCACTTTGCAGGGCCAGGCCGTAGCGTTTGCCGGAGGCATCGGTGTAGTCCATCACCGTGTAATAGGTGCCGTTGTCGTGCATCACCGCCTGGAAGTGGTCGTTGGACGAAATCGGAAACCCGGGATCGCTCGAAGTGACGGTTTGGGGCACCACATTGTTGGCGGCTTTTACCACGGTAGCGTTATCGCCTACCACCACTCCACTAAAGCTGCCATCAAAGGCCACATCGTTCAAATCAGCAGTAATGTCGTATTGAAACAAATCAATTTTGTCCCAGGAACTACCATTGTCCATGGAGAACAAGAAGGTGCCATCATCGCCTACTGTGAGCCCAATGCCCAGGTTGTTGATGGCTGTTCCGTTGAAATCGGAGGCCACCAAATGGTCAATGCGTTGCCAGTTGCGACCGCCGTCATCGGTTTTGTAGAAGAGGCCGCGGTCCATGTTGTTCACCCGCACGGTTCCCGAAAGGTAGCCGCGGCTGGCGTTCACAAACTGCACGGCGTGAATGTCGAGTTCATCGTCCAAACCGTTGCTCAACTCGTAGCGCTGCAGGCTGATGCCATCGTGATCGGGCAACCTACGCGCCACCTGCTGGTTGAGGCTGTTGAACAGGTAATTGGTAGCCATGCGGTGTTCCGTGAAAACGGTTTGTGTACCGTTGGCCCGGTCGGCAATAATTTGTTGCTCCAAAGGATCGGAGGAGGACGTAATGCCCAACACTTCTACTCCTTCCGGAGGAACGGTTTTAATCAGGTTGCCCGCCTGGTCGTAGTAATAAAGGGTGAAATGGTGCTCCTTGTCCACGTACGTGGTGGTCAAATCCTCGTCAACACCCATGCAGTGGTCACGATAGCGACTGGCAAAATCGGTCGACAAGCTGTCCACGTATTGATCGTAAGCATTTTGTGCATTGGACAACGCCATGTTGATCATTTGCTGCACACAAGGGTTCTGGTAAGGCACCGGTATCGGTTGGGTGACCGTAATGGAATTGTCGCAAGGCGGTGGCGGGTTGCAGTATTGGCTATTGTAGTCGCCAATTTCGAGTGGATGCCCTGTGTAGCCGCCACCAATCACTACCGGCGGTGCGTTGGGATCGTTGAGCTGCCCACCATCTACCACCGTGTAGTTGGCCAAATAGCCGGCGTAGCTCTGGCCGCATTGGCAATCCACATTGGCTACAAAATCATTGTAGGTGGGATAGGGATTCACCATCGTAATGCCGTAAGTGGTCGCATATGCCGAGTTGTTGAAGTCTACAATCGCATTCAAAAAGTTGGCATAAGCCACTTTGCAATAGTTATTGTCCAAAGGCTGTGCTGGCGCACCCGAACCCAGGTTGGGACATGGCTCACAGTTCATCAGTGGAATGCAACCGGTGCCGAAAACCATATCGGTGACAAACACACCGGGCGAAGGCTCAAAAGTGGCCGTCATGTAAAAATCATACATCGCATTGTTGATCACCGGCCCTGTGGCTACCAGCGTACCCAAAGTCGTAAGGTCGACCAAGGAGAATCCTGGATTAGTGCTCAAACTAAGGGTGCAACCGGTGGTGATCAGTTCCAGGGTTTCAGAAGAAGTTCCAGTGGAAGGATCGGTCACGATGGTGATGGTTCCGGTAGTTTGAGTGCTTCCTTGTGGAAAAGCTCCGGCCAGCGTAGTGGTCATGGCCGGACTGGCAAACAAGTTGATGTTGGCATTGAAAGGCGTTTGCAACAACACATCGTGTAACACAGCCTCTAAATCTTCGCGCAAAATGTGCTCCTGACTGTCGCAAGCTACCCCGGGAGGTAGGGAACAATCGCCAATGTCGAGCGGACTTTGCGCACCTGTGGAGGTATTGACCAAAAAGGCTTCACCAAAGAGGCTCACCAACTGGTTGGAACCATCCCAACCTTCTATAATGAAGCCGTTGTTGCCGTCGGGCCGCAGGTGGTTGAAGTAGGTGATGCCCGCCCAGTTGTTGAAAATGGCCGGATTAGAGCTTTGCACCACCAGGTCGATGCGAAAGTTGCTGTTGCTGGTATTGATGCTGTAGGTATTGGTGCCCGAGTTGTAGCTCCAGGACATGTTAGCCGCTGTGCTGGCCAGGGTATTTTGCAGTGGTAAGGTCACCACCGGATACATGGTAGGGAAACTCGAAAAAGCGTAGCTCCCCTGCAACTGGCCCTGGTTGTGTACCACCGTCATCACATCTTCGATGGATTGAGCCAATTCGTTCCCTTCACAAGGCGAATCGAAAAAGCAGTTGAGCACATTGACAGTGGTTGTGCCCGTAATGGTGTATTGCGTGAAAGTGCTGTTGGTTACGGCTCCCACCACCAGGTCGAAACTGTATACCGAGCCATTAAAACCAGTGGCATCCAAGCCCATGACGGCTACTACATCGCTCCAGGCAAATTGGCCACCATGGTCGAGGCTAATGGTTTGCATCAGGTTGGAAGAGCCATCAACCCAATCCACATCCAACACATTGCCCGAGGCGGCCGCTTGCCAAAAAGTAGGTTGAACACTGCCTTGATTGTTGGTCATAGAAAGCACCAAGGCACCGTATTCCGCATACACCGCAATGTCGTGGTTGGTAGCGGTCAATTGACCGGCTCCGGCAACGGCGTTCAAAACGCTTTGCAGGTTGGTGGCGTTGGGGCACTGGCCGGTCATCAAATACATCTGGTAGGCCACTGAATTAGGATCGGAGTTGGGCAAATCATCGTGGTCGGAAAAACGCTTCACTTTGTCTTGGAAAAAGTGTTTGCGCACGATGGAACACGGCTGATTCGGATCAAAATAGGGCGAATTGGCCAGGCCGCTCACCAAGTTGAAGCTGAAAAAGTTGTTGGCGTAATGATCGAAATCCGGGTTGCCAATGCAATCGTTGTAACAACCGTTGATGATGGCTTGCTCGTCTTCGTATTGCGATTTCAGCTTTTGCTTTTCGCCCACGTAGAGATTGGCAAGCATTTGCCACTCGTCGTCAACGGTAGCTGGATTGGTACCAAAGGTGGTACAGGTGGCGGGCACAAAACTCTGGTTCATCACCTGATTGCCGCAGCGCACCACAATGGCCGCTGCTTCTGCCATGCTATAGCTGGTAGTGCCAATGGTGAGGTAGTTGTTGAAACGGCTCACCAAATCGGTGGCAAAGGCCGTGTAGTTGCCCGATGTTACAAAGGGATCGTACTCCGCATTCGAAGTCACGAACCAGTTGGTGGGAGCAGTGCCGGACACATCCAGCAAGCCCGCAGTGATGGCCGCAGCATGATCGGTGGTGCGCAGTAAGATGTCGAAACTTTCGCTGCTTTTACCTTGTGCGTCTTCAGCCACATAGCCCTGACATTCAACATAGTAGCAATACTCGGGGTGAAACCGCACCAGCGATTTGGCCCAGGAAGGCTCCCATAAGGCTACAAAATCGTCGAGGCTGGACAGGTTGTGCGGATACGTGAATAAGGTGTTGTTGTTCTGGTCGCGGTGCACCTGCATTGGATCGACCACCGCTGGAAAGAAGTTGCCACTTTGCACCACCACACTCACTTTGGAGGAATCGCCAAACGCATCGAGGTAGCAATTGAGCAAACCACTCGGCGTTTGTACTTCGGGGGTGTGCCAATAGGCATTAGAAGCCAGCAGGAAGTTGCCCGGATTGTAGACCGAAAGCGGATCGGCGATATAAGCTCCCTGGTTGTCTTGAAAAACACCGTACTGCCCACCGGGAGCCATGTCTACCAACATTTGCTCGAAAGCAATGTCGCAACGGGTAGGCACCTGGCAAGGCTGCATGCACTCTATCACCAGCAAGTCGTAATCCTGGCTCGATCCTTTGCCCTGCGCGATGAAATCATCGCGGTCGCCCAAGGCATCCACGCACAAATCGCAATCGAGGTAGCAGTCGGAAGTGTCGATTTCGTCTAAAAACTCATTCTCAAAATCTTCGAGCGTTTTCACGCAGGAGTTGTAGGTAGGATCCAGGTAGGCTTGGGTATAATAATCTACCGCATCGGGCAACAGGGTCAACACCTTGGAAACCGTGTAGGAACCTGGGTTGAGCGTTGCATTGAAGTTAAAGCCGTCGGAATAAGTAGCGGGAGAAACGCAAGTAGCGATAAACTCCGGCCCATTAGGCCCCGGAATGATGTTACCCATAATTTGGTTGATCGCTGCTGGCGGATTGGTCACAATGTCGCCACAATCGTCGGTCACCACAATGTCCAATTGGTACACACAATGAAAACACACGTTGGCGGCCAAACAAGGATCGAGAAAACGGTCCACGCTCAGGTCGTAGGTAAAATTATAGTTGCTCCCCGTGGTCACCACAATGACTTGTGAAAACACCAAGGCATCACCAGTTGGATTGAGGGTATTGAGCAGGCTGGTACCGTTCGCATCTTCTTCAAAGAGGTCAACCGTGAAGCTGGTAGCGGTGCCCGGGCTGCTGCTCAGCGGGGCAAGGTTGGTGGTGCCGTCACCGGCCAGTGCGGTAGCGACCGTATTCCCACCCATGTCTACATAACTCACGCTAATTTGCCCGTTGGCATCGATCACGGCATTTTTTTGGTAATGCGCGGCCTGGCCCACTTCAGAGGCGAACAAACGGTCGAGCTGAATTTGAAAGGGCTTGCCATAGATATACTTGGTTTCGTGGCCACTGTCCAATTGGTGATCGGGACCTACGCCGGAAACCCGACGGATGCGACCGCTGTTGTCTGGCTCATACTCCGTTTGCGCAAAGGGATACTTTTGGCCATCGGGCACAAAAGCTTGTTGCCCCTGCTGGTTGGGATTCTGCGGGGAATAGTAGTTGGAAGCGCCCGAAGTGGTGCCCATTCCAGCTGTTGGTGTAGTACAGAGGTTGCCACTGGCATCAAGGTCAAAATCATCGCGGTCGTAAGCCGCACCGCTACCGTTGTCTTTTTGATTGAAGTTGTCGTAGTATTTCAAAGCAGCTTGCCCTGCATTGCCCGATTGCGTTGGCCGCACCACCGGGGCGGGCAGCACGCTTACCGCTGGTCGTCCTTGGTAGTCGTAGAGGGTTTGGCCCACAATCACGTTTTGGTCGGTGTTGGAACTGGCCAATTCCTGACGGCTACGCAGGGTACCGTCCATATAGTTCATGGTCTCTTTCTTCTTGCCTTCTTCGGCAAACGAAGTGGTAATCTGCCAGTTTTTTGCCGACTCGTGTGGCGTGGTATTGTGAAAGGACAACACGCCGGGATCGCTCACCAAGCCTTGATCGGGAAACGACCATACCGTATAAAATGCTTTTGACGGATTCAACTGGTCGCGGCCTACGGCACGCACCCGGTAGAGCACATACCCATGATCAAACACCAGCGGAATGCGGTAATAGGTTTCAGCCGTAGTAATTCGGGTGCTGTTGCGCTTGAAATCGTAGGCCAAACCAGCCACCGAATAACTTCCGGCGGCAGCCGTGTAATCGTTCACAAACACCCACTCCAGTTGGTATTCCTCGGCTCCAACCACGGTTCCCCAGGTCAGCTCCAATTCATCGGCGGTAAAATCAAAATCCAGGTCTACGGTGGAGGAGCTCACGCTAATCGCGCTGTTGAGGGCTCCGTTCATGTGGTAAGTGCGGTCCACAATGGTGCTGCCTTCGAGGTATACCTGCTCAGGCAACTGACTGGCCGCCGTACCGTCAAGCGTGATGCCGGTAATGGTGAATGTGAAGGAATTGGCTCCACTAAAGGCATGCTTGTCTTGGTCTTTGTAACTCACAGCGGCATAAGGCCGATACTCTATGGTGAGCGTTTGCGTGAACGCGGTGCCCACCAAAGGCGTTACCAATACATCCACCGCAATGCTGTTGTAGGAAGTCCCCATCAACTTTGGGTAATCGTGGTCGATGCCCAGGGTGAGGTAATTGGCCACCGAATGATCGGTATGCGCGAAAGCGGTAGGCGGAACGGTGACAGTGGCATTGTCGTTCACGCTCACCGGCACGTTGCTCAAAATGGCCAGCCGTTCGCTGACCTTAATTTCTGCCGCCATGGCTACCGCTCCTATTAGGAAGAGCGCCAGCAAGGCCACGGCTTTTCGGGTGTTCTGTAAGGCTATCATGGTGGGTCTTATTTTTTAGAAATGCGCAAGTCTTTCAATTCGTAGGCAGAGCTCTTCTCCCCTGCTGCAATCGCTTTTTTGCGGATCACGATGTATGGACTCGGGTCAAACTCTCCGGCAATGGGCCGGTAGTCGGTCTCAATGTTTTCAAAAGCAATCCGAATTTTGGGTTGGCTGTGGTGTACCCGTCCTTCGGTGTCTTCCCAGGCAATGGACTCTTGGAGGTACATCACCATTTCGCTGAGAAAGTGGTCGGCGGTAAGCCGGAAAGTCATCCAGGCCACCTTGCTTCCTTCCTGGTAGCGCAAGCGGTATTCCCGCTGCTGGCCGATGGTGCGCACCGATACTTCTCCATATCCAGCCGGAAACTGGCCGGTGAGGTCGGAAAAATCGGTGACCAGGGGCGCATCGGCGAGGTGGAGTTGCAATTGCTGTAATTGGTGTTGAATCACCACCTTGTGTTTCTGATCCTGAAACACCTCCGAGCCCAGCAATTTTGCGTGGTATTTAGCGCCCGACTTGGCAAAAAAGCCGGTCATCTCGTCATAGGGCTCTACCGATTGATGTCCCTTGAAACTTTGGTGTCGGGTTTCGAAACGGTAGCTTTTACTTTGATAGGACTTGGCCATTTCGGCCAACACCAGGTCCAACTCATCCAGGGTGATGGTTTGCCAGGAACTTTGGGCGAAGGCCATACTCAGCCAACAGCTGAGTCCGAGAAAGAGCACGAGTTTTTTCATCTTACTTGGGGGTATTTTGTCGGGTTTCCTGCAAGGTCATGATGCCTTTCTCGGTCTCTTTTTTGACCCGCATCAGTTTGCCTTCTTCATCGTATTCATAAAAGGTGGCGTAGTGCCGCTCGTCCAACTCCGCCATCAGGCGCATGGTTTGCAAATCGTACACGTAGTTCACCATGTGGGCATCGAAAGGGAACACCCGCACATCGTCGAAATACACTTCGCCACTGGTAGCCTGTAGCCGCAACTTGAATTCGGTGGCGCCCACCGGAATGGTAAACTCCCCTTCAATGCGCTGCCAACCGTCGATAATTTCCCCGGAAGGGACAAATGGACCGACCGAACCAAAGCCTGGAAAATCGATGTAGATCTCGGGTTGGTCAAAACTGGTTTTGGGCAGCAGTGGATTGAACTCCCGCGCCCAGGCCGTCACCACATAGCGCTTGCCCTCCAGCGGTTGAAAAGACTCGATGCAATTGGGACAAGGACCCAGGGTATCGATGACGTTGATGCAAAAATTAGCCGCGGTAAAATCATAGCCACAAATCAGTGAATCGGCGGCATGCATGGTAAAACAAAGCTGGGTACCAGCCTGCGATACCAAAGGAGTAAGGCACACCGTAGCGGTGGGGTTTGGCGTGTTATCGTTGGCAATCGTCAAACTCCCATTGGGCCAAACATTGGTAAAATCAGGCGACCAAAAGTTGATCGGATCGTTGTCGAAGTCGGAAGCAGATATGGTGAAGCAGATCGGTATACCGGCTTGCAGATCAATGGTGTAGTTACCGCCTCCGTTGATCCCGGAAATGGTAGGCACCGAATTGTTGCAAATCACTTGTACCTTGCTGAAAGCAGAGGTACTGAGAGTGGTGTTGGACGTGGTGAGCACCAACCAATCGTTGGACTGTACCCCTTGCGGTTGCAGGGTGACCGACCAAAGTCCACTGGGGGGGACGATGGCGATCCCCAACAGCACCAAGGCATCTTTTCCGGTGGCATCGGAGGTAAAAATTTCTACGGTATCCCCAACTGAGGCATTCCCTCCTACCGAAGAAATACCAGAAACTTGCAGGCCCTGTGTGATGAGTTCTGCATTGAGGCTGGCAGGTGGTACTTTACATTCATTGATACTAAGGCACCAAGGAGCATTTGTACCATCAATTGCGATGTTGCTGGGCCAGTTGTTGACGAATTCGTTGTTGCTGATGCGGTTAAACCGTCCCCAAAAAACTTCGATTACCTCCCAGCCCCCGGTGTTGGTGGGCATGTTGTAAAAGAAGTTGCGCTGCCCGGGATTGAGGCCACCGATTTGGTTACCATCGTTGAGAATGCCCTGGCTAAAGGTGCCAATGGTAAGCGGTTTGTCTACTGGTTCGTTAGTCGATAAGGTAGCATCGGTGCCCAAAATACAGCCAAACATTTTGTTGTTATCGGCTCCATTGATAAAAACCACCCCGTTGCCATCCACATCTTTTAGAATGAGGTTGCGCAAATCGCAATCGTCTACCCCATCCAGGCGAACCGCATAAGTACTTGGCCCTTGAATAGTAGGTCCCGAAATCGGTTGATGGTCTAATCCGTCGATGGTTATGTTGCGGATGGTGCTTCCCGAAGCAGATCCGCCTGGTGCTGGAGCCGAGGTGAGGTAAAACACAAACAGCTCAGGAGTTAAAACGGCATTCTGCTGGGTGATGCCCTCAATCACGATTTTGTTACCCACGGCAACGGTCCCGGATTGGGTGTTGCCGTCAATCACCACAGGATCGGTGATTTTGGGCAGGCTTGATTTTAGTTTAATGACCACCGGCAGCGGAAGCGAAGTAGGTATGTCGAAAACAATAAAATCTAATCCAGGATTGGCATTGGCGGAATCAATGGTCCGCCAGAGGGTACCCGGCACGTTTCCATCCAGGGTATTGGACACTGTAAAAGTGTCAGCCGACACGTTCCACGCCAGAAACAAAGCGGCAAATGTGAACAGGAGTTTTCGCATAATTCAGTGTTTTAGGAAGTGGATCAATTGCCGACCACCAACAGGAGGCCTTTGACTTTATAGGTTTGGGTCACGCTGCAACCATTGGCATCGGTGGCCGTTACCTCGATGCGGTAGCTGCTGCTCATTTCGACTTTTATTTCATTGGTGGCTCCGTTGAAGTTGATCGCCGGAGTGCCTGAAATCACGTTGTAGCTCACCTGAGTGGTTCCCACACCGTAGGCAGGAGAGATTTGCAGGACTTGACTTCCGGTGGTAGGATCGGTCACCTTAGCGTGCAGCAATTCCAGCGTACAAGCTTCGGGGTGACAATCGTAGCCGGGCAAATAGCGGGTGAGCACCGCCGGAGCACCCGCTGGTACTTTCACACTGGTATAACCACTGTGGGCCGATTCCGTGCTGAGGTTGTAGGTGCCGTCGTCTAGTCGGAAATGCTGGTCGGCACAAGTAGCGGCATCGTAGTCTTCGAAGCTGTCGAAACCCAATTCCTGGTGCTGAGCATTGGCTCCGGTGGAAACCGCCAAGGTTTGATTGTAGCTGTAGAGCACCGCATCGTAGTTGCCCAAGGCATCTTTCGATTCCATGGTCAATCCGTAGGGGTTCAGCTCGGTTACCTCCGAAACGAAGGTCCAGTTCTTCTTGTTGATGCCCCAGGTTTTGTCTTGCTGAAGGCGATAGAAAGGCTGGTAGGAAGTGAAGACACCATCCTTGCGCAGGTTGCTGTTGCCGTTGGCGAGGCTTTGGCTACGACCGGTAAGGTGCGAATAGCTTTTCACCGGACGGTGGTTGCCCTTCTCCCCGGTAAAGTAAGGGTTAGTAGAGCTAGGATCACCGTTCACATCGGTGAAGCAATCACAGTAGGTATTCCACCGTTCGGAAAACTCGGTAACGCCCGCCGAAAGCACATTCTCATAGAGGTTGCTGCCCAATCCGTCCAAGGGATTGGTGAGCGTCATAATCGAGCCCATCATGGCATCCAGACGGTTGCGGAAGCCCGAGCGAATCACTTTGATGTCGTGTTGACCGACCAGGGGCATCCCGGCTTTGTCTACCACCGTAATGGAGTTGTTGCTTACATCCGTGATCCAATGCAGCCCGGAGCCGGAATTGATGGCCAACTCATCACCCGGATGGAAATAGCGTTTGGCATTGGCAAACGTGGCTACTCCTGAACCGCTGAAGGTCAATTGCTCGCCCTCCATGTTGATGTTGCGGTAGCTGGCTCCCATGCCACTGTAATACCAATGGGCCGGGTAGTTGAAAGCGTAAACCGGGTCGTCAAAATTGTTTACTACCTGGGTCAGCAGCACATTGCCGGTTACGGCATCATAAGCGAGGTTTTTGGTGCTCACCTTGGAACCGCGGTCCATGGCAATGGTTTCTTTCAAGCGGCCGAAACGCTGCACCACTTTGGTGGTGGTGGCACTTCGAAACTGCGTTTCATCGCGGGAATTGGTTCCGAAAACCGGCGGCACCAACACATAAACAAAAGCAATCCAAAAGCCTTCGAGGTTGATGTGGAGCGTTGGCGAATTCATCACCGTACGCTGCTCGCGGAAATCAGCGACCATATCGAAGAATACCCCGATTTCGCCGGGCTCCACCGTTCCGTCCGGCTGCACGATGGTTGCCTCATTCGTCAGCCGTCGGGACCCTGCCAGGTAAGGCTCGTCTTCATACAAGTGATACATGGACGAAATGGGCGTAGCACTGTTTTCTGGATAATTGTATTGTGCCTTGGGCTTGCCGTGCATGTCGTTTAGCTCCACCGAAAAGCCTTGAGAAGCCGTCATGTGGTCTTTGGAATCGATGTTGAAGAACGTAGCGATGCTAAACGGATCGTTTTTGTGCCTCGGATGCTCCACTTTGGTGCGTTGCAGGACAACCGGATAATCTTTGGCGGTGTAAAATTCGTGGACCACTTTTCCGGTGGCATGGCGGGTCACGTTGGTCCGCTCAATGTTCTTGATGGTCACTTTGCTATAACCCACCGATGGGTTGGGCATAAACATTTCCCCGAAAGGCGCCTCCTGGAAGAACCGGTGATCGGGGGCCAGTTTGAGCTGCTCCGAATAAGCAATTGGTTGTCGCCAGGGGTTTTCGTCTCCTCCTACCAAAGGCTCGTAGGTCGCTACACCCGAGGAAACTGCTTTACCATTTACCTCGGTCGTGTATTCGTAATCCTGACCGTAGTAGAATTCATCTTCGGCATTGGCCGTCATCTGCGCCCAGTTGTCGTGCATGGTGAGACGCTTTACCCGCGAACCACCACCAAGTTTGCTGCCCGTCACATTGTTGAGGCGCAACCACGATTTATTGGTCACCAATTTGATGCCTTGCCCTTGGTCGTATTGGTACACATTCGGGTTTTTCAAACCACTGCCGAAGTTTAATAGCGTGTTACCCAAAGAGTTGAGCAAAGCCAAACCAAAACCCTGGCTCTCATCGATGTTCGATTGATCCCAAACGATTCGCGAGAGCGATAAGCGACCGAATTGCACGCCCGCAATGGCAATAGGGTTGTAATCAGCCGGGCCGTTGTCGCTGCGCGAAACGCCCATTAGCTGTACCACTCCTACTTGCTGTGCTTGCCCGGTGTTGGGGTTGGTGATGGTCACGATTTGCTCAGTGCCCTGTTTGACTTTGGCATAGCCCGAAACGTAGTCGTAGAGTGCCTGCCCGTTTTTGTTGTATTCCATCAGGCAGCGGAAATAGAGGTCATCTACCCCTTTGAAGTATTCAGAAATCGGAGTGGTTTGATCCTGAAGTTCGAAAAACAAGTATTCATTTTTGTTGCTCGGGCTAGAAATCGTCACCGGATCACGGTCTTCAATGTCGTTGTCGCCACCGTAATCAATGGCCGTGGGCGTGTTGCCTACGCCGATAATCTTGTGCATCTGCATGGCCCGCTTGTGTTGTACAAAGCCATAGTCGTCCGCCTCGTAGGTCACCCGTACCTGACCGCCCGAAGGCAGGTTGATGGACGTGAGGTGCCAGGCCGCTGCATACAAATCTTGTTGGCTGCGATCCTGTGGCGTGTAGGGATACTCGGCGGTGCCCAAGGGCGACAAGGGTTGGCAATTGGAAGGCACATTGGGTTGGTAGCCACCCCAGCGGTCGTAGCCTCGCAGGTTGTAAGGAAAGTTGACATCGGCCGTTTGATCGAAATCTGTGTCGGCATACTGAAACGTGTAGGGGCTGTATTTGCCACGGTAAGAATCGCGGTAGGTAAAATACACCTTCTTCAAGGTGAGTTTTCCAGGCCCTGTTAGGGTCGAAGCGTTGTAGTTGCGCTGGTTGGGTACGTTGGGACACAGCGAATAATCGTACTTGAAATGCACCTCTTTGATGGGCGTGGCCGCCGTGCCGTTGGCCACATAATCTTGCTTGGTATAGAGGCTAATTTTGTCCAGCTTTTGCATGGTGACGGCCGTGTTGAGACCTCCGTCCTCACCGGCCACCGAGCAAGCATCGTCCCGATCGCTGGAGTGGAAAATAGCGATGTAGTTGGGGGTCTCGATCTTGTCGAGGTACCAGAGTTCTTTTTCTCCGTAGAGGTAGTTGGCCTTGTCGTCTTGTGGATCGGCTTTCAGGCCTTCGTTGTAAGAAGCCTTGTTGGCACTGGCGGGAATGCGCCATTTGAAATCGGACACCTGCTTGTAATCAAAGCGGGTATAACTGCCCAAGTCGCCATCGCTGGGGCCTTTGATGCCGTCCGAATCCACATAGTCGGAGCTAAGTACGGCGGTAAGCATGTAGGCGTGTGCATAGGCAGGAGTAGTCACCGCATTGAAATAGTTGTCTACTCCCCAGCCGTTTTGCAGTGAATTGTCTCCATTTCCGTAAGTAATCAGGCCGGTTTGACAATCGGGTGCATTGGGGTAGTTGATGAGCTGGCTGCCGTCCAGTTTTTGGCCTACTGCGAAGCTCACTTCCTTTTTCATGTAGTTGTAGGCGGGCAAACCAAAAATGTAGCGGCTGCCATCGGCTTTCACTGTAGAAACCTGGGCGATGTGGTGGTCTTCGGCCGACTGCGCGGCATAAGAGGAGGATGGCAGGTTGGCAATGCCGTAGCCATTTTGTACCTCACGGTTGGAAAGCATGGCTACTACCTGATTGCGCTTTTCGCGCGCATCGCGGTAGTTTTTATTGATTGGGTATTGATTGCTGTTGTCGTCTTCGAGCACCTTTTTCACTCGGGTATTGAATTTCACCGCCGGATCCAATTGCAGGCGCACGGCCTCCGAGCCGCCCATGGAAGCATAAAAATCATCGTCTGACACCACCGAACGGTCCGAGGCTTCTTTCATGTAGTAGCGCTCGTAGTCGAGGTAAGGCTTATCAGAGCGGTATTGTAACTCGGGGGCGGCCTCGTTTTGATAGGCCCACTTGCCGGAAGTGGAATGCACATCGACCACGGCCACTTGTCCACCGGTGTGGTTGAATTGGCGAAAACCGAGATCTACACCAACCGAGGTGCTGTTGCTTTCGTTGGAAGACTTGCTGTCGAAC
>CALCCE010000007.1 GCA_937899835.1 uncultured Flavobacteriales bacterium | reverse complement strand
CATCTACAAAACCGGCACCCTACACGAACCCCGGGTGTCGGCGGATGGCGCTTCGTTGACCACTGAAAACCTGCTGTATGATGCTGAAACCGGCAATGTGGTGCTCTCTCGTGTCAACAACGAGTGGGAAGCGCCCGTCTATTCCTACCAATACCCTGCACACTGGGCCTACGACAAGTTGGAAGGGGCCTACCAAAACCTGCGGGCCCACCTGCGCCTGAACCACCTGGGCGGTGGGCAATACGAAGTAATCACAGGTTCTAACGCGGTAGATGTGCGGCAATACCTCACCGAAGGAGACGAGTTGCAAGTGCTGGGTGGCGGAGCCAACATTTACGTCACCACCATTGCCAGCAACAACCTTTCTTTTACTGCTGAAACTGAATTGGGCCAGCCGGTGACCAACTTAGGAAGTGCTGTTACGGTGGAAGTCATGCGCTCCGGCTACCGCAACCAGCAAAGTCTGAAGAATGGCACCATTGTTACCTTAAATGACTTTACGCTGGAGGGTACAAGCCAACAGGATTTGTTTGATCATTACAACAACCTCACGATGGCTGACATTGGTGCTGCGATGCATCCCAATGTCAGCCATCGTGTAGTGTTCAGAACAATGAATATTACCGGCTGGAAGTGAACTGGTCCAACACCAGTGTACCGAGTAACGTTCAGGCCCCTCCTGGTTTTACTTATTGCCTACGGTTCATGATTTATAGTGGACCTGGGAATACATGCGATAGTTACCTGGTGCTGAGGGAACCATTAGTTGAGGTGGGCACTACCCCTTGGGATTATAATCTGGTGAATTTTGATGTATCTACCGGTTTTATACAAGTAGAAGATCAAACGACAGGAGCCCTTTATGATGCTTATTTCATAGAACCTAACAATTGTTTCGGCCCTTGCTTGCCCAAAGGTGTGTTGCATGCCGATGCTTTGGAAATGAAGGACGAAGGCTGGCAGTATGCCTACGCCGATGCGGGCAATCCGGAAATCGGAACTGGCAATACTTTGGAGAGCGAACTGGCGGCTGGCAATGCCAACGAATACCGCTTTGGAGCGAAAGGCATTTGGCGCAACTGGCGCAACTACCGTTACCAAACCAACCGCATTTCCAGTGGCGTTGATTGGTGGTACAACACCGACATCTCTACCGATGGCGAGTACACCAAGTTCAACTTTTTTGATTGGGACGACCCTTCGGCCGACACCTGCTGGGCCTGGTCCAATGAGATCACCCGCTACAATCCGGCTGGGTTTGCCATTGAAAGCACCAATCCTTTAGACATCTATGCCAGTGCTTTGTTTGGCTACGACAATGCCTTGCAAGTGGCCACGAGCAGCAACGCGAAGTACACCGAAATGGCCTTTGATGGCTTTGAAGACTACGATCAAGTTGGGGGAACTCCCATCTATAGCGGTCACGGGCACTTGCAGTTTAATGGTGCGGTGCAGCTAACGGCAGATGAGGCCCACACCGGGGATTACAGCATGCGCATTCCCACCGGAACGCAGCACACGTTTATTTCCAATTTGGCAGCCGCCAGCGACAACTTCAAACCCGAAGTGGGCAACGAAAAGCGCTATGCGATTTCGGCGTGGATCAAAGAAGTAGCTTCGACCGATGTGACCGTAGAAGTGTGGATGGACAATACCCCGCTTGCCTCCTTCACCAGTGCCGATTTTAGCGGTACTCCCATTGAAGGATGGAACCGCCTGGAAGGCTCGTTTTTTGTGGCCAATACCATTGCCAACCCCAGCCAGTTTCGACTGGTGGTGAAAGCCGACAACGGAATCAACGAAATCTACCTGGACGATTTGCGCATTGGGCCGTTCACCGGTGGCATGATGACCTACGTCTACGATCCGATCATACTCGAATTGCGGGCGGAGTTGGATGCCAACAACTACGCCACCTTCTACAGTTATGACGAAGAAGGAAGCCTGGTGCACGTGAAAAAGGAAACCGAGCGCGGGATCATCACCTTGCAAACCGGTCGCAGCAACACCGTTCAAGTTCCCAACCCTTAAACCTCAAGCAAGGATGAAAATAGCTATGAACATGCTACTGATTTGGGTAGCCGGAATGTCCCTTGCCTTTTCAGTGGCAGAAGGGCAACCTTCCAAAGCAACCGCAGTGGATTGCCTGGAACAACTCAACCGCACCTACTTGCAGGCTTCGAGCTATGCTACCGAGGTGCACCTGCACCTCTACAAAGCAGAAGAACCAACCAAGCCCGCCGTAGAGCGCAATGGTTGGGTAAAAAAGCAAGGCCTACACTACTTGATTGAGTTTGGTGGAAGAACCACCTTGGCCAACTCCCAATGCATGATGCTGGCCGACCACGGGCATAAAACCATTGTTTTCAAAGCCTTGGAAAAGAATCAGCAGCCTCCCATGGATGTAGCGGAGCAACTGGCGAAACTTCCTGGACTTGATGAAGTGGAGGGACAGTGGTTGGTGAATTCCAATACGGAAAAGCGCTTTCGTATTGTGCCCGAATCGGGTGAATATTCCAGTTACGAGCTCAGCATCGACCCTAAGAACTGGACCTTGAAAGGGATGAGTTTTCAGTTTAGAACCGACCCCAGCAACCCTTTTGAACGCATGGAAGTGCGCTATGAAAATACCCAATTGAACCAGCGCATTTCCAAAGACACCTTTTCCACCAAAGCCTACGTGGTGGTGCGCAAAGGAGAACCACAACTCACTCCCCAATACGCCAACTACCGATTGGTGAACCCCAAGACCACACTACTTCAGCTCACTGAGAGCCCCGAATCTTCAAAGCAATGACCCCATGAAAAGCAATAAAATTCTATTCTTTCTTCTTTGCTCCTTCCTGTCTGCCACCGCGTGGGCCCATGTGGATGAGCGCTTGAACAGCCTGTCGGGAAGTGACATCCAGGGAGGCACCATCGAAGTGGAGGCCGCCGACTTCAACGATTTGCGCTCCGGTGCGCCTTTTTCCAGTTGTGTGGAAGCATCCGAAGTGCAAGTGCGCCTCACTTGGGAGGACAAGCAAATGGCCTACTACAGCACGGGTTGGAGCATCACGGTCAATTACGATGTGGAGCTATTTCATCTATTCCCATCCCAAGACCAAACCTTGACCAGCCAAAGCCTCACCATCGATTTTGATCCCACTGCGCCCTACACCGACATTGCCCTAAAAGACTATGCCGGATACATTGGTGCGAAGATTACCGTCAACTCGGTGATCCCCAGTGCGGGAATCAATGCCGTGCCCAACGACTTGTTGTTGGAAGGAATCGTGCGTACCAAGCGCTACCGCATCATGGGCGGACAGCCGCTTGCTTTTACCCACCAAAGCTATGACGTGACCAACAATACCTTGGGTTTTGCCTGGACCTACCGGGAAGGGGCAGAATCCTACGATTTGGAATGGGTGTTTGTAGACGTGGCAGATGCACCTTTTGCTACGGGTTTTGATTTTGACTGGCGCGATGCCGTAAGGATCAACATTGCTGAGACCCACTACCAACTCAACATGGCCTATCCACGAGGCATCCTGGTGTATCGGGTGCGTGGAGTAGGACGCAGGTGCAACAGCTTTTCGATGCTTAAATACACCGAATGGTCTACCGCAGAACCTAATTTAACCAATACCAATGCCATTGGCCAGAGCAATCCTATTGGGTTTCCGCCAGTGGACCAAAAGTTCGAATTCGACGGCTTTGATTCGGAGATGAACTGGGCTTACCAAATGGTGTTTTCGGAAAATGGAAAACGGGGTGAAAGCATCACCTATGCCGATGGAGCCCTCCGCGCGCGGCAACAAGTAGCCCAAAACCGGGCCGACGAAACGGTGGTGGCGCAAGAAACCTATTACGACTACCTGGGCCGACCAGCGGCCAGCGCCATGGGAGCGCCCTTGGCCTCGCAACGCCTGGGCTTTTATCCTGGCTTGAGCCGCACCAGTGCCAATCAGCCTTTTTCCTACCTCAATTTTGACCTGGACAACAACGTGTTTGCTCCGGAAGGGGTGGACCCCAACAACTCACAAGGCGCGGGCCGCTACTACTCTTCGGCCAACACTACTCCTTTGGGTCCTCTGGGCAACCTGACGCCCAATGCCGAAGACGGCAACAACGGAAGCATGGTGTATCAACGCACGTTGCTCAAAAATGACGGTACCGGAAGGGTGCGCAGGAGTGGGGGCGTAGGCCCGGAACACCACTTGGGCTCTACCCACGAAACCCGCTACTACTACGGAACACCGGGCAGTCAAAAAGAGCTGGACCGCTTGTTTGGCAACGAAGTAGGCTGGGCCAAACACTACAATATAAGCATGATGGTAGATGCCAACGGTCAGGTGCACATCACCTACACCGATGCTGCAGGCCGCACCATTGCCACCGCACTCGCCGGCGATGCACCATCCAATCTGCTGGAAATCGATTTGATTCCAACTTCGAACGATACCATCACGGACAGCCTAGACGTGTTCAACGACTACGACGACGATGGCACCAGCTATTTTTTGAGCAACACTTTTTTGGTGGCGCAAACTTCTGACTACGAATTTTCCTACTCGCTGGACCCGCAGCAACATTGCAACGATTGTGTGGGCTGTGTGGATTGCAAATACGACCTCTTCATCGAAGTGATAGACGAAATGGGGCAGCAGGTGCCCCTCGTGTGGAACGGAAATACGGTCAATTCCATCAACACCACGCTCGATATGGTGAGCGTTTTGCCCGGTGACCTTGATTTTACGGCACCTGGGCTCACCATTGGCAGCTACACCGTCAACAAAGTATTGACGCTCAATGTGGCTTCGCAAGCGGCTTACGTGGATTATTTTCTCAACAACCCCGACCAAACTACTCCGGCCTGCTTGACGGAGCCATTGCCGGCCAACGAAGACTCTCCGACTTGCGAAGACCTCTGCGAAGAAAACTACCTCTTTGTTGATGATGACGGCGACACTGTATACCTGGATGAAACCGGAACCATTGTGGCGGTGAAACAACCCAATGGTTTCTTTTCGGTCGGAAGCGCCAGCTTGGCGAACGATGTGTCATTACTGATTGACGCCTGTAAGTTGGAATGCGCACCGAGTGTGCCTACCGTCATGGTAGATCCTTGTCAGCTCAAATACGATCGGATTTTGGCCGACATGAGCCCCAACGGGCAATATTTTAACAATACGCCGGCCCAATTCCTCACTTCCGGTTTTCCGAACACCAACTACAACAGCGTTGGCATCTACATTTCCGGCGACATCAACGATTGGTTGAGCAACTCCATCTTGAACGATGCGGCCAATGCCAATGCCGCCGATTTCAATGCGCTGTTCAACGCTTCCAACATCGACAACTGGGAAGATGTGCGCACCAACTGGGACGACAACTGGTTGCACAATTTCCCAGGCACACCCTTGAATCCCAACAAACCGGGCTTGAAATACTACCATCCCGAGTACTGTTTTTGGGAAACGGAATGTGGCGGTTGCATCAAAGGCGAGATCATCACCACCTACGTGGATTACCATGCATTTTGGGACAGCTACAACCAGGCTACGGCCGATTATTACCTCAACGGAGCGGTGAACAGCAACGAACTTTTGTTTAACCCCATCAACATCCCCCAAAGCACCAACACGGGAAATCCGGGTTCTTATCAGCCTTTTCAGTTGGACGGCTCTACGGATAGTCCCGATCCCACTTTCATTTGCTTTAACAATGAGCGCAGCAACATGCGGGCCCATTTGATGAACTTTTTGCCAACGACGAGTGCGCAAACATCGTTCTACTCCCTTTGGTACGTCATCGAAGATCCGGACGACATTGCGCAAAGCAACGCGCAGCCCAATCCCAACGGGCTCACCATTAGCCCCGATGCCCAAAACTTTTTCAACCAGTTGCACGGGGATGGCATCAATCCGGGCATCATTGGCTCCGGGCCCAACCAACAAAGCGAGTTCCAATTCTTTCGGTCGGTGTATCGCTTCTTCCGCGATTATGAACTCTACCAGGTGCAAAATGATAATTGCACCCGCTTGACCGATGCTACCGGCTACAACCAAACGGCCGATGGCTATGGTATTCTATATCCTGCCAATCCGCTTTTTGAAAACTGGAACGGCGACCTGGGATTGTTGGCCGCCTCTCAAGCCGATTCTGTTTGCGAGAGCCAATGTGAACAAATGGCCGACACCTGGCTGGCCGATTTGGGCCCGTGCATAGACCCCAGCAAAGAGCAAGACATCCGCAACTACCTCATTGGCATTTGCCAACTGGGTTGTGGAGCCAACGGAACCGGATCGTCTAACGGCAATGGGCAAGGCGGCACCGTGAATGGGCCGGAAGGACCACTGGCCACCTTTGCCGATGTTTGGAATGCCTACAGCATTGATGTCAACGACTGCCCGGTAGCGGTTTACCCGGTTCCCGGGTATTCGGCCGATGCCTGCGAGTGCGACCGAATTAGCAATTTTCTGGCTTCTTTTTATCAGTTCTACGGCATTGGTACCGGGGCACCGCTGTCTGCCTTCACCACCCAGCAACGCAACGATTTGATGGACGAGCTGGAAGACATTATGACGCCCCTGGAGGCAGGCACCATCACCTTTAACACCGTAGTAAACTGGGTGAACGAATGCGATGCTGCCAATGCCATCACCACCACTACGCCGGCTTTGATCAATGCCTTTGTGTGCGATGACACCATTTCAACCGCGGGCAACGATCCACTGCCCTGTGATGATTTGTTCAATGCCCTTTTGGATTGGGATGCCTGGCAAGCGTACTACAATGCGCTGAATGCGGCTGCCGTAGACTACGAGGTAGCTTATGTTTCCTCGTGCATGAACGATTTGGATGCGCGCGAGACCTTTCAGGTGCGCTACGAATTCAAAGAGTACTACTACACGCTCTATTACTACGACCAGGCGGGCAACACGGTGAAAACCGTTCCACCGCAAGGGGTGTACGAAAACGAGTTTGAACTCTACCGTCCCAACGGCAACGCGGCTACGGTAGACGATGTGCAGGTGACGCGTGCAAACGGATATACTGCTACCGATTTTATCCATCCGCATTACGAATACGCCACTAAATACGAGTACAACAGCTTGCAACAACTGGTGCGGCAACAAACCCCGGATGGAGGCATCACCCGTTTTTGGTACGATGAACTGGACCGCTTGATCATTTCACAGAATTCGGTGCAGGCGCAACAGCAGAGCTATTCCTATCAGTTGTATGATGAGTTGGGCCGTGCGGTGCAGTCAGGAGAGATCAGCAATGTGCCCTTGCCACCAGCAGATGTGCTCATCACCAATGCTGCCTACGCCAATTGGGTGGATGCGGCAGAAGTAGATCCTTCTATCAATAAAAGTGAGGTTTCGAAAGTCTACTACGAAGCACCGGCAAGTGCAATAGCCAATGCTCAATTTCCAAACGGTCAGCAAAACCTGCGCAACCGGGTAGCGGCCTCGGCCTACTTTGAAACCTACACCAACCAGTCTGACGACTACGACAACGCCACGCATTACAGCTACGACATTCATGGCAATGCCAATGTGGTGGTGACGGAAAACAAAGACCTCGACAACCTGGCCCAGCAATTCAAGGTCATGGAATACGACTACGACCTGCTGTCGGGCAATGTGAATCAGGTGAGTTATCAAAAAGGCCAGTGGGACCAGTTTTTCCACCGCTATTTCTACGATGAAAACAACCGCCTGACGGAGACGGAAACCAGCCGTGATGGCGAAGTGTGGGAACGTGAAGCCAAACACTTCTACTACGCTTATGGCCCCATGGCGCGCACTGAGTTGGGCGACAAGCAGGTACAGGCCACAGACTATACCTACAACGTGCACGGTTGGTTGAAAGCCATCAACAGCGGCACCGGGCGCAGCGATCTGGATCCTTCTCAGGATGGTGTGAACGGTGGACAGCACCAGTTCTTTGGACAAGATGCCATGGGCATCAACCTCAACTATTATTCAGGAGACTACCAGGCCATTGGTGGAAACAACAGCCATTTGGCGGTCATTTCCAATGCGGATTTTCAAAGCAAAAGTCCCGGGCTCTATAACGGCAACATCGGCCAGGCCGTAGTGGCCTTGACCGACGAATCTGAATCGGCCAAGGAGGTGATGGGCAATGCCTACCGCTACGATCAGTTGAACCGCATCCGGCATTTCAACGCCTTCAAAGACCTTACGGGCACCGGGCAAGTGCGAACCAGCAACGCTTTTAGCGATGTCACTGCTTCCGACAACGGCGACTACGCCTCCGAATACCACTACGACCTGAACGGCAACCTCACCGACTTGATCCGCAACGGTTTTGCCGCCAACCCCAACGGGCAGGCCATGGACGATTTTGATTACAGCTACGAGGTCAACAGTGTGGGAAGGTTGTCCAACCGCCTCGATCATGTGATTGATCCAACTCTGGATGGAAACTACACCAACGACATCGACGAACAGCAGATGGACAACTACACCTACGACAACCTGGGGCAATTGAAATCGGATCGTTCCGAGCACATCGATAACATTACCTGGACGGTAGACAACAAGGTGAAAGAAGTGATTCGAGACGGCCTACCAACTCCCAAAGGCGATTATCCGTCGGATTTGGAATTTAAATACAACGCTTCGGGGCAACGCAATGTTAAGATCGAGAAGCCTTTCGATACAAACGGCAACCGGAAACAGCAGGAGGATTGGATTTATACCTACTACGCTTTGGATGCCAGCGGGCAAGCGATGGCCATCTACTCCCGCAAATTTGAGGCGAGTGGCACCGACCACTTCAAAGATCATTACCAGTTGGAGGGCTGGAACGTTTATAGCTCCAAACGCTTGGGACAAGCCAAAAACGACCGCATCCTCACCGGTGAGTTTGATGCCAGCTATACCAACTCAGGCCAAGGCCTGGCATTTGATTTGGCTACGGTGGTGCCTACCTTGCTTCCCTTTGGTGGCACCAACTACGGGAGCAATCCCGCTACCTACACCCGGGAGTTAGGTCAAAAGCAATACGAATTGTCCAATCATTTGGGCAACGTGCTGGAAACAGTAGCCGACCGCAAATTGGCTTACGAATCCAACCCTGGTTCGGGTGTGGTGGCCTACTATTCAGCGGATGTGTTGAGCTACTCGGATTATTATCCGTTTGGGATGCAAATGCCGGGGCGGAATGGTAATAGTGGGGTGTATCGATATGGGTTTCAAGGACAGGAGGAAGATGATGAAGTTTCAGGGAGTGGAAATTCTTATACAGCTGAGTATTGGCAGTATGATAGTCGTTTAGGAAGGAGATGGAATATTGATCCTGTTGTCAAGTATCATGAGTCGCCATATGCTTCTTTTGCTAATAATCCAATTTGGTTAATAGATCCAACTGGAGCCGATACCACCTTTCTTTTTTCTGAAAGTGATGGAAGCTATTTAGGTATGACTCACCTTGAAGATTATGGTGTTAGAGGAGCATTTACAAGTTCAGATGATAATCCAGAATCTTCGATAACTAGTTATTTTTCATTCGCAGACCCTCAAAATGATGCTGATGTTATTATGGACGGTAATATTACCCATGCTATTGTTGTTAGTGAATCTACGGTATTAGATGTTCTAAACAATGCAGGCGTAAATGAAGAAGATAATCAAGGTTTGGTAAAAGGTTCAAAGTATTTACTTAACAATAGCCATAATGGTATTGATGACACAGCACCGTTAGATTTTGTTTCAAACGCCAATATACCAGGGGATAGATCTAAACATGATGGGTTTAATGATGAAGTAATCTATGTTACACAGACGACAGATGGATTGGTAGGCCAGAATAGTTATAACTTTGGTAATTACCTATGGGGAGCAAGTACAACAGCATTAGGAATACCTAATTGGTTAGCTATTGTGGGTGCAAATGCAAATAACTTTTTTAGAGATATAGAGAATAGGAGAAAAGCTTTATGGAAGCGAAAGTTAGATTCGAAAGATGATCAATACTCAATCAAACTTGGTATGGAAACTTATGAAATGTTTTACTCCATTGAAAATGAGTAAGTTGATTCTTATTATGTCATTATTTTAGATTGTTTCTTGCAGTTAGTTGATTGAGGTGTGCTTCGGCACTCTCAAAAAAGCAATCAAATTTACCGAAGATGGAATATATGTTATCACAGAAGCCGGGCAACGCTATCAAAGCAGTAATGTTACTGTAATAGAGGAAAAACCCGCAAAGCGATCCCAGCAATTTTATCAGGACATTCCTGTTTTCACTGGGAATGGGTAGGGTAGATAATCTATCACTCGTCATTGATTCCTAATCTTTTGTAACACTTTGTGTAAACGAATCAAATAATAAACCTAATGATACTGGATAGTAGTTGCAAACTAAGATCAGATTGAAGTTTGCAAGAGATGTCAATCACTCGTGATTAATTCATATCCTTTTGCAAAAACTTATACGCACGAATCAAATGAAGGACACCCCAAAATCCAACTTCATCCAAAAATCGCTCTCATGCTTAATCGAGATGGGTTTCGGCCCACTCGAAAAGGCAATCGAACTCACCTCAAACGAGAGGTATGTACTTACCGAAACCGGGCAACGTTACCACATCGAAGATGTGACTGTTGTGCAGGAGAAATCGAAACCTACTGTAGGTGTTAAAAGACTAGACCGCGAATTTTTAGCCTTTTTTAACCGAAAAAAATGAAAGAATCAAATTTAATTTTGAATTGTTTTGGGGCATTGCACCGTTTGTAGTTCGAAGGTTTAACTACTAATTATTAAACCTAACATACACGATTGACCCAAATGAGGGATTATCCAACTCAAACCCTCAAAGCAATCCCAGCAATTTTATCTTGAAGCTCCTGTTTTCTCCGGCGAGAAACGGGAACTTCTTTTTTGTCCTCCATGGTGAGTAAACCGCCATCGGTGCGGTGAAAATTCTTGATCTGGTTCAGGTTGATCAAATGCGATTGGTGTACCCGAAAGAAAGAGAAATCCAACAGGAGTTTTTCAAAATCGATGAGCGGATGGCAATTCACAATTTGACGGCCATCGGTTAAATGCAGGGTAGTGTAGCTCTTGTCCGACTCAATTCGAATGATGTCAGCAATGCTTAGGAATACCAAACCATTGGTGTCGGGCACCGCAATCTTGGTTTTGTTACCCTGAACATGGTTTTTTAAAGTGTCCAAGCGTTCTTTCAAAAACCGGGGTGGGGTGGTTTTGGCCCGTTGCACGGCTTCTAAAAACTCGTCGAGCAAGATGGGTTTCACCAAAAAGTCGAGGGCCGCATAGCGAAAAGCTTTGGTCGCATAATGCGTATGGGCCGTGGTGATGATCAATGAAAAAGTGGGGGCAGGAATCTGTTCCATCACCTGAAAACCAGAACCGTCTTTCAGTTCCACATCCATGAACACCAGGTCGGGTGCATGGTCGGTGATGAGTTGCACGGCATCGGCCACGCAATCGGCTATTCCCGCCACTTCAAGGTTCGGAAAATGCGTTTCTAAGAGTTGAGCCAGTCGTTTTTGGGCGCTGAGCTCATCTTCAATGATGATGACTTTCATATTTTCTGGGGCTACCCCAAAGCTTGGGGACTGGTTAGTTTGCGTTGTGCAAAGGTAGAGGTTCTAAAATTTTAATAAAACAGCGGTTGAACTCAAATTCTCGAAGTTCCTTGTGGTGGTAAACCATTTATGGCGTCCTTTAGAGCACTATTAGCTGCTTACAGGTCAATACCGGCCAGGAATCACAAAGCGCACTTCGGTGCCACTGCTGCCATCCGTTGCCGGTGTTCGGTCAATGATTTCAAAGTGGTATTCCTCTTTGTTGGATTGCGCCAGGATCTCCAGGCGCGAGGCCGTTTTACTCATGCCCATGGATTGATGGCCCGGCTGGGCAGCCGCTGTTTTGGCACGGCCCACACCGTTGTCTTTGATCGAGCATAGAATACCATTTTCCTGAAAAGGAGTCACCGACACCTCAATCTTGCCACCTTGGGGCACGGTTCGGATGCCGTGCCAAATGGCATTTTCTACATAAGGCTGTATCAAAAGAGGTGGGATTTCTACCTCCTGCGGATCAATCGATGCATCTACTTCAATTCGATAGTCGAACTGTTGTTGGAGCCGGGATTGCTCAATGCGCAGGTAAATGCCCAAGGTGTCCAATTCTTCTTCCAAGGGAATGAATTCATAGGAGGATTGTTCCATTACCCGCCGGATCAATTTCCCGAAGTTGGCCAAAAAGGCAAAGGCTTCTTCCTTTTTGTTGTCCAGGATAAACTGCTGCACCGAGTTCATGCTGTTGAAGATGAAGTGCGGGTTCATTTGTGCACTCAAGGCTTGCTGCTGGTGCTTGGTCACCATGCTTTTCAATGCATTGACCGCTTTGATCCGCCTGATTTGGAAGCGGTAGATTAGATAAAGGAGGCCTAAAATAAATAGTGCTCCACCGGTGCGAAACCACCAGGTTTCGTAAAATGGGGGAAGAATGGTGATGGGAATGCTATAGATGTAGTCCTCAGGTTCCGCGTCAATGTGTTCTGCCTTTAACTCAAATGTGTAGCTTCCAGGGTCAAGGGAGGTAAACTGCACTTCTTTGGCATCCGTTTGAAGCCAATTGGGATCTATCTCTTTAATTCGGCACCAATAGTTGCTTGGTTTGTAGGCCAAGGTGGAATAAAAGGAAAAAATGAACCTAAAATTGTTTTCATCGTACGGCAAGGTGTAGGAGGACTGAAGTGGTTTGCGTTTGCCGTTGACCAATATCCTTGAAACTCCAAAGTTTGAAATGCTTTTCGGTCGGTTAAAAACGTAGGATGAGTCCATTGTTATGGTTCCCTCATAACCGCATTCCCAATATTGATTGTTCCAGTAGCAATCTCCCAACCAATTGCTGGTTTGCGGACGACCATCGATTCTCGGAATAGTATAAGACAGGGTGTCGGTTGGAGACACAGAGAGCAAATACTTATGTTTTCCGTAAATTATTAAAATATTATTTTCAAGATAAAATATTTGTTCGGTAGTATATTTAGAAAATGGTGCCTTCCAAACCGATAAATGCCCTTCTGAGAAGAAAGCAATTCCTTCTACAGAGTCAATTGTCAGGCATAGAGTACCATCTGTCAAGGATACCATATCTACGATGTCTCCTTTCAACAATGGGTTTTCGGTTTTGTAAGGATGGGTTTCTCCATCCAAGTAATAAAATAAACCTCGCTCACTACCGAGCCAGACGGTATCATTAGCACCACTTTCTATACCGGAATACCGCAACGCATCTTTTCGTTTAAAACTCTTGTATAGCGTATCATTTCTAAATTCTTGAATGAAGTACTTGTACAAAAAGATCAAATGCCCGGAAGAGGTACAGGTGAGTTCTTCACAAGCAGGGTATTCCAAAGGTTGGGTCAGGTGCTCACCGTCAATTCGAAGTGTGTTATTGGTGCGAAGTAGCCATAAGGTTTGAGAAGGTGCATGAAAAAACAATTTGTTTCTTCCTTGTCTTTGGGTAACATCAGTAGGGTAGTGGTAGAAGGTACTATCGCCTTTTGGACTGATGCGAATGAGATCTTCTGGTGAGGCCAATAAATAAAGGAAGCCATTGTTATCTTTCGCAATGTTTAAGATGTTGTTTTTTTGTCCTTTGGGTATTGGTATCCTTTTTATTTGTTGGTTGGGTATAAACATGGGGCCTTTGTCATAAGAAATGACCCATGCAACACCTTCCTGGTCTTCCAGTTGTCCTTTCACAATCAAATCGTGGTTTGAGAACCAATGGTGCATTGGTTGAGAATATGCATCTGCTGCGTAAATGAAGACTCCCGATTTAGTGCATACCCAAAGCTGCCCCATGTGATCATAGGTTAAACCATTTATAAGATGATCCAATTCTATGATTTTACGCATTCGTTTTCCTTTTATTTGATATACTTTGTTACCAAGGCCGATGAGCACATTGCCATTGAATCGGATGGCGTAAACTCTTTTTTGTTGGATAAATTTTGGATCAAAATTGAACGGGATAGTATAAGTTTGAATTGGTGCTATGGCAGCGCTACGCAACTGAATTTTAAGCCAACTTGGTGCGTGTGGAGTTGATGTGAGGCCTGCGACCATACCTCTTTTTAGGCCTAAAATATTAGCGCAAAAAGTGTCTTGAGAGCTATGAATTGGAAAAAGTGAATCATTCCAATTGCCATTGCTATCGATTTGAACAACACCATCTTTTATATTTGAAAAATACAAGGAACCCCCTTCTTTTTGGATGTTATGAAAATACCTTCCTTTAGGAAGGTGCGCTTTCAATGTGGAATTGTACTTGTAAGGATATAAAGTGTCATGGTCAAAAACAGTGATGGTGTTCTTTATTGAGCCAAATAAAAGCCTTCCGGAGTCGTCTTCACAAATCTCAAAATAGAGGGTAGTCTTTTTTTTATTAAAGTTCAAATGAAGATTCGCAAACTCCTTGTTATTGTATCTGTAAACGCCAGCATTTGATCCCAAGTAGGTCGCCCCGTTGGAGGCATGAAAAATAGAATAGATAGCCAGGCCTTTAAATACGGTGTTTTTATCTAACAATTTATAGGAGGGTTCCACCTGTTTTTCCCAGTTACTGGTATTGCTTTGGGCAACCAATAGATCAGAAAGCGTTATGAGAATAAAAAAGAATAGGCATTTCGAGAAAATCAATGGATGCTTCCTGGATGAGAATAAAGGACCTTTTTTAATCAGGGAAGAACATCGGGAAAATGAAATAGAGCTAATAAAAAGGGAAGCTGTTAGGGGCATCGATCACAGGTTTTCATTCGTCACTTTTGGATAAGACAACTTGGAAGAGATGTTTTGTTGCCTGCCCTTTTTTATTTAGACTGATTCTGATAGTGTTGTTGCCATCTCGAATCTAAATCAATACCGCTCTGGAATACTGAACCGTACTTCAGTTCCCGATTCAGCACCAGGTTGATCTACCAGGTCAATAATTTCCAGAGAGAAGGGTTCCTTACTTCGTTGCGATAAAATTTCCAGGCGCGAAGCCGTTTTTTGCATGCCGCGCGATTGGTGTTCTGCAGTTGGATTCGAACTCTTGGACCGGCCCACGCCGTTGTCTTTGATCACGCACAGTATTCCTTGCCGAGCGTTTTTAGAGAATTGGATGGAAATCAAACCTCCACTTTCCAAGGGGCGGATGCCGTGCCAAATGGCATTCTCTACATAGGGTTGAATGAGCAGGGGCGGTATTTCGGCTTCCTGTGGGTCTACTGATGGGTCTACATCAATGACGTAGTCAAAGTGCCCTTCGAGGCGGCCTTGCTCCAGGTTGAGGTAAATGGTCAAGGTGTCGATTTCCTCTTGTAGCGAGATGTACTCGTAAGCCGAATGCTCCATTACCCGACGGATCAGCTTGCCGAAATTGCCCATGAAACTCATGGCCAGCTCCTGCTTGTTTTCCAACCAAAACTGTTGCACCGAATTCATGCTGTTGAAAATGAAATGCGGATTCATTTGTGCGGTGAGTGCTTGCTGTTGGTGCTTCACGGCTTTTTCACGCAGAGAGTTAACCGTTTTGATTCGTCGGATTTGGAAGCGGTAAATTCCATAAACAAGGCCCAAAGCTGCTAATATCCAGGTGGTGCGAAACCACCAGGTGGCGTAAAATGGTGGAAGGATGGTGATAGAAATGGTTTTAATAAAGTCGGAAGGTTGAGCATCCAAATGTTGGGTCATCAGTTCAAAGGTATATTCTCCAGGAGCCAGGGTGGTGTATTGCACTTGATTGTATTTTGATCTTGTCCAGTTTTCATCGATCTGCTTCATTCGGTACCAATAGAATTGAGGCAATCGTGCGATAGAGGAGTAACTGTGAAAAATAACATTCAAGTTGTTTTGATCATGCGGGAGTAAATAACTGGATTTAATTTCTTTTCTTCTTCCGTTGACTTTTAAACCAGCCACCTCAAATGATGTCACTTGTTCTGGCCTTTCATGTAAATAAATAGAATCGAATGCAATCAGTCCATCTGGGGAGCTTTGCCAAAACATCCCATTCCAGTAGGTATTGCCTCGGAGGCGGTTGGAAAAGGGTAGGCCATCTAGGTTAGGAACCACTACAATTTGTGTATCGGCATCAGTTATATTGATCAGGTACTTATGGAATCCTATTAGCAGGAAGCAATCATTTTCTATGTAGCGAAACTGCCCAGCAAGGAGTTCAAAAATTGGATGGGACCATGAAGATGTTGTACCGTTTTTATAAAACCCCAATCCACTATGATCCTCAAAAAGGAGAACTAACGTGCTATCTGAACGCTGTACCATTTCGAGAATATTTTTTTGGAGTAATGAGTCTTGATTCTGGTAGGAATAGATGTTGCCATTGATATAGTATCTCAGTCCATTTGCAGTACTTAAATACATGGTATCGTTGGATCCGGCTTCAATACCTGTTATAAGCAAACGGTCTTTTTCTCTGGTGGTTTTATATATTGTATCATTACGGATTTCGGTTATATAGTTGGTATATATCAACAAGAGATGACCAGATGATGAAAAAGAAACTGATTTTGCCATCGGATAAACCTTAGGTTTATGTCGGTATTCACCATCGATTCGCAGGGTACTTCCGCTTCGCATCAACCATAATGATTTGCTCGTCTGATGGAAAAATAAATAAGGTAATCTATGCCTGGTTTTTATATTTAGGGGATAATGATAATATGTAGTATCGCCTTTCGGACTAACCCTCATAACATCTTCTGAAGATAATAGAACCCAAAGGTGGTTTTCTTCGTCCTTGGCAAAGCTTAAGATGGTATTCTCATTTCTTTTGAATCCAGGCACCTGTTTTATTTGTTGATGAGGTATAATTAGAGGGCCTTTACCATAAGAATAGGCCCAGGCCATTCCTTCATTGTCCTCCAATTGTCCTTTGACAATTAGGTCGTGTTCTTTGAACCAATGGTATTTTAGTTGGGTATAATCTTTGTTTTTTCCATATATCAGTGCTCCTTCATTGGTGCAAACCCACAATTGATTGAATTGATCACAGGCTAAACTGTTTATATAATTGTCGGTTTCAAATAATAATCTGACGTTTCCATTATTAATCGAATAAACTTTGTTTTCAATCCCAATGAACAATAAGCCGTTGGTTCGGGCGGTATGTACTCTTATTCGACGGCTATGTTTAGGGTTGTTCTTAAATGGTAAAACGTAGGTGTCTATGCGGTCTTGAGATGAACCTCGGACCTGAATTCTTAGCTTTTGGGGGTCTTTTGGATAAGATTTTATTCCTGCAACAATGCTTTTTTCAAGTTGTAATATTTGTACATCAACCGTTTGGTCAGGTTGGTCGCTTGCAAAAAGCGAATCATTCCAACGACCGCTTGAATCTATTTGAATTACTCCATTTGCTTTATTGGAAAAATAGAATGATTTATTTTCCAGTTGAATGTTGTGAAAGTACCTACCTGACGGTATGCTGTCTTGGAGTAATTGGTTGTATTTGTATGGATAGAGGGTGTCGTTGTCGTAGATTCGTAAGGTATTATCGTTGGCACCAAATGCAATTTTACCGTCTTCGTCTTCGCAGATCTCAAAAACTATATTTTGCGCGTCAGGGTTATCCAAGCCGGTCTCAATTTGAGTAAATTCTTTGTTTTGGTAAAGGTATTTTCCTGTGCCGGTTCCTAACCAAGTGGCTCCATTAGAGGCTTGAAAAATGGTGAATATATAAGAGCCTTTTTTTTGTAGTTCATCAAGTATTCGATGGGAAGGCTCCAAATTGTCCTGCCACTTTTTTAGCTCACTTTGAGCCACTAGGAAAATAGGTGCGGCTAAAAATGCAAGGAACAAAAACCATAATTTCCACTGAAAGTCGGGACCCTTAGGAGAAGCTGAAATTGACTTTTTAGACATGTTTTTAGGGAATAATGGAGAGGCGTTAAAGTCGTGAGATAACTCAATAAATGGTTTTGAAGATTGATTTAGAGGATCTAAAATCGTTCGGGTATGGTAAACCGCACTTCGGTGCCAGTTTCCTCACCATGTTGATCTGCCAGGTCAATGATTTCCAAGGAGAAGGGCTCCTTGCTACGTTGTGATAAAATTTCCAGGCGCGAAGCCGTTTTTTGCATGCCGCGCGATTGGTGTTCTGCAGTTGGATTCGAACTCTTGGACCGGCCCACGCCGTTGTCTTTGATCACGCACAGTATTCCTTGCCGAGCGTTTTTAGAGAATTGGATGGAAATCAAACCTCCACTTTCCAAGGGGCGGATGCCGTGCCAAATGGCATTCTCTACATAGGGTTGAATGAGCAGGGGCGGTATTTCGGCTTCCTGTGGGTCTACTGATGGGTCTACATCAATGACGTAGTCAAAGTGCCCTTCGAGGCGGCCTTGCTCCAGGTTGAGGTAAATGGTCAAGGTGTCGATTTCCTCTTGTAGCGAGATGTACTCGTAAGCCGAATGCTCCATTACCCGACGGATCAGCTTGCCGAAATTGCCCATGAAACTCATGGCCAGCTCCTGCTTGTTTTCCAACCAAAACTGTTGCACCGAATTCATGCTGTTGAAAATGAAATGCGGATTCATTTGTGCGGTGAGTGCTTGCTGTTGGTGCTTCACGGCTTTTTCACGCAGAGAGTTAACCGTTTTGATTCGTCGGATTTGGAAGCGGTAAATTCCATAAACAAGGCCCAAAGCTGCTAATATCCAGGCGGTGCGAAACCACCAGGTGGCGTAAAAAGGGGGAAGAATTGTGATTGGAATAATTAGGGTATTGCGTTTCCATTGGTTTTCGATATCGGTGGCAGCGATGTGTAGTTTGTATTCACCTGGATTTAGGGAGGTGAACTGAATTTCGTTTTGAGTGGTTCTTACCCAATCTTCATTGATGCCCTCCATTTTATAGCGGTAGGATAGGCTTCTGTAGGAGAGAAAAGAATTGGAATAATAGATAAACCTGAAGTTGTTTTGATCGTAGGGCATAGAGTATGAGCCTTGAACTGGAAAGGGGTGGTCATTAACTTTTACATGGCTCAAACCGAATTTTATTGGTGTTATGGTACGGTTGAATACATAGCTGGAGTCATATGCTATCAAGCCATCTGGAAAGCCTTCCCAAAGCTTGTTTTGCCAAAAGACAGCTCCCAGATTTTGCTTCGATATTGGTAATCCTGTCACAAAAGGAAGTTCAAAGATTTCGGTATCTGACTTTGAAACCCTGAAATAATAGGAAGGATACCCAGGACAATAGAATTCATTTGGGCGGATATAGCGTGTTTTGACAAATGTGGTCTTAATTCTTGGGTGAGTAAAAACTGTAAATTTTCCTTTTGATAAAAAGCCAATATTCTGTTGTCCATCAAACTGAAAGCCAATGGAATTGCTGTCTAATTGAAAAAGAGATGTGAGAGGCAATTTATTGTAAGGTTCAGGTAAAGTGTATTCGTGTATCTCATTTTTAAAAGAATAGAGTAAGCCCTTTTGTGTCGCAATGAAGAGAGTATCGCCATTGCCAAAAGCAACTTCATTTGGTTTAAACCATGAAAAAGCTTTGGTTCTGTTAAATAGAGTGTCTGAGCGCCATTCCTCAACTATTCCTTTAGAGATCATGAATACACTTCCTGATTTAGACTCTATTATTTTATCCGATCCTGGATATTTTTTGATTACACTTAAATCGGATAGTGAAAGCTGTAGATTTTCACCTAATCTTTGGAACCATAATCGATTTTTACTTGGATTGAGATAAAGTGCTGGTCTGGACAACCTTCGAGTTTGGTTGAAAGGAAAGTGATGGATAGTGGTGTCGCCTTCAGGTGTTATTTTTTTAATGGTTTGGCTATTGATTGCAACAAGTAAGTTGTTCTCATTGTCAACCACCATACTTATAGCACTTTTCCACCTGCCTTTGAATCCACGGACTAATTTTATTCTTTGATCTGGAATATATATTAGGCCTTTGAGATAACTGATAAGCCAAGAGCCACCCTCGTAGTCTTCTAAATTTCCCTTCACAAGTAGGTCTTCACCTTTGAACCAGTGGTTTGTTAGCTTAGTGAAATCAGCAGGTCCATAAATGTAAGCTCCATTTCCAGTGCAAACCCACAAACGACCGTATTGATCAGAAGTAATGCTATTGATGGGTTGTTTCAGATCTAAAGTTTGTTGGGCCTTTTTACCTTCAATTTGAAAAATCCGGCTGTCTACACATGTGAATATCTTTTTGCCAATTTGTGTAGCAAATACCCGGGAAGTACTCGAGTATTTCGGAATGCTTTGAAAAGGAAAATAAAAAGATTGTACGGGTGCATCTGGGGAGGTCTTTAGTTGAATTCGCAGGGTGTTGATTTGTTTATGCCGAGGAGTCATTCCTGCTATAACACCTCTTTTTAAACAAAGCAATTGAATGTCGGTAGTGTCTTTTTTAGGGTAAGGAATAAACAGCGAGTCGTTCCAGTTACCCCAAGGGTCAACTTGGCTGATTCCTTTTCCTAAGTTGGAGGTGAAAAGAGATTTGTCTTCCACATAAATGTTATGAAAGTAGTTTGCCCTGCCTAAGTATTTTTTTAACGTATCGTTGTAAGAATACTCAGTAATTGAATCGTTGTGAAGAATTCCAATGGTATTATCGCTCTGGCCAAGCCAAATATTACCTAAGTCATCTTCAGCCATCTCATATACGTTCAATAATTTACGATAGCAATGGAAAGCATCAGAGGAGTATTTTATCTTTTTATTTTGATAGAAAATTAATCCTTTAGAGCCAAAATAAGTAATGCCATTTGATGCATGTAAACAAGTAAAAGCTTGTGCTTTTAGGTCTTTAAGGCCATCAATGAAATGAAAAGTTGGCTCAGCGTTTTGGTTTAGAGTATCAGTGGGAACTTGAGCACCAATGCTGAACACATATGAGGAAAATAATAGACAGAGGATTCCAACTCGCTGGAAGAAATGGCTAATGCGAATAAAATGAGCAAATCCAAGGTATGAATCGATTTTTGAAAAAGACATTGACATCATCAAATTTCGGTGTGGGAAAGCCGGCATCAAAGCAAGTGGGTTGCAAGCACGACTTACGGGAGTGGTTAGTTACTGTGAAATGATATACTACAAGGAGGACAAAACCTGTACCGGGGCAAAGTACTGCAGCTAAGAGCCTCGAAAATTGAAGATCGCAGGCGGTCTCAGAAATCCATTGGACAATGATTTCAGGTGAGCCAATGGCGCTTTGCGATGACTAAGAAACTTAGCGGACAAAAAACAAGGCGTAGCATGGAGCACTACCATTGATAGTGAAAATACTTGGGGGAACATACGAACTGCTTAAAACAATTGGGGTTAATTCAATAGTTACGGTAAGCCTCTTTTTCAAAGATATATTTTTTAGAGAAACTGCGGACTTACCAACGGAAGGTTGGTTTCCGTTTAGGGAGCATCCGCATTCGACGGTTCGTCACACCTCTTATCCTCAATCAAAGCCAATCTTTAAAAGGGGATGGTTAGGTTTTCATCGACAAAAAGAACGAAGGGTAAAACCGTTCCTTTTTTCAATCACTTGAAGATGAAAGACCATTATACCCCAGCCCTTTTTGACTTTTTGAACCGTGCCACGCTGAGTGACCTGACTGGCATTGAAGACGTTGAGCATCCAGCAGAAAACTATGGCATCGGCGAAACCGTTGCCCGTCGAATTCTCGAGTACCGCAGCAAACTAAAAAATCAACAGTTTGAATCTCTGGCTCAAATTGATGCGATACCAGGAATCGGAAAAGACAAGATAGAGGATTTGCTGAAAGCCAGTGCCTCCTTTAGTAGCCCGACTTCTAAGAAGATTCAGGGGGGACTTTTGGATTTGTCGCAATATACCTTAGCCTTCGACAGTGATTTCCCACAATACGAGGGTGACGTTGACAAGCTTGCCGCAGAGTGGGATTTTTTGCCGGGTGGTGCTTAGCAAGC
>CALCCE010000006.1 GCA_937899835.1 uncultured Flavobacteriales bacterium | reverse complement strand
TGATTGAATTCTCAGAAGAAGGCCTGCCAGAAGGAATATATGAAGAGTACTATCCGGGAAGAGTAGCAGGGGCCTACAAGAGTCATTATGCAGACATCACTCAAGTGAAAGGAGCGCTCAAGTGGAAAGGACAATTTGCGGTAATCGAATACCTGCATCCAAGAGGTAAAAACCACTTTCAGGATGTTTCCAAAGGTGCCTACTCCAGGGTGAAAACTTCAAGAAAAAGTGGCCTTTGGCAACACTTCACCATAAATGGACGCTTGTTAGAAGAAGTGACTTACGAGTGGAAGTTGCCGTGAAGCAGGAGAAAACCAGAGAAAAATTATCGAGATTTTGTAATAATTATAGAGTCAATGGAGAAGTTGAAAAACTCTTTTTTTTAAAAGGCAGATTTCCAATACTTTAGGTCATTCGTTTGCCTAAATTAAAGTCTAAGACTTAGACGTCTCAGGGTGAATAGTTGAGAGGTGTTTAACTCCAGATGCTGAGTCAGAAGAAAGCCTCAAGGCATAAGAATAAGGATTTGCATTGGTCCTCACTGCCTAATACATTTGCCTTTGAAAATGCACAATCAACTGGCCAAAGAGTTAGAGCCGCTTTTGAGCTTCACGTCCATCGACCACATCGAGCTAGTACAATCCCTATGGTCCGGCTACGGTGTGCTGTTGAAAGTTCATTTGTCGGGAGCCGATTGGCCAAGTGTGATTGTGAAGCGTATTCAACCACCTGCAGCAGCCCAGCACCTACGGCAATGGAATACGGACCTTGGCCACCAACGTAAGCTGCGCTCCTATGAAGTAGAGCTGCATTGGTACCAAAATTATGCGCATCGCACCCATGCAGCTTGTCGCATTCCGCAATGCTTAGGCACCGCTACCATTGCAGGTGGACACCTGTTGGTACTGGAAGATTTGGATGCTGCCGGTTTCCCCTTGCGGAAAACCCAGCTTACCAACCAGGAAATTGAGCGTTGCATCGTATGGTTGGCCCATTTTCATGCTGAATTTCTCCAAGACCCGGCAGAAGGTCTTTGGGAAAGCGGGACGTATTGGCAACTCGATACGCGCCCCGAAGAATGGAAAGCCATGCCCGCAGGTTCATTAAAGACGGCCGCTAAGGGCTTGCATCAAGCTCTGGAAGAATGCACTTACAAAACCTTGGTGCACGGCGATGCCAAATATGCCAATTTCTGCTTCTCTACTGGCGATGCGGTGGCTGCGGTTGATTTTCAGTATGTTGGAGCGGGGTGTGGCATGAAGGACCTCGCTTATTTGTTGAGCTGCAAAGAAGGAGGCCTGCGCAGTGTCGCCGAGGAAAAAGAATTTATGGACATCTATTTTTACCATCTACATCAAGCCCTCGGAAGCCGCCACCCGAATGTAGACGGAACCGCCTTGGAAACCGAGTGGCGCCTACTGTATTCGATAGCCTGGGCCGACTTCGAACGTTTTTTGCAAGGTTGGGCTCCCGGTCATTGGAAGCGTACGGCTTATTCTCAAAGACAGGTGGATTTGGCGCTTCGGCAGTTGGGGTAGCTTTCACCTAAATATTGCACCAGAAACGTTGGCTGCAGCTTAAAATTTTAGGAAATTCAGTAGTTCATAAGCTGTTTTTCGGTACCGATGTTTGGGGAATACCAAAACCATTTCTGATATCTCTTTTTACCAATAAACTAATTTTTGGGTTAGAATAAACTTTGGCTCTCCCTCCCAATATTCAATTAATTCTGTCCAATTCCCCACATTATCATACTTGTACTCAAATGAGATGAGAGATTTTATGTTGCCTTCATTGTACTCCAATGAAGTTATATTTTTGTGCTTGTCGTAAGTGTATGAAATGTGCTCTGAAGGAGAAATAGGGGTGTCTTCGCTGTTGAGATGTCGTGTGGTTGATTGGGAACACAATCCGTTTTCATTGTAGGCGTAGGACTCAACAGTTACTTCGTTACTCTCTGGAAGGTTCCATCTTTCTTCTATTAAATTACCTTGAATATCATAAGTATAACTAACACCACCTTCCTCAAATTTCATTTCAGCTAACAAGTTATTTTCAAATACCAAGTTTATTGTGGTAGTGTCTCCATTAGCTAATGCAGTAACCAGCTTTTGTTGTTGTTGATCATTGTCATAAATATATTGACTGACTTCTATTTTGTTTCCCAAGTCATCATACTTGGTTAAGCTCTTAATCTTGCCAAAATCATGATAGCCATATTTTGAAAGTACTTTCCGGTTGCCATCATAGTCAATACGATACATCTCCTTAAGTAGGCCATTGGGAAAATAATCGTAGTGGTAGGTTGGGTAAGCGCTCTGATATTTGTCAATCGATCCCTCGGCTATGAGTTTGCCCTCTTGATCAAATTGTAAATAACAATTGGTGGTAAAAAAGTCTATTGCTATTCCATCATATATGAAATCACCGGGAACAACTTTCTTATTATTGACCTCGGCCAAAAAACAAGTTGAAGTTACTTCTTTGCCTTTCCCTTTAAGTTTGTACTTGTCCAAATTTGGCTGAGGCTTAGAGCCAGAGAAGGATGATACCATCAACAAAAATAGGAGAGCGATAAATTGCACCGTAGGTTGAATTAAAACTTGTGATCGATAAAAAAGAAAAACGGAGTGAAAAGCAGCTTCGCGCTCGCACTCCGTTCTCAATTCTGTATAGCGATCCCTACAGGATTCGAACCTGTGACCGTCTGCTTAGAAGGCAGATGCTCTATCCAGCTGAGCTA
>CALCCE010000005.1 GCA_937899835.1 uncultured Flavobacteriales bacterium | reverse complement strand
AAGGCGCTCCTGAAATCCACGAACGGACCTGCCGCCCGGTTAGGTCGTACACTTCCACCAAATTTCCAGTAGTAAGGCCTTCCAGAAAGAATTGATCGCTGGCCGGTTGCGGAAAGAGTTGGATGTTCTTAGAAGCCGCTACCTCCGATACGGAAACCGGCGTACCACAAGCCGCAGGTGGAGCTACTTCTATTTTGGCGATGCCTCTGATGGTGTCGTTGTCACGGTAATACCAACCTTTGGTGTCAAGTATGATATCACCTTTGTACACTGCCATTTCACCGAGGGGTTGATTAACCGATTCAGTAGTGGGCGCACACCAACTCGTTCCATCAAAATAAGCTATTCTACTTGCAGGTAGGCCATTGGCATAGTGAAAAGAGCCCGATACGTAGAGTCGGTTGTTGTGCACTTGCATTCCATTTACTTGGGAAATACCGTGTGCGTCTGGTAATGCAGTTAATCCCAGGCCAACGGGCTTCATTTTACCATTGTCTATTACTACGATGTTGTTGCCAGGATTGCCACTTGAGTCCCAAAAGCCGCCAGCAACATATAACTTCCCCTTGTAGGAAGCCATGTTGGTTACCCAGGAGATACTTCCCCTTAGCCCATCTTCAATAGGGGAAATGGTTTGCCCGTCCCACTTTAAGATGGATTGGTATTGACCTACATTGAAGTTTCCGCCGATATATAGTTCATCATTAAACACGAAACCATCCGTAAAATAATCACCTACATCTAAATTTAATCCTGCTGAGGGCAAGGCTTCCCAACCGTTTGTAGTCTTTCGAATGATTTTTTCTGAAGCAACACCAAAAAATTGTGTGAAGTAGCCCAGCGCGTAGATTTCACCCCTAAAGTCTATGAAGTCAGCTATTGGCCCATTGGAAACATCCTTATGGTTGGTTATGGTCCAATTGCCTGGTGAGCCTGAAAGCTTCGTAATGCCGTAGGTCGATGTAGAAATGTCATTATAGGTTCTGGCTATCCATAATGTATCATTATACCAATGAATACCTCCTATTGATTGGCATATACCAGGACAAGTATCAACTAAGCCTTGGATTTCATGAAATTCGGAGCCATCATAATAGGTAAGCCCACGCATATCTTTTCCATTAGATGAATAATGGAAAATTCCGCTAATAAACATTAGGTCATTTTTCGGATCATGTGCAAAGTCGCTAATAAATCCACCGCTTTCAAAGCCATCGGGTAAGGGCTCGATGGGAGTTTGGGCAAAACTCAAGGAGTTGCAAAGAGATAGTATTAAGATGGCAACACCCATACCAAGCAAATTAAAATTGCATCTCCTGCTAAACAGAGAGTTGATAAATGTCATGGTTCAGGTTTTCGTTGGCCAATAATGAGGTTAGTACCTGGAATTAGGTCAATGTCCATCAAAAAATGGCCGGCATATTTTTTTTCGATAGAACAATGGAAATTAATAAAATTTTTGGGCATAAATCATTGTATGATGTGCTACTATCCTTTGGAGATGGGGCTCCTAAGAGGTTAATGGATCACAAATTTTGCTTTCCCCAACCACTGCTTTTCGTTTTGCCAAAGCACCATATAGGCTCCCGGAGGCAGGTGAGAAATGTCCAATTGCACTTTCACTTGATTGGGTCTTTGCTGGTAAACCACCTTTCCAAGGGTGTTTAATACCACTAACTCGCCTTGTACTTCTGGTAACTGCAAATTAAGATGTTCTCCTTGCGTCAATGGATTGGGAAAAACTTCCAGGGTGTATGTTCCTTCTTTGGGGGTTTCATTTATACTAAGCGGCCAACCCCGCTTATTAAGTTCCGCCAGGTAGCCAGCAGAAAAGTGTTGATTGGGTATCGTTAAGGAACTGCCTGCACAATATTGAAATGAACCATCGCAGAAAGGCCCAAAATGACTTTGTGAGGAGGTGCCTCCAACTACAATTACCCGGGATTGATGCGTAGCAATTCCATCTGACCAATCGCTATGACTATCATAAGATACTCCTCCCAGATAAGTCATTAATTTTTGGTTGTAATTGGCATCAATGCCCAACACAATGACATCCGATCTATGATCGTTGCCGGTATGCTCCAGGTCGGCGTTTTCATCTTGGTAATAAAATCCATTGGCCTGCACTGGTGTTAGCGGTCCATAAGGGCTTTGGTTATTGCTCCATGAGGTGAACTGCACAAAATAGTTTTCGTTTTCATCGATGGCTACTTCAGGAAAGAAAGTGGAAAAAGGAGAGAATTCATTTGGACTCCAGTTGACTTTCGCTTCGTCCCACTGACCGCCGTCCAGAATGCTATATTCCATATTCCCATTATTTCCAAAAACCGATAAAAACATCTGATAACTGACTATTGCGGTTTGAGGGTTGTAATGACCGGAGTATTGAGTGTTGGTATAGCACACGGGAAAGTGGTCGGTCATAGCAGATGCGCAGAGGTTCGCTTGTGTGTTGAAAGTCCACGAACGGGTAAATCCAGTTACCGCTACTTTACCAGTGGGAGATACAGCTACGGAGGTCGCGCCATCAATGTCAATGCCTCCTAAGTAGGTACACCAATCCAATTCGGCATTGTAGCTCATGCCGGCCACAAAACCATCGGGTACATGGGTGCTCATGGGAGAAACCGCATTGAGTTCAGGCCGAAAGAATGCCCCGCTTCCGATGGTATTGCAGATTGGAAAAGTACCGGTACTGCTGGCACTGCAATAGTCGACAGGCGTAGGCGCTTCTGAACTGGTAGTACCAACCATGTAGATACGTTGGTTGGCCGGATCCATGGCCACATCCCGGATGGCATCGTGTGACCCGCCTCCAAAAAAGGAGCAAATGCGCAGCGAAGCATTAGGGTTAAAAATGGCGAACCAGCCGTCTAATGAATTCGTGTAGGAGGTGCCGGCTAAAACACCGTTGGTTTGCTGAAAATAAGGAGTTGTTCCTCCGGGAGTGTTGTCACAAATGGGCAGGGTAGTGTACTGTGTACTCCCGGAACAATTCTGCCCCGACAATTTTTCCGTCTTTCCCACAATCACAAATTCACCGCTGACCGGATCGGCATCAATGGCCTTACAGCTGGTCAATTCAGACCCAATTACCGAAAGCAATACGCGATTTCCACTCAGTGCATCTACAAACCCAAAGAAACCTGTTCTTCCGGTAACTAAATCCTGAAAGTAGTTGGGCCCGGGGGCATCGTAGATGTCTAAATTGCTCTGGTGAGGTCCTTCATCGTGTGTGCCCACAAAGTAAAGTCGGTTTCCAAAGGCAGTCCAGGCGATATCATTGATCCACTCCCTTTGATCAGAAGCAAAATAGTCAACCCACTGAAGCACAAAATTAGCATCAAAGCTGGCTACAAACCCATCTTCTTGAAGTTTACCGTTCAATCGATACAATCCAGCTATAGGCAAGTCTGTACTATTGGTCACCCCAGCAATGTAAGTATTCCCTACATCATCCGTAGTCACCGCCCGGATCTCATCTT
>CALCCE010000004.1 GCA_937899835.1 uncultured Flavobacteriales bacterium | reverse complement strand
ATCAATCGATTAGAAACCGATTAGAATTCAGTTAGATACCGATGAATGCAACGCCTGAATGAGGTAGGGGCTTGAGGGCGTGGTGGCTACTCAAACACCAGGCGGCTGAATTGGTATTGCTGTCTGCCAAACCCTAAAAAACCGCCTTGAAAACCATACAGCAAGACCTCTTTGTCGCTCAGCCGTTCGAAATATTTCGGAATAAAACGCAATTCAATTTCCTCTTCTGCGATGAGCTTGTACTTCTTCGAATCACCCGATAAGTCCAAAGCTACCAGGGCCAACGACTCATAAGAACTCCGCCCCGGTTCTTCGTCAATCGGTACATCAAAGTTGTCGTCATCGTCATAAAAAAGGAAACACATCTGGTTCTCCACCACCATCAAATGGTAAGAGGAGCGAAAGCCATTGTCGTTGATAGAGTGCTGGTACTTGGGAATGCGCAGGTTCCATTCTATTTCTCCTTCCGGAGAAATGTTCACTACAATGATGTCGTTGTAATAATAGTGGTACGTGGTGGTTTCGGTCCACGTTTCGGTGCTGGGGTTGTAGCGGCTCCTTTCCACTTCTTCTACATAATACTGTTCCCCAATCAGCACGGCCCCGCCATCCTCCCGAATCACAATTTCATCCAAGTCGTATTCAAACAAGTTCACATCCTTCCCGTTGGCTTCCCGTCGGGCAGCACGCTCCTTTTGGCGTTCGTTCATGTCCTGGGTAATGAATTCAAAATCAAACTCCTTGACGCTGCGGCTCAGCACCTTATTTTCCTTGGGGTCGATGCGCATAAAATAAGCACCTTTAATGCCCGCTACTGATCCGTTGCTGTAGAACCCGGAACAGATAAGATGTCCTTTGTCATTGAAGGCAAACTGCATGTCGCGAATCAACTTTTCGCTGGGCAAGGCTACTTTGTAGTCGGTCACCCGGTCGCTGTCCTGGTACCAGCTAATGACCCGGTAGTTAAAATTTCGAGATCCTCTGCGCCCATTGCGGTTGCCGGGCAAGTACTCCCGGCCGGAGATGTGAATGTTGCCGGCATTGTCCACCTGCAAGCCATAAACGGTAAACATTTCGTTGACGTAGGGCAGTTCCACCGTTTTCTCCCATTCTTTCTTAAAGTTTTTGTCAAATACCTGAAAGGTAAACCCTTCGTAGCCGGGCTTGGCATCGGGGTTCTCGTAGAAAACCATCAATTTGTTTTGGTCCCGGCTCACGTTGTAGCCAAAATCACCTGTGACCACCGTGCTGCTGTGGCCACCCAAATGAAGGGTAAAACGGTTGTTTTGGGTAGCAATACTGCCTATGCTTTCCATCGGTTTGGAGGCACTCAAGGTGATGGGATCGATGGATTGCTCCAACAAGAAGTTCTTTTTGGTTTTTCGGTTCCAGAAAGAAGTAAACACCCGAATTTCATCGCCGTGCACGGTGGCAAACTGGTAGACCATGCTTTTTCCATTGTACTCCAGGTCAAAAGAGGCTTCTTTCACCATGTTGAGTTTCCGATCCAATTTCTGAATCCGGTAACTGTTTCGGGTGATCCAAAGGGTGTAGGTGTAATCGGCATACGTGCCCAGCACTCCTTTTAAAAATTCGCGGTTGTGGTTTTCTTCAGGGCCCCATTCCACTTTCGCGTTTGGATATTCCTGAGCGAAAACAGAAAAGACGGAGGCCACCAAGGCCAATAACAAAAAGAAGCGTTTCATAGTGATTAGGGGCATAGTAAGGTTTTACACTAAAGTTGAAGATAGAGAAAAACCAGTGGGTTCAAAAAAGGAGCACGATGGCCATTTTCCCATGGAAACCAGGCTTGAGTCCTAATTCAAAGTTATTGCACGGATCCCGGTCGACCAACCGGCGTGGGCGAAGTTGTTCAAAACTGGGGGGCTGAAATATCCGGTTGCACTTACTTATTCTTTTTTAAACACCAGCCGTGAAAACTGGTATTTCCGACGGGAAAAACTCAAGCCCATCCGGCTTGAGCCATAGAGCAGCACCTCTTGTTCGTTGAGGTAGCTGAACTGTTTGGGCACCATGCTCACCTGAATGTCTTCTTTGGGGATGAATTTGTATTTCACATACTCCCCGCTTTGCTCCAATTCTACCAATGCGATGGATTCGAATCCTCCCCGTTGGGGCTTTTCGTCAGGGTCGAGTTCAAAATTGTCGTCATCATCGTAGAAAAGGAAATAAATCTTGTTGTTCACCACTTTGAGGTGGTAAGACGAGCGGTAGCCGCCATCGTTTCGCGTTACCTGAATTTTGGGAATGCGGATGTTCCAATCGATGTTGCCCTCAGGTGAAATGTTCACCACAATTAAATCTTTGAAATGGTAGTAATAATCGGTGGTGGTCCGCATTTGCCCGTTAGCATTGGTAGAAGTGCGGGTTACCACTTGTACATAATACTGCTCTCCGATCAAAAAAGCTCCGCCATCATCCCGCAGCACAATGTCGTCTAAGTCGTATTCATAGAGTTCCACGTCCCGGCCCCTGGCCTCTTTTTTTACTGCCTTCTTTTTCTGACGGTCGGACATGAATTGGGTGACGAATTCAAAATCGAATTCTTTGATGCTTCGGGAGAGTAATTTGTTGTCTTTGACAGCGATACGCAGGAAAAAAGTACCGGTAACGTTCCGATAGTCATCGTTGGAGTAGAAACCTGAGCAAACCAGTTCGCCCTTGTCGTTGAAAGCGTACTGCAGGTCGGTGATGATCTTTTCGTCTTGCAAGGCCACTTTGTAGTCGGTCACCCGATCGGTGTCCTGGTACCAGCTGATGATCCGATAATCGAATTCTTCCGAGCGTTTGTTTTCATTTCGGCCAGGTTTGTATTCTTTTCCAGCAATGTGAATGTTGCCCGGATTGTCCACCCGGATGTCGGTGATGGAAAACAATTTATTGACGTAGGGAAGCTCGACTTCCTTTTCCCATTCTTTTTCAAACTCCTGATTGTAGACCTGAAAAGTGAAGCCTTCATACCCGGGCTTGGCTCCGGGGTTGCCAAAAAAGATCATCAACTTGTTTTCGTCCCGACTCATGGAGTAAGAAAAGGCACCAGATGTTTCACTGCTGGAGCCCCTGCCCAGAGAAATTCCTTTTTGCTGGGCATCGATCGACCCGATGGTCTTCAACTCATCCATCACGTTGAGGTCGGACAAATTCAAGGTTTTCACCAGCAAGTATTTCTTTTTCGCTTTTTTGTTGTAGAAGGAAAAGAACAGTCGAATGGCCTTTCCATGCAAGAGGCTGAACTCGTAATCCATGGATTTTCCCTGGTACTTCCGCTCGATGAGTATCTCATTGATGGGTTCTAATCTTTCATTCAACTTTTGAATTTTCAGCGACCCTTTCTGTCCCCAAGCGGTGTAGGTATATTCATCTTGCGAGCCGATGAGTTTGATGAAAAACTCCCCTTTGCGCTCTTCTTCGGGCCCCCATTTTACAGTGGCTTCGGTAAAATCTTGAGCATAACCAAATGGCACGAATACCAGCAACCAGGTGCTGAGAAAAAACAAGTACTTCATGGTAGTTGGAAACTTAAAGGAGGGTGATTCCGAATTTGAGGTCGACAAAAGCAAAAGTATAGTTTTCTGGTGGCGAAATCTGTAAGGCAAAGGTCGGTAAGTCGCTGTCGAAAATCCGGTAACCGACCCCACCTTTGAGCTCTAAAGCACCTCGGGTTCCAATATGAAACAGGTAGCTATAACCCAATCGGGGTTCAATAATGGTGATGGTTTGGTCTCCTTCCAGCGAGAACCGCCGAATTTGACCACCGGTAAAAAAGTTGTAGCCAAACAACGTCTCTACCTGCGAACACAACTGCACTTCGCCACCCACCGAGATGCCGTTGCGCACCAAATCGGTAATGGGACTTTCGGATTCACTGCCGAACAAATCGAAGGGACCATTTAAAAAATAAGATTCCCAGATGTACCGTGAGCGACCGTGAAAACTCGCATTGCCTTCGAAAGCAATGTTGATAAAGGGCGTGTATTGCAAGCCCAAACCGTATTCCTGATGCAACCACTGGGTAGGCGAAACCTTGAGGATCATGGCAGTATTGGAGGCTCCACCATCGTCGAATACATCGTCTAAATCTTGAGATAGCGCCAATACAGGCAAAAGCAAGGCCAGGCCAAGCAGCGAAATTTGTCTTTTAAAGTTCATAGGGAACCGGGGTTAGTTCAGCGTCAAATGTATACTACAGCGATCGTACTATCAAACTTTCAACGGAGTAACCGCCTCCAAATCAAATGCAGACCGCTGCTAACGCTGGCGGGTTGTTTATTCTCGGGGTTTACCAGAATTAGTCGAAAAATCCCAGCCAATTTTCAAATCTATGAACCCGTAAAGTTCGTTGTCCCTTTCGGCAGCTTGTAGCAAATCAGGATCATCCAGTCGGCTTTTAAACAATCGGGTAGCTGCTCCAAAAGAGAACTCCAAGCGGGCTTTGGAAAAGATCAAAAAATCGTAACCTCCGCCCAACATCGGTTCAATAATCCGGATGGACTGTCCCTCCTGCAAAGCAAACTGCCGATAGCGCGCACCGGCAAAGAAAAATTTGTTGTAGCGATGGGCCGGAAAAATCAACCGGGGCTGCAAGCCCAGCATCATTCCCCCTTGCACCTCATTGGTGATGGGATTGGGCTCAAAAAAGTCTTCTTCTGACAAGAAACGAAAAGGGGGCGTCACGTCGTTTCCTTCCCAGATATACTCGGAGTTTCCCAGCAATCCGCCTTTCATTTCTACCTGAAAACGTTCGGAAAACGGGTAAGCCAAAGCCAAAGTATAATCGCCCAACAGCCAATCGGTGGGCACCACTTTGGGAATGACCCGTAGCAAACGTTTTTTGTCAAACTCCGGAGCAGGTTCTTTCACTTCAGGTTCGAGCAATTGAGCATGGGCCACCGAAACGGAGAGGAGCCAGCAGCAGAAAAGAAAAAAGAGGGTACGCAAATGCATTAGATTGGGGCTTCTTTTAATTGGGGGTTGATAAGATAACAATTGGAACCCTTATCCGGTTCATTCCCCAAATCATCCGGTTCATCCTAAACCATTCTCTATAGCTGCCGGGAGTATCGTTGATTTGCCATGTAATTCACTTGTATCACCATGAATTCAACCACCTCACCTTCCTCCTACCGCTGGCAACTCTGGATTGCAGGGATTGTCTTCATCGTTTCAGTGATTGGCTTTTTTCTCACTTTGCCAACAGTTGAACAACATTCCGATTCGATCCTCGATTTCATGGTTTGTCCCGAAAGCGGCCAACCGCTTTCCGATGCCAGCGCACCCCAACCAGCCATTCCATTGAATAGTTTGTAAATTCGAAGGAGATGAAAATCAACCGCACGTTCATAACTGTCTTCCTCGTTGCCGGGCTCACCCCGCCTTTGTTCATCAACATTCCCGAATGGGTAGAGGCTGGCTACATGCCTACGGCGGCCGAATGGCAGACTTTGGGCATGAAGATGATCATTGGCAGCATCATTACCCTCACCATTTCCCTCACAGTATTTCAGATTGTAAGTTGGCTACAGCGCAAATATCCCTGGGAAGAGAACATCACCAGAAGGGCGATTTTGGAGATTGTCTGTACCTACCCGGTTGCGGTGGGTATGATTCTTCTCCTTGGCCTGCCCATGTACTTCCTGGCACCCTATGAGGAAGGATTAGAAGCCTTCTGCGCTTCCAACATCACCATCACCATTTTGATGAATACCGTGTTATTAGCCTTTTCAGAGGGCGTATACTACTTCAAGCTTTGGAAAAAGTCGCTGCTGCGCAACGAACAACTGGAAAAAGAGAATTTACGGAGCCAATTGGAGTCCCTGCGCACGCAGGTGAATCCCCACTTTTTGTTCAACAGCCTCAGCGTGCTGTCTTCCCTCATTTATTCCGATCAGGCCAAAGCCGAACAGTTTGTAGACGAGTTTGCAAGGGTCTACCGTTACGTGCTCGACATTCGCGAAAAAACGGTGGTCACTCTGCGGGAGGAGTTGGATTTTATCCATTCCTATTTGTTTTTGCAACAGATCCGCTTCGGCGAAAACCTGAAGGTAGACATACAGATCGACGAAGAAAGGCTCAACGATTTTGTGCCTCCATTATCGTTGCAACTCCTACTCGAAAACGCCATCAAACACAACACGGTTTCCCGCGATACGCCTTTAGTGGTGGCCCTTTACAACGAAGGCGAAAAATTGGTGGTGCGCAACAACTTGCAGCCACGTGATGAAAAAGTGCCTTCTACCGGGCTGGGTCTGCAAAACCTGAAAGAGCGCTACCGCTTGTTTGCCGATTCGATACCCGAGTTTGTAGCCACCGATAGTTTTTATTTTGCCCGCCTCCCCCTCATCAAAGCTGAGTTGTAAAAGTTCGTTTCATGAAAGTGGTTATTGTAGAAGACGAGGTACATTCCGCCGAAAAGTTAGAGCGGATGTTCCTGGAAGTTGAGCCCGAAGGAGAAGTGCTGGCCCGTCTCGAATCGGTGAAAGAAGCTACCCAATGGCTCAAAAAAAACACGGCCGACCTGCTGTTTCTCGACATTCACCTTTCGGATGGCAACAGTTTTCAAATCTTTGAAAAATGCCCGGTAAAAGTGCCCATCATTTTTACGACCGCCTACGATCAATACGCCATCAAGGCCTTTAAAGTCAACAGCCTCGACTATTTGCTCAAGCCCATTCACCGGAAAGACCTCACCCTGGCAATGGACAAATTTCACGAGTGGCACCAGCAAACATCGTCCACCGACAACATGGATTTCCAGGCCATTATGGAGGCGGTGCGCGGCCCAAAAGCCGACTATCAAAAACGCTTCATGGTGCATTCGGGAGAAAAAATTCGCTCCATCCCGGTAGAAGATGTGGCCTATTTTCTATCCGAGGGGAAATACGCTTTTCTCGTAACGCGCAGCGGCCCGCAATACCTCATTGATTCTTCGCTCGACCGCGTACAATTGGGCCTCGACCCAAGTCAGTTTTTCCGCATCAACCGGCAGTTTATCATCCACATCGATGCAATTGCCAACATGGTTAGCTATACCAAAGGCCGGGTGAAACTCGAACTTGAACCGCCAGCCAACCGGGATACGATTGTGAGCGTAGAGCGCTCCCCCGATTTCAAGCGCTGGTTGAATCAATAACGGTGCTATTCTGCCACAATCACCTTGAAGGTGAGGGTTTTGCTTTGTGGCGGTGCTTCCCACAACACTTCTATGCTGCGCTGTAAGGCGCCCACTTTTTCGGTGCTGTCGAACTCCACGGTGATGGTAGCCGTTTCGCCCGGGGCAATTTCGCCTTGGGAGGTTTCAGCAGTGGTACAGTTGCATTGCGGCTTGAAGGCACGGAGGGCCACCGTTTCGGTAGAAGTATTGGTAAACTGGTAAGTAAAGGTCACCTTCTCCCCTTGCTTTACCGTGCCCAGGTCCACTTCATCGCGGTGAAATTCCAGCGCATCCGGCCGGTCGTCACCCGTGTACTGTTTCACTTCCAGTATCTCAATCTTGCGTTCTAAAGCGGCCTTGCGGCTATATACGGAGTTTTTCTTGTCGTTCAAATTATCTGAAACGGCCAGATCGGAGCGGTTTTCCCCGAAAGGAATGCGGTACAGCTCCAGGCGGCCACCGTTGGCCGCTTTTCCATCGAGGTAGGGCACCAAAATACCGTTTTGGTATTCCCGCAGGTAATTCACAAGGCTGGCAATCCGGCGTTGGGTGAGAATGAGGTTGTAGTCCGATTGGGCCAGTGGGCTGGCGTAGCCTTTCAAGGCCAATTGTATCTGTCGGCCCTTTTCCAATTCGGTCAAGAGCAATCCGGTGAAGAACGCGAGGTCTTTGCCTCCTTGGGCGATGTCTTCTTCAAAAAAGGCACCCATGTCGTCCTTGGCCTGCCGGGCTTCGTTCTTCTTGAGCCCCGAAGCGTATTCCGATTCGTAGGTGGGTTGCAACTTGAGGTAATCGTTGAGCGTGGCGAGGTAGCTCAGCGTAGTGGTGGTGTCGCGCGACCGCGGGTTGGGCTCATCGTTGTGAAAATAGAGCGTCAAGGGCAAATAACTGTTGAGCTCGGCAAAGGTCATTTGCAAGGCTTCTTCTTCAGTAAGCGTATCGGGTTCCTCAGGGCGCTGGTAGCGCCACTGGTAGATGTCGTTGCAACAAGTACCGCTTTTCATAAGTCCACCGCTGCGGTTGGAGGTGAGAAACCCCATTTCTGCGGCCGGGAAGTAACTGTAATAATAATCGTGGGCCGGCGTGTTGATGGCCTTGCCGGCATTGGTAGCGGGTTTGAAGGAGCGTTGGCCTTCGCTCCAAAGCACATCGAAACCACCGAGGCCCAAGTGCCAATCGGAACTAAAATAGAGCCGCCCCTCATCGTTGCGGTAGAAAGGAGTAATCTCGTTGCCCTTGGTGTTGACTTTGGAACCTGCATTTTTCACCTTGCTGAAACGGCCTTTGCGGTCCACTTGCGTCAACCAAATGTCGAGCTTGCCCTTGCCTTTTGGCCGGTCGGAAACAAAAAACAAAGTGGCTTTGCCTTCGATAGTGGTCAGGTGAGGCTGGGTAGACGAAAACCCTTCGAGGTTGATGGGGGCTTCCATGGGGGTGGCCTCTCCCCACTGATCGCCCAACCACGCAGCAGTATAAATTTGACAAGGCTGCTTTTCTTCACATACCGAGAAATACACCCGCTTGCCGTCTTCGCTGGCGGTAAAGTTGGCCACGTTCATCCCCTCCAGGTTCAGCGCTTCCTCAAACAATACCGCAGATGCCCAGGCTTCACCCGAGCGCTGCGCCTTGTACAAGCGTACGAAGTAGGTAGAATCCAGCGGAAGGCTGTTGTCCGCATTCACCTTGTTGTAGCGCAAGGCAGAAAACACCAGTGTAGAGTCGTTCCACAAAAAGGGGGCAAACTCCGAATCATAACTGTTTAAGGGTTCGCCCGGGTGCTCGAAGTCCAGCTTGCCATTGTCGGGCGGTAGGCGCTGGGCAAAAGCACAGGCTTTTATCTCTTGCTTGGAAGCCGTGTAAACGTAAGCTTGCCGGTCGCGAAAATTGCGTTTAAAACTCTTGAAGTGTGCCCCAGCTTCCTGGTACCTGCCGTTTTGCTTTTGCATGAGCGCCAGCCAGTATTCCGTTTCCGGGAATTGCTGCCCGCGGTCTTTTTGCCACACCTTGTTGTACGCCACTTCGGCCTTTTTATAATCCTGGTTCAGGCGCAAGGCCTCGGCGTATTGGTAGTGCACCTTGAGGTTGCCGGTATCGCTTTCGCAGGCCATTTGAAAGTAGTGAGCCGCTCCGTAAAAGTCGCCTTGGTTGAGGGACTTTTCGGCCACCTTCACCCAATGCTGTGCCGACTGCGCTCCCGCCAAAGCGGGCAACAACAGCAACCACAATGCGATCGACCAGTTTTTTAGAGGTAGAGCGGGCATTGACGAAAGCGTTTGGTATCGGGTACTTTGGGTTTGCTCAGGATGTAGATGAGGGCCACTTCCCAACCGCCCCGGCCATTGCTGGCCGCCGAAAGTCCGGAGTAGTTGATGTCGTAACTCACCCCCACATGCCAACGGTCGTAATCCATGCCGGCCGAAACCATGCCGGCATCCCGGGCACGGGTCCAGCCCCCGATGTAGAGCGCCCGGTAGTGCAAGGGCGAGGTGTCCATCAAGTATTTGAGGGAAGTGCCAATGGAAACTTCGCTGTGTGGCCCTTGCCGCATGAACAGCACGGCCGGGATCAAATCGAGCTTGTCGGTGATGGGGCGCTGCACCTTGGCGTGGGCCACGAACCTGCGATCGAGCACAATGTTGCTGTTCTCCAAAAACGATTGTTGCGGGCGGTGCAGGTTAAACAAGGCCAGGCCAACGCTTTCTTGTTTCCGATGGGTGCGTTGGTGGGCAATGTTGAAACCCAAATTCAGGTTCAAGGTGTTGAGGGCATCCGTTGGAAAGGCCTCCCCGTAGGAAGCGTTAGGATCGTACTGAACGCCGTTGTACTGCTGATCGAACTGCAATTCCGAAAAGTCGATTTGCCGCCGGATATAACCCGTTTGTGCGCCAAGGCTAAATTTCCAACTACTATCGGTAGGCAGCGCCAAAGTAAACGAGCCGGCCAGGTTGATCTGTGTGGTCGACAGAAAGCTGTCACCCGCCCGGTCGTTAAAAAACGAAAGGCCCACGCCTACCGGGGTTCCTCCTAATTCGGAGGCATCCGCCGAAAGGCCAAAGGTTTGAAAAGGTTGGGTCACCGCGCCCCATTGCCGCCGTTGGTTGGCCACAAAACGGTAGTCGCCCTCGAAAGCCCCGGCCAGGGCCGGATTGAGGTGGAGCGGAGAGGAATAGAACTGCGAAAAGTGAATGTCTTGCCCCCAAACTCCGAAACACCAACTGAGAAGAAGGCCAACCGCTAAGCTGTATTTCAATAGCCTGCTCATCGGATCACGGTCACGTTTCCTTTTTTGAAAAAGGTCGTTTCGCCAGGACAAGTCACCTCCAGGTAATAGGCATACACATCGGGGTCTACCGCCTTGCCGTTGTGGGTGCCATCCCATCCTACCCGCTGATCGCGGGTTTCAAAAACTACCTCGCCCCAGCGGTTGTAGACGGCAAAGTAGAGTTCGCTGATGCGGTTGCCCCGCACCAACAACACATCATTCACCTGATCGTCGTCGGGCGTAAAAGCATTGGGCACGAAAATATCGGGCTCACCACAAAACACATCCACTACTTCGATGCGGAGCTGCAACTCGTAGTTGCAACCCGCCAATGAAGGGTCTTGTACCGCTACAGTGTAGGTGGTGGAGGCCGTTGGCGTGGCCACAGGATCGCTGCTGTTAGGATTGTCCAGGCTTTCCACCGGGCTCCAACTAAAATTCATGCCGGCCGGACGAATGTGCAGTCCGGTAGACTGGCCGACCTCAATGGTGTCTTCATCCGCAAAAATGGACAGCAAACTGTCTACAAAGGCAGATACAAAAACGGTGGCGGTATCCAGGCCCACACACCCGGAAGCATTGGTAGTCGTCACCACATAAGTAGTCGTCACAGTAGGCGCTACCGTGATCTGTGCCTGGTTGGGATCGGTCAAAATAGCGTTCGTCGGACTCCAGGAATAAGTAAGCGGATTGTTGGGCGCCAGGTTCACCGCTTCGATTTGCAACGTGGTATCGCCCGGGCAGCGAAACAATTCGGGCACTACTTCTACCGCGTAGTCACTGATGGTGACGGCAACACTATCGGTGCGGCTGCAACCCGGCGGGCGGGTGGTTTGCAAGTAATACACCGTGTTGGCCACCGTAGGGAAAGCGGTAAGTGTACTGTCGTTGGGAAAATTGTTGAGGGTGTCGGTAAAGTTGGGGTTAGACGACCATTGGTAGGTGGCGGCCGTTCCGCCCGATTGCCCGGTGAGCAGCACCGAACTCTGGGTGCTACATATCAAAGTATCCTGACCAGCATTGGCAACCAACGAAACCACATTGACCACTTGGGTCACCGTATCGACACACACGCCATCGTCGTCGAGCAGTACAAAGGTGGTGTTGGTGTTGGGAGCCGCCAAAGGGTTGGCGGCATTGGGATCGCTTAGAAAAACACCGGAACTCCATTGATAGTTGTGACCTACTTCGGGCGAAAGGCCCAATTGCACCGAATCGCCCTGACACAGGTTTTGCGGAGTGAGGGTGTAGCTGGTGTCTTCTACCACGGTTACGGTTTGCACCAAGGTATCGGCGAGGTTGCAACTGGCAAAATCAGAAACTGCCAAAGTCACCGTGTACGTGCCAGTGCTGGTGTAAACGTGGGTCGGATTCTTCAGTATAGAGGTATCGCCGTCTCCAAAATCCCAAAAATATTGGGTAGAGCCTTGTTCGAGGCTGCTGTTGATAAAGTTGACCGTATAATCGCGGCAAGCCTGGGGCGGTATGAAAAAATCAGCGATGACGACCGGCAGATTGAAATCGATTTTCACCACGGCATTGTTGCACAACGAACCGTTGGTAGCGCTGTAGGGATTGGCACTCAGCGGAAAGCTGGAACTCCCTCCGCACCCGGCACACACCGATTGGTAGATGCGCCCTTTGCGGTCGAAGCGGCTGGTGCCGCCATCGACGTGCTCGTCGGGGCTGCCGCCGAAGAAAGAACCGTAAATGAGGTTGTTGGCATCGTCGGAGAGCACCATGAAATAGAAATCGCTGCCGCTGGTATCGCCGGGAGTGCCTTGAAAAGCATCACTGGTAGTATCGAGGCCGTTGACACTGCCACTGCTATTCAAGAGGAAGGGCAACTGATTGACGTTGCCTCCCCATCCGGAGAGGTAGATGGAATTGCACACATCCACCAAAAAAGCAGTGGGCGAAAGGTTGGGAACGCCCGGGTCAGTGCCAAAGTTGGTGGACCAAATGAGGGTATCGAGGTTCGGACTCATTTTGGAAACCACCTGCCCGGTGCCGGGTACGCCGTAGCCAGCATTGAAAAACAAGCTGGAGTCCTGATTTTCGGTTTGTCCAAAAACGTACACCCGGTTTTCGCGATCGGTTTCAATGAAAAACAACTGTTCGTAAAACGGAGTTCCAAAGTAAGTAAGGGCTTGTAAGTTTTGACCGTTGGGCGAAATACGCGCGATGAGTCCATCGCTCCGACCACCGTTGAAGGTGGAATAGAGTACGCCTGAAGTGGTAGGCAGGTTGAACGAGTAAGTGCCTCCGGTAACATAAATTTCACCTTGCCGGTTGAGCGCAATGGCATAGAGGGCATCGCTTTGGTCACCTCCCACAAAGGTGCTCCAGGTGACTTGCCGCAGATCGGGCGTTAGCTTGGTGAGGGTGCCGTCTTGCTGGCCGCCACCGTAAACGGCCTGTAGCGGATTGCCTGCGGTAGGAAAATCGGTGCTTTGCGTACTGGAAGCTACCAATACCTGTTCCTGATCGTCGAGCAAAATTTCTCCCCGCACTTCGTCGGCGTAGTTATAGCGCAAGTTGCCGTCGATGTTGAGGCCATCGTTTTCCAAACCTCCCAAAAAGGTGCTGCCCAGCAGGATGGAACCGTCTGCACTGAGGCGGCTGAGCACAAGGTCCGCCCCGTTGTCGAAATTCACCCCTAAGCCTTGCAGGAGATTTACCGCGGTTCCTCCTCCGAAAAAATCGCTGTAGGCCGAGTCGGTAATGGGAAAATTGGCCGAGGAGGTGGTGCCCATGAGGTAGAGTTCATGGCTGCGGTTGACCACCAGGCTGTGGGGCAACTCATCGCTGCTGCCACCGATGTAGGTGGACCAGATGAGGGCGCTGCCGGTGGTATCGAACTTGGTGAGGGCAATGTCTACGTTGCCTCCGGTGAAAGTGGTGTTGTAGGCTCCGGCGGTGGTGTCGTAGCCCACGCCGAAGGCAGTGCTACCAGTGTAGAGAAAGCCCAAATTGTCGAAGGTGGCGGTGTAGCCAAAATTGTTGGCGGTGCTGCCCGAAAAAGTGGAAAAAATGAGAGTAGGATCGATGACCAGGGGATAGTTGGCATCGTATCCTTTGGGAAATCGAAATTGCAATACCTTGCCTTCGAGTTCGAAGCGGCAGGGTACTTCTACCTCCCGGTTGTTGATGATTTGATAGGCGTAAGGGGCGGCTTCTATGAGTTCGTTGAGGCTGGTGCGGATGACGAGAGCTCCATTTTTGATTTTGAGGCGTTCGGCTCCGCGGTAACGCAATTGGATTTGGGAAACATCTCCGCCAGGAGCCACCACAAAGTCGTACTTGAGTTGCTGGTGCTGCGTGTAAAGGTTTAAGTCGATATTCGGGTAGAGCGCTTGGTAGTGGATCTCGGGATAGGCCTTTGCCTTGCCGACCCATTGGCTTTGGTCGTTGCCCAGGAAGTAGTTGTAGTAGTGCTCAAAGGGATGGTGGCCGCGTACTTTGGGCCGGGCGTTGGCGCCCAAAAACTCGAGGCGTAGGGTGTGGTAGCGCATGCGCAACTGCGACAAGTCTCCGGGGTAGGCTTTGCCGTGCAAAGAAGCCAACACGCCGGCATCGTAGAAACGGTAGGTGAGGCCCTGTGCTTCGAGAAAAAGGGCACCCGAGGGCACATCGCTGCGGTAGAGCACAGCCGGTGCCCACTGGCCTTTGTTTTCTACAAATTGAAAGGCGTCAACATGTTCGTGGTCGTGGTCTTGGCCGGATACGCCAAGGGTGAGCAACAGGAAGCTGAGGAGCCACCAACTACATAAAGTGCGGACGCTGGGCATGTAGGGTTTAAAGATAGGCTGTTTTGTGCAATGGGGCGCGTTGTTGACCAGTGGATAAGACGCATTAGCGCGTCAAAAAGGCGCCTGGGGCTCATTGGAAGCAGTGTTGGATCGAAGTCGGCAATGGCTGGTTGCTTTTTTGTTTTTTTGCATTACACTGGCAAGCAGCAATTTTTCAGATTGGCTTCTACCCCAACCATAAAGCCCGAACACCGGGAGGAATACGACCTCATTCAGCAGGCGCTGAAACGCCCTGAGCGGTTTTCGGTGTTGTATGATCGCTACTACAAGCCCGTGTTTGTGTTCGTGTATAAGCGGGTGAACGATGCAGAAGTGGCGAGCGACCTCACTTCTCAAGTGTTTCTCAAGGCGATGCTTCATTTGAAGCGCTACCAGTACCAAGGGTATCCGTTTAGTTCCTGGTTGTTTCGCATTGCGCTCAACGAGAGCAATTTGTTTTTTCGCAAGCAGAAACGTTCGCGCGAGGTAGCTTTGAGCGACCAACATTTGGTACACCTGGTGGAAGACAGTGAGGTGGACAATTCGGAGGAAAACCGCCAGCAGTTGGTGGACGCCCTCAACCGTTTGGAACCGGAGCAGGTGCAACTGATGGAGTTGCGTTTTTTTGAGCGCTACTCGTTCAAAGAGATCGGCCAGATGCTCGGTACTACAGAAGCCAATGCAAAAATGCGGGTGTACCGCATTCTGAAAAAGATGAAAAGTTTCCTTAATTTGAAAGGATAGCCCAAGGCATGCGGAGGTATAAACTCGATAACAAAAAGGCGCAGCCCCTGAATGAAGAAGAAATGCTTCGGCACAAGGACTTCAAGAAGGTGTTGACCAATTACCAAAAGGCCACCCGACCTTTGTACCTGATGCCGCTGTACCGCAATCCGCGCACTTTCCTGGCCGTGTTGCTGGTGCTGGTGATCTTATTGTTGCTGTGGCAAGCGGTAGAAGAAGAGCGGGAAGCGCCCGCGCCTACGCCTACCGAGCAAGTGGATTGAGGTTTCGACTGCAACGAAATCCCGCACGAAGGCGCACCTTTAAATTTTTTTATCCCTCCAAAGCTTTCCATTTCGTTAAAGCATCAGCGAAGCGGTTTGGAAACATTTTTCAATTTGGAAAAAGAATTGTCTTTTGGGCATCAGCAAAACTTTGCTTGAATCGAAGTTTCCTCCAATGCAAGGGAAGCCAACCACACCTTGCCATTGCTTCCAACTGTTGCCGGGTTAAATCGTTTCTAAACGTGTTGCCCTATGCTACAAGTTGGGCAACGTTGCCCCCTTTTTATTTTTTCAAAAGTGTTGCCCCATGCAACGGGTAGGGCAACGTTGCCCCTTTTTGATTTTTCTGAAGGTGTTGCCCCTCCACACCCATAGGGCAACAGGTGAATATTTATGATTTCAAGGTGTAGGCCGATCCCTCGGCCGGGGCAACAGGTCAATTGATTCCCTCTACTGATTGTCTAAAACTTCACCATTCCGCGGAAACGCGAAGCGCGAGAAGCTTTTCTACATGCCATCCTATACTGCTCATCATGGCCAAATGCTGCAGTGTTTCAAATTTTCAATTGCACACAACAACCGTTGCGCTTCCTGTTGCAACAATACTTCTGGAATTTTGAATGGTTTTCGCGTAGGAAAGATGGCATCCAGGTAAACCGATTCGTTGCAGATATCCTTTTTGAAAGTTCATCTTCTGTAACCCTAAAAAGCGGCTTACCGAAGTATTCTACCTCTTGAATCAGCATAGAACAGTCAGTCTGAATCGTGTTTACGATAAAGCGTTTAACTTCCAATAATTTTCCTAAAACCCACAATTGCCATTTCAGCCTAACAATAGCAAATTGTTTGATTAGCTACACTTCATGGGCTAGTAATCAAAACAGAATTCAATATCTTCGATCATCACATAGTTGTAGTCAATTTGAAAAAATGAAAATCTTGAGATATATACTTGTT
>CALCCE010000003.1 GCA_937899835.1 uncultured Flavobacteriales bacterium | reverse complement strand
GCCCAACGATGCCAACACCTGGTCCAAGCTCAAAGCCATGATCGAGAACTACCTCGCTGGTTTGTGGCGCCAAGGAGCTTTGGCAGGACCTACTCCCGAGCAATCCTTTTTTGTGAATGTCGGCTTAGGTTCAACCATGACACCCAACGACATTTTGGAAGGGCGTCTCATTATCGAAGTTGGGATTGCCGCCGTGCGCCCCGCTGAATTCATCATCCTCAAGTTCTCGCACAAACTGCAAGAAGCCTGAGTCAATCATTTGATAACCACTTAATTCAATTTTCAATACCATGGCAGAATATCCAGTACCGGTTTTTCACTTTTCAGTGGAATGGGGAGGAGCGCAAGGCGCTTTCTCGGAAGTGTCCGGACTCAGCAAAGAAACCCAGGTCATTGAATATCGGGACGGACTGAGCAAACAGTACTCGACCATCAAGATGCCCGGTATGCAAAAGGACAACAACATCACGCTCAAGCGGGGCGTGTTCAAAGGCGACAACGATTTCTACAACTGGTGGAATACCGTGAGCCTCAACACCATCGAACGCCGGGACATCACCGTGAGCCTGCTCGACGAAAACCACGAACCAGTAATGACCTGGAAAGTGAAGCGTGCATGGCCAGTGAAAGTAGAGAGTCCGGGCCTCAAAGCAGACGGTAACGAAGTTGCTGTTGAGTCGATTGAATTAACCCATGAAGGGATGACCATTGAGAATGGTTAAGCCTCTCTACCATATCTAATCCTTTAAAAACTTCTAATCCATGTCAACTTACAATTCGCCAGGAGTTTATGTAGAAGAGGTGGCCACCCTTCCGGCTTCTGTTGCACAGGTAGCCACCGCGATCCCTGCATTCCTTGGCTACACCAAAAACAACTTATCGGAGCCGGTGCGCATCACCTCGATGGCCGAGTTCGTAGCCGTTTGTGGAGGACCTGATACCGCAGCTGCGTCTTCACTTCAGATTCAGATTGCGAGTGCTACCGTCAACAGTAAAACGGTTTACAGTATTGGGGGGACTATTGCCTACCCAACCGCTACCATGCGGAGTCTGCTGTATTATTCGATGCAACTCTATTTTGCTAATGGAGGTGGACCGTGCTATGTGGCTTCTACTGGAGTTTTCACAGCAACTCCTAATAAAAATCACTTCGTAACTGCGGCTGGCAATGCGCTAGACAAGCTAAAATTGGAAGACGAACCCACGCTGCTTGTTCCTGTTGATGCTACCCTTTTGGGCGCCACCGGCTACTACGATGTGGTAGAGCAATGCCTCGCGCAGTGCAATGATTTGAAAGATCGTTTTACCATCGTAGATACGGTAGAGAGCAACACCTCTTCTAATACTGATGTAGAAGACCTCCGTGATGAGATTGGCAACAATTACCTGAGCTATGGTGCCGCTTACTATCCCTACTTGAATACTACGCTTACTTTGCCTGATGAGGCAGTAGTATTTACCGGAGCAAGCACGGTTACCCTGGCTGCGGCTAAATTGGCCACCAGTGGTGCGCCTGCAGACATCATGGCCCAGCTGAAAGACCAGATCAGCAAGCTCGTAGGCGACTATTTGCTTACCCTTCCACCAAGCGGGGCTATTGCTGGTATCTATGCCGCCGTTGACCGTTCGCGCGGTGTTTGGAAAGCACCTGCTAACGTGAGCATCAACAGCGTGGTAGAACCCGAAGTACGGGTCACTGATGCAGAGCAAGGTGATATGAACGTAGACGCTACCAGTGGTAAGTCCATCAATGCTATCCGTCACTTCACGGGCAAAGGCAACTTGGTATGGGGTGCCCGCACCCTGGCCGGCAACGACAACGAGTGGCGCTACGTACCCGTTCGTCGGTTGTACATCACCGTGGAAGAATCGATTGCCAAAGCTACCGCTTTCTCGGTGTTCGAGCCCAACGATGCCAACACCTGGTCCAAGCTCAAAGCCATGATCGAGAACTACCTCACCAACTTATGGCGGCAAGGTGCCCTCGCCGGTTCCAAGCCCGAGCAAGCCTTCTTTGTGAACGTAGGCCTCGGTGTCACCATGGTGCCCGACGATATTCTCAACGGCAACCTGATTATTGAAGTAGGAATGGCTGCGGTTCGTCCCGCAGAGTTCATCATCCTGCGCTTCTCCCACAAAATGCAGGAAGCCTGATTGGGCCGACTGTAGAGGTGAATTGGATGGATGGATTTAACTGTCACACACTACAGCACCTCCCTCAGCGAATGGGTGGCCAGTCCGCCCATCGCTGCCAACTTAGCTTTTGACAGGTTTGGAGTGGTTCGCTACCACCTGACCCGCGAACCCTCCGAACCTGATCAACCAAAGCGCCTCCACCGGGAATATGTGGCCTCCTCTCTTCCGCCTATTGCATGGCAGCAAGACAGCTCCCGGCCAGAATGGATGGCCACCCAAGGATCAATGAAACGCCCAAATAGCGACCTGCTGATCCTGATCGAATTCGAATGAGAAGAAAGAAAAAACAGACGATTTATGTCGACCATTTATAAAACCCCGGGTGTTTACCTGAAAGACCTCGGCAAACTTCCGAGAACCGTAACCCAGGTTCCGACCGCCGTTCCGGTCTTCGTGGGCTACACCGAAACCGCGCGGCAAAACGGCCAGGACGTGACCAACGTACCCGTTCGCATCAGTTCCCTGGCCGACTACGAGTCTACCTTTGGTGGGGCACCGAGTCCTACGTCATCCACCAGCAACCAGGCCGAAGTTACCCTGGATGCCAACGGAGCAGTGACCGGGGTCGACATCCAAACTCCCTTCTACCTCTACTACAGCCTGGAGCTCTTTTTTGCGCAGGGTGGGGGAGATGGCTACATCGTTTCGGTAGGCGATTATGCAAGTAGTGCCAGCCACACGACCCTACAAGCAGGCTTTGACAAGGTAGAAGACCTCGAAGGGCCTACTTTGTTGGTGTGCCCGGACGCGGCCTTGCTCACTACTGCCAACGCCGGCCAACTGCATCAGCACATGTTGAAGCAGTGTTTCAACACCCAAGACCGCTTTTCCATTCTGGATGTTCAGCCCTCCGGAGCCAACATCATTAATGCCGTAGATACTTTCCGCACCGAAGTAGGAGTACAGTACCTCAACTATGGAGCGGCTTACGGACCTTACCTGGAATCTACGCTTGACTTTGATTTCCACGAAGAAGATATTTCCTACACCCAGAGTGGTGGTTCGGTAACGCTCACCAGCCTTTCGCAAGCCGCACACCTGGACGTAAACGACCTCACTGATCTTGCCAATGTAAAGGCTGATCGCGGCACCCTGAACGAGTTGCTTTCGGATACGCACAGCGTCACCAGTGGCACCAACTTCAATTCTGGAGTAAACAGCGGTGGTTCGACCTATCAAGCACTTTTTGACGACAATGCCATCGGCTACAATACGATAAATAAGCCAAGTAGGTGGATTGTGGTCATCCAAGGAATGGCCATCGACTACCTCAACCTGTTTGACGGAAGCGATGAATTGCTGACCAAAGCTCTGCGTGAAAGCATTGGCACCCAAGGCCGTGCAAAAGCGGAGGTGTACGACATCATCCGCACGCTAAAGGCCTATCAAGATGGCTACTCGGGCATCGGTGGTGGATCGGGTTCCATTAACCTGTTGTACAATACCAATACTAGTACCCATCATTTCAATGATGCCGGAGCCTTTGATTTTGGCGCTTCGGCCAATCCGAGTTTCGACTATGATTTAGGTGCGGTAACGGCCAACAACACCATCTATGGGAAATACACCGGATCGGGAGTGCTGGAACGAAACATCCGCATTGCGGAGCCCGCCTACAAAGCCTTGTTTGATCGCATGTTGGCCCTCTTCTACAAATTGCTCGAAGAGGTAGACAAGATCATTGCTGCCATCGAGGAAAACCTGGAAAAAACCAATCCCATTTACGCAGCCGTTGCCGAGGCCATCCGTGCCCAGCGCATGATTCTTCCACCAAGTGGACTGATTGCCGGCGTATATGCTGCGGTCGACAGCTCACGTGGCGTGTGGAAAGCATCCTCCAACGTAGCCCTCAACAACGTGCTCGGCCCTACCGAACTCATCACCAACAAAGATCAGGAGTACCTGAATGTGGATCCGGTAGCCGGAAAATCGATCAACGCCATCCGCACTTTTGCCGGCCGTGGCATCATGGTGTGGGGCGCACGTACCCTCGATGGCAACAGCAGCGAGTGGCGCTACATTCCGGTCCGACGGTTGTACATCGCGATAGAAGAGTCGCTGCGCAAAGCCACTGATTTTGTGGTGTTTGAACCCAACAATGGCAATACCTGGCTGCGGGTGCGCAACCTCATTGGCAACTACCTGCTGGGTTTGTGGCGGCAAGGTGCCCTGGTCGGGGCATCGCCCGAAGAGGCCTTCTTCATTCGGGTAGGGCTCAACGAGAGCATGACCGCCAACGATATTCTCGAAGGACGCATGGTGATTGAAATTGGCCTTGCTGCCGTTCGTCCCGCCGAGTTCATTGTCATCAAATTCAGTCAAACCCTGGCCAACAGCTAAGCCACAAGGCACCAAATCAACTCCAATCTAAAAACGAACGATCATGGCAGAATATCCAGTACCCGTCTTTCATTTCTCCGTTGAGTGGGGCGGCAACAGTGGTGCTTTTTCGGAGGTATCCGGACTTAGCAAAGAAACCCAGGTGATTGAATACCGCGATGGCCTAAGCAAGCAGTACTCTACTGTAAAAATGCCCGGCATGCAAAAAGACAACAACATTACCCTCAAGCGGGGAGTGTTCAAGGGCGATAACGATTTCTACAACTGGTGGAATTCGGTGACCCTCAACACCATTGAGCGCAGAGACATCACCGTGAGCTTGCTCGACGAAAATCATGAGCCGGTGATGACCTGGAAGGTGAAACGCGCCTGGCCGGTGAAAGTGGAAAGTCCCGGTTTAAAAGCCGACGGCAACGAAGTGGCGGTAGAGTCGATTGAACTCACCCACGAAGGAATGACCATCGAAAATAACTGATTGAATTATGCCTGAATACTATCCACCGCTTGGCTTCCACTTTCGTGTGGAGTTCGACCTCTTCGGAATCGGAGAAGAAAGCACCGATGCCCGCTTCAAAGAGGTGAGCGGTTTGAACGCCTCTTTGGGCTCGGAGACCTACGATGAAGGTGGAGAAAACCGGTTTTCGCACCGTTTTCCCAACCGTGCCAGCTATGGCAACCTCGTGCTCCGTCGGGGCATGTTGCCCAGCTCTGAAATTGTAACCTGGTGCCGCAAGGCCATTGAAAATTTCGATTTCGAAACCTCCAATGTATCGGTCATTTTGCTCAACAACGAGCACGAACCGCTGGCCAGTTGGGAGTTTGTGAACGCATGGCCCACCAGCTGGAGTGTGGACTCCTTCAACGCCGAAGACGGCAAAATTGTCGTGGAGTCATTAGAACTTTCCTACAACTACTTCAGGAGGACCCAATAATGCCCATCGAGATACGAGAGGTGGTGATCAAAGCCACCGTAACCAACAACAAGAGCAAAGGCCCGGGCCAGGCCGCCGATACGGGAATGAGTGCCCAGGAAAAACAAGCCCTGATTTCTACCTGCGTGGAGCAGGTGATGCAAATCATCAACGATAAAAAAGACCGATAATCATGAGCGGAAAACTGGAAAAAATGCTAATCGAGGGCTATATCAGTCCTTTCTATGTGGGCAAAGCCATGGAGAGCTACTCTGTGATGTTTAACCCCACCACCTACTCTCGCCAGTTTAAAGCTCGCTATTTTGATACGCAGGCACTGGGCGAAAGCGAACCCAAGCAGGTGTTCAACAAGGTGGACGCCAGGGAGTACAGCTTTGAATTTTTATTCGACGGTACCGGTACTTCAGCTCCTAAAACCAGCGTGAGCGATGAATTGGACGCTTTTTTCACGGTATGTGGAAAAGTGACCGACAACCTTTCACGGCCCATGTTTTTGAAACTCTCGTGGGGAGACTTGTTGGTCAAATGCATTCTCAAATCGGCCGATGTTTCCTACACGCTGTTTACGCCAGACGGGAAACCCCTGCGCGCCAAGGCTTCGTGTACCTTCCAGGAATACCAAAGCGACCTTCTGAATGCAGCCATCAAAGGCATAGGAGGTGAAAAACTTTCCCAGGCGTTTGAAGTGACCGGAGACAACAAATACCTGTCTTCTCTGGCGAAAACTGTTTACGACGATCCTGCGCTTTACATGGAGGTGGCAGCCGCCAATGGCCTGGCCGCCATTCGTCAACCTTTGAAAGGCTTGAACCTCAATTTTCCTCCCTTAAAGTAAAACTGAATAATGTTTACCGATTTCACTAACATACCTACAGATGGGGCTGCCGATCAGCCTACCTTCTCGGTGTATTCGGATGGTCAGGCCATACCGAGTAGTATCTCGGTATCCTCCCTCATGGTGCGCCTGGAGCTGAATCGCATTCCCACTGCTCGTTTGATCCTTTTTGATGGAGACCCTTCAGAAAAAGACTTTAAGCTCAGCGGTGCGAAATTCTTTCGTCCAGGAAAAACCATAGAAATCAAGGCTGGGTACCGGCACGATGACGTTTCGATCTTCGAAGGTGTGATCATCAAACACGGCTTGAAGGCGCGTAAAACCAGTGCTCCCGAGTTGGTAGTGGAGTTGAAAGACCCTGCTATAAAAATGTGTTTGGGCAGAAAGAATGCCTATTTCGCAGATCAAACCGATCGCACGATCATTGAAGATATTGCCGGAGCTTATGGCTTGAATGTAGACGGGGAAGATACTTCCGTAGAGCACCCCCACATGGTGCAGTTCAACGTAAGCGACTGGGATTTTATCCTCTCCCGGGCGGAAAAAAATGCACTGCTGGTGCAAGTCGCCAACGGAGAATTACAACTTCTGAAACCCGACCTGAACCAAGAGCCGGTATTGAAGGCCGTTTATGGAACCAACATCTACGCCTTCGATTCGGAGGTAGATGCCCGAAATCAATACAAAGATGTATTGGCGACTTCGTGGGATTACTCTTCACAAAAAATTGCACCTCCTGATGCGGCCTCTGGCGGTGGTTTGGGAGGCGTTGCCCAAGGTGCAGCCAGTGCTGCTCAAAGTGCTGCTGGCCAGGCAGTGGCTGCTGTAAGCAATGTAGCCAGCGCGATTGGGTTAGATACTTCAATATTGGATGCCTTAGATCCGATTTCGCAAGAGGACCTTGCCAACGTATTTGGTATTGAGCCCTACAAGATGATTCATGGCGGATCACTGGCCGAGCAAGAGCTGCAGGCTTGGGTAGATGCCCTCAAATTAAAAAGCGATTTGGCTTTTCAAAGAGGCCGCGTGCTGGTGCAAGGCACCAGTGATGTGAAACCAGGCACGGTGATCGAACTGGATGGCCTGGGCGTCAACTTCAAAGGAAAAGTCTTTGTAACTGCCGTCTCTCACCAAATCAACGATACCAACTGGGAAACCGACATTCAATTTGGCCTTTGCCACGAGTGGTTCACCCACGAAGCCGATATTCTCGATACGCCTGCCGGAGGTTTGGTTCCTGCGGTGTGCGGCTTACAAATCGGCATTGTCACCCAAATCGAAGCAGACCCCGACAGCGAATTTCGCGTGAAGGTGCGGATGCCCATCGTCAACGATGCTGACGATGGCGTTTGGGCCCGTTGGGCCAGCCTGGATGCGGGAGAAGACCGTGGCGTTTTCTTCATGCCCGAAGTGGACGATGAAGTAGTGCTCGGATTTTTCAACGACGATCCGCGCGACCCGGTAGTGCTGGGCATGTTGCACAGCACCAAGCGCAAAGCACCTTTCACCGTAACGAAAGACAACACCGAAAAAGGTTTTGTGACCAAGAGTGGCATTCGACTGGTGTTCAACGATACCGATGGCAAAGCCAGCATCACCATGGAAACCCCGGATGGACATCTCATCAGCTTGACGGATGAGGACAAAACCATTGCCATCACCGACATTTCTGGCAACAAGATAGAAATGAGCGACAGTGGCATCACCATCGAAAGTGTGTCTGACCTCAACCTCACGGCCCAGGGCAATGTCAACATCGAAGCTCAAGGCAACATTGCCAGTTCCGCCACCGGCAATTATACGGCCGAGGGAACCGGCGGAATAGACCTTTCATCATCGGCTACTGCCTCTTTGAGCGGAGCCATAGTACAAATCAATTAACCCAAAACCCATGTCATTTGCCGCACTTATAGGAGACCCGACATCCATGGGTACCACCATCACCGGACCAGGAGAGCCAACGGTTTTGATCGAAGGCAAGATTCCAGCTGTGCTGGGTGATGTAACTACCCCGATGCCTGCAACGGGAGTGCCCGGTACCTGCACTTTGACCAGTGCTACGGTATTTATTGGAGGAAAACCTGCTGTGCGGGTAGGAGATGTGGATACAAACGGAGCCACCAGCACATTGGGTGCTCCAACAGTGATCATTGGATAAAATACTGAACGATGCCTGCGAATAACAAATCATTTTTAGGAACCGGCTGGGCCTTTCCGCCCACCTTCAAGCGCGAAACGAGCGGGGTGGAGATGGTCTCCGACCTCGACGACATCGTGCAAAGCATCCAGATCATTCTCGGCACCGCACCGGGTGAGCGGGTGATGCAGCCCAACTTTGGCAGCAATATGGAGCGCCTGCTCTTTGAACCCCTCGACAATTCCTTGCGGGCCTACATGAGTGATTTGGTGACCGACACTTTGCTGTTTCACGAGCCAAGAATCAACCTCAATTCGGTAGAACTTACCGCGCTACCCCTCGAAGGCCGTGTCGACATCAGCATCGATTTCACGGTTCGGTCCACCAACAAGCGGTCCAACATTGTCTATCCGTTTTACCTAAATGAAGGAGCCAACTCATAATGGGAACGACTCAAAATACAACGACCCGCCAATTCATCGTCCGCAACCCCCTGCGGAGAGATGGCACCAGCCAACGCCAGCGCTACCCGGCAGCTCTGGATGAGAACTATGTGAAAATTGACGAGCGCAACCTGGAGGATTTCCTGGTTTTCGCCAACCGCTACGCCAAACTGATCAATTATTACGATCAGGGCAACCAGCTCAACGGTGATTGGGAAGGCTTTTTCGACAAAGACATCAGTATGGTGATTGCTTTGATGGGAAAAGCAGATGTGAAAGCCCTCAAAACCAGCTACGATGCTGCAGTGAGTACTTTCACCACTACCCCCAACCTGTCCAACTGGACCACCATCTTCACCCGCATTGTGGAGGTAGGTTTGTTCATCGAGCATTGGAATGCCCGGGTGATTGCCGAAAGTGGCTTGAAAGAAGAGTTGCTCAATACCATTGAATCCGATCTGGTAGCGGCCTTAAAAAAATTGATCAGCTACGACAAAGTGAACGGCCTCACCGGCCCGGCTTTTAGTGGCAACGTGGGCGCAGACTATTCCGGCTTTTCGCCCGATTGGTTCCGCAATGGCGATACTGTGGCCAACATTAGTGGCGATGTGGCTCCCTACGACGATGCGTTGAATACGGAAGCAACTCAGCTTCCTGAAGCATTGAAATTCGTTACCCCGATTTTCGAAGCGTTCTACAATGCTGCCCTCTATTTGGTAGACCGCGCTCCCAGTTATTTGGACGAAAGTTTGACCAACTATCAGTTGCACGAGCCACACATGGCGCTTTACATCGCCTTCGTGCAATTGTTCAAGCACGCTCAGGACCACATCAATACCCTGACCCTGCGCCACCTCGATTTCTATTACAAAGAGGTGCTCCGCTTTATGGAGAAGGCCGAAGTATCCGACCAGGCACACATCCTGTTCGAGCCCGGCCGAAATGTCGACAAGCATTTGATTGAAGCCGGAACCTTGCTCGATGCCGGACGTGATGGTCTGGGCAACAAGTTGACCTTCCAAACCGATCGCGACTTGATCATCTCCAACGCTTTGGTAGATGATTTGAAAACCATTTTCGTGGATCGCAAGACCACCCGGTTTACTGCTTTTTATGCAGCTTCTGATGCCGATTCGCAAGACGGGGAAGGCGCCCCGCTTCTGGGCGAGGAGAAAAAATGGCCCACCCTGGGCGAGGCACAAGCGGCTTATGCACAGGACGATCGTACTATGCCTGATGGCACCTTGGGTTTTGCTGTTTCATCACCCGTTATGCTGATGAAGGAAGGCCGCCGGCAGATTTACCTGGGGATGGTTTTTGAAAAAGCCAACACCTTATTGGGAGGCCTCAGCCGGGAAGAGGCTGCTGGTTTGGAAGTAGAATTGCGCAACAACCTCAAGGTGCAACTCACCGGCGAAGAAGGTTGGGTGGAGAAAACGCCTTCGCGGGTGTTGATTTTCAACGACCGCAAGCCCATCCATGCCCTAACCTCTGAAATGCAGGTGGCGGTACACGAATTGAATGCCACCCGCAAACCCAGCGAGGCTTACCTGGTGATCGGTGTGGATTTGATTTCTGAAGATCCGGCTGTAGTGGCTTACGATGAGGCCATTCACCTCGATGGGATCGATACGCAGCACCCGATGGCTAAGGTTACCTTTAGCAACACCGGGTTCTCCTTCAACCCCTCGCTAACGGGTTTCAATACCTTGTTTAACTATACTTTCTACCTCACCTCTTCTACCTACAACTCAGGCGATCTGGTGGTGCACGAAGGCCGCATTTATGAAGCATTAGGTGCTGTTGGCACCGGTGTGCGGGTAACGGATACTGATTATTGGCGCGAGATTGAGAGTCCTCGCCAGCTGGTAGAAGAAAAAGTATTTAGCAGTGCCGACCTCACACCCTACATTGATGGGGCGCAATACCTCACCTCGGGACCATTGGTCTTGGTAGAAGATCAGGTATACCGCCTGTTGAAAGATCCTACTTCTCCTCCGCCCTTCAACGGTTCGGAGTATTGGGAAGAAATTGCCAACGTCTCGGGCGTAACGTACAATGAATATTCTACCAGCGCTACCTATTTGGCTGGTGATCGGGTGGTATACTTCGGAAAAACCTATGAAGCCAAGCTGAGTTCGGTTCCCGGAGCTCCTACGCCAAACGCTGAAGAGTGGTGCCTGGAACTGGATTATACACAAGTGAATCCTTACCAATACTTGGAAGATGTAGTGCTGGACCACATTCGGGTGAAGGTGCGCGCGGAAGGCGTGGCCGACCTCGTATTGCAAAACGATGTGGGCAAGCTCGATCCTGCCAAATCGTTCCTGCCTTGGTCGCCCAGACCAATGGTGGGAAGCAACTTCTACATCGGTTCTGAAGAAGTGTTCAACAAGCGTTTGAGTGTAGTTGAACTCGAATTCGACTGGGAAGGATTGCCCGACGAAAGTTTTGCCGAGTACTATTTTGAGTACCGGGGAGAAAATTACCTGCCACGCGATTTTGCTTTCGGGCACCAGCAATACAATCGATTGTTTACCCAATCGACCATTACCCTGGCCAACGAAGAGGCCGGTTCGGCTGCACGCACAATCTACGGATCGTCCATCGATCTCTACAAGCGGATGTCCAACTATTCTTTCCAGGCGAAAGCTACTTTCCTGGACGGTACTTCCTGGAACCCTTCGGTGAGTTCGCAGCAGCAGAACCTGACGCTTTTCGGCTCCAACAGCAATTTGAGTCCGGCACGTTTCCGCAAGTTCACCTTGCGCAACAACCTGCCCAATTCCCGCGATCCTCAAAACCGTTCGATCGCTGCCTATAAAGCAGATGCTACCCGCGGTTTCATGCGGTTGGAGTTACAACCTACTTCAAGCTACGACCCGGTTTCTTATTTGACAGATACGGTAACCGATGTACTGCCAGAGTCTTTGCCAGATGGGGTAGTATTGGTTGAATCGCTTCCTCCGCCCACCACCCGGGCAGAGCGTTCCAGAGCGCGCACCGATTCAGGCAGTGCGGGTACCACAAGGCGTTCGAGGGCTTTTGCATACACTTCCAGGACTACCGGTCAAACCGAATCGCGTTATCCTCGCTCGGCCACCCGCAGCCTGGAACTCCCCAACCAGCCTTATACACCTACCATTTCGGAGTTGAAAATCAACTACGAATCGAGTGAAGTGGTCGACCTGCAAACCGAAGGCCGTTCGGCTTACGACAACCGTATAGAACAACTGTTCCACTTGCATCCTTTTGGTCATGTAGAAGTACATCCTTTCCTTTTGGAAAATGATGAAACGGCCAATCTGGTGCCACAATATGGCAACGAAGGCTACCTGTTTATCGGGCTTGACGGCTTGAACGTTCCGCAAACCTTGCCGCTATTTTTTCAAATGGCCGAAGGCAGTGGAGACCCAGAGCTCAATCCGCCCACTGTGGAGTGGAGCGTGTTGGTACGCAACCGCTGGAAAACCTTGGAAGGCAGCCAGGTGCTGTTCGATTCGACCAATGGTTTTCTCACCTCAGGCATTATTGAGCTTTCGCTGAGCCAATTTGCCACCAGCGACAATACCTTGTTGCCAGCGGGTAAGCATTGGTTGCGGGCTACTGTTTCTTCGGATGCTGCTGCCCTCTCCGACTCGATTGAAGTAAAATCCAATGCGGTTTCGGCTTCTTACCTGAACAACGACAACGATCCCGATCGTCTGCGCGATCCGCTGCCCGAAGAGAGCATCAAAAAGATGGTGGTCAAGCAAGGAGCGGTAAAATCCGTGACCCAGCCCTACACCTCTTTCGGAGGTCGGGTGCGCGAATCCGGAGCCGACTTCTACACCCGTGTGGCCGAGCGTCTGCGTCACAAACAACGCAGCATCACCATTTTCGATTACGAACGCATGGTATTGGAAGAGTTTCCGAGCATTTACAAAGTGAAGTGCCTGAACCACACCAGCCAAACGGGCGATGTGGATACCTACTGCGAGCTAAGTCCAGGCCACGTAATGGTGATTACCATTCCCGACCTGCGCAACAAAAATGCGGTGAATCCTTTTGAGCCGCGCACCAGCCTCAACGTGCTGAGTGAGATCGATCGCTACCTGAGCCAATACATCACTCCGTTCATCGACCTCAAGGTGAAAAATCCTTTCTATGAGCAGATTCGAGTGAGTTTTGATGTGGGATTCCACGAAGGGTATGATGCCGGTTTCTACACCAAGGAGCTCAACGAAGGCATCAACAAATTCCTCTCGCCCTGGGCGTTTGAGGAAGGGCAAGACATCATTTTCGGTGGTAAAGTACACTGGTCGGTGATCCTCAACTACATTGAAGAACAACCTTATGTCGACTTCGTCAACAACTTCAAGATGGATCACATCGCCAACGGTGTGGTGTATGAAGACGTAGAAGAAGCCGTTGCCACCACCTCTCGTTCCATTTTGGTCACCGCAGAGAACCACTACATCAACGTGCTCGAACCCGGCACCTACGAATGCCGTGGAGACAAAGTCTTCTCAGGAATTGACTTCTGGATTGTGGAAGGCGACTTCATCGTACAATAACCCCCCAAACACGACAACAACTTTTTAATTGGAATAATCATGGCAAAGAAAACACTGGCGGACCTCAAGACCTATTTTCAGCGAGGAGATCGCCCTACCCAGTTGCAGTTTGAAGAAATGCTGGAGTCGACCTTGCAGGAACTAAGGGCGACCAGTGGCGGACTGGAAATCTCAAATTCACCGACCAACACCAATGCAACGGTCATTCCGTTCAACGACATGAACTTTTGGCAGCAGAACAGTGGAGACATCAAATATCCATCTGGAATGATCTCGCTGACCAACAACCATAAGGTGGACCGCATTCTTAACGCCCTGTCACCCTTACCACGGACTGACGCGCTGTTGACAGAGAAGGCCATTGTAGAGTACGTCAATACCCGGACTTCCTCCGTGTATGCCAACGCTACCCGCAACAGCAACTACAGTGTAGTGGCCAACGACCGGAGCATTCAGCGCGGTTTTGACATGACCACTGAGGACATCAACAACGGTTACAACCTGAGTAATGACAAGTTTACTGCTCCAATTGCCGGCAACTATGAGTTCAAGTTCAACACTTTGTTGCAGAACCTGAGCCCGGCCATTTCAAGCTACTTTTTGGAGCTTCACTTCATTGTGCAGCGGACGATTGGCAGCAGTACGGTCAACATTTTCTCCAACCGGTTTTACCGGATGCCCTCTACCCAGGATATTGCCTTGCGTTTAGGTGGCACTACAGGTTTAAATACTTCCAGACTTGGCGGCACGAGTGAAAGAGCGACCACTTTTCTTTATTCATTCGATTACTCTGCCAACCCCATTGCCATCAGTTACACCCGCAACATGGCTTTGCAAGCTGGAGATGTGGCCACGGTTCGCTTAACTGCTTCGGGCCTCAATTGCACCTTCGTTGGAGGAGCCTCCAATACCAATTTCACTATCAAAACCATCTAAATCCAAGCGATAAACCCTTTTAATTATCATGGCAACTACGAAATATATCATCAACGGCGGAGGGTTCGTCACCGGACTTGCCCTTGGAGGCGAAGCGCTTCCGGCTGGGTTTAGTACCGTTGACCTTAAGCAGGCATTGGGCGATCTGATGCTTTACACCGGAACCCACTCTCTTTATCACTACCGGGTAGATGGCGATCAGCTCATTGAGCAAACGGTGCAGCCTTACGCCGAGAAAAACGAATTCGGAGACATCGTTGCAGTACACCTGCTGGGTAGTCTGGAACAAAAAGACGCTTCCTTGGTGGCCATCTCCGAAAAACAATACGACGACCTGACCAAGGACCACGAAGATCCGGCAGAAGACGGATTGTTTGATCCCGATTACGGTTTGCCGCGCTATACCTTTAGCAAAAGCAAAATTTCGAAAAAGCGGAGCCTTACCAATCAAGTAGCTTATTGTGACCGCGCTTTGAGCCGCCTCAACGCAGGTGTTTCAGAGTTGATCGAAGCACAATACCCGGCTGGAAAAGAGGCGAAGCTAACCAAAGGCTACCTGGAATGGATGGCTGCCGGACAGCCCAAAAAAGATGACCGCGAGGCCGATTTTAAAGCCATGCAAGCGTTCATCCAATCGGTACGAGACTTGGTAGCGACCAACAAGAAAAAAATCAAGAAACAGCGCGAGAAGCTGCTCAAAGACTGACGGGATCATCCGCCGTTAGTCGGCTGATTTCCAGGCAAGTAATTGAACCTGTTGGGAAATTGAAAGCTGCGCCCGAGAAACCGAAAAGGCGGTTTTTCCAGGTGAACTACGCCTGGTTGCCGGGCACCACGGATACACGATAACCACCCATAACTGTACGCTGAGCGATGTCAGAGGAATTGATCACTATCACACCCCAAAAACCCCCTTATACCAGCATGGACTTTGCCGCCTTGCGCGAAGCCGGGGTTAACCACATCCAAGACCTGGCCGGTAAGATCTGGACCGACTACAATCTCCACGATCCGGGCATCACCACCTTGGAAATTTTGTGCTACGCCATTACCGACCTGGGCTACCGCACCAACTTCGACATGAGTCGGTTGCTGGCCACGGAAAAGGGAAAGGCTTTTGCCAAAAACTTCCATACCCTGGCCAACATTGCCACCAACCGTCCGCTCACGGTTGACGACTACCGCAAGTTGTTGCACGATACGCCCCTGGTAAAAAGTGGTTGGCTGGAAAAAGCTCCTTCCTCGGAACTTGGCGATGACATCAACGGCTTGTATGAGGTGATGATCGAGTTGGAAGATGACGTAGAGTTCGGCAACCTCAACGACAATTCCATCCGCGGACAACTGAACATTGCCACCGGAACCGGGCTGCCCAGCCAGGTAACCGTTGACATGGAGTTTCCTCCCTACGGTGGGATCGATCGTTCGATTGAAGACGTAGACTATACTGCGGGTGGTTACAGTCATACCATTCCCAGCATGTTTGCTGTAGATGGTGAGCCATTTGTAGCCTTCGTAGATTTTCAATTGACCGATGGCACTACCACCTTGAAAGTGCCTGTAAAGGTGCGTACGGTTGATCCTTTGGACCAAATTTTGGATCACAGCGGTTACCTAACAGCATTGGAAAATGCCCTGTTGACTCCTACCGCAAGAGCCCTCTTCCTGACCCAATACATCAATAAGCGCGCGGAGATCAACCTCACCTTGCG
>CALCCE010000002.1 GCA_937899835.1 uncultured Flavobacteriales bacterium | reverse complement strand
TAACCAAACAGTGGATACAAATTAAAGGACTAACACACACCAACAAGCCGCAAGGACTTCCTCCAACCTCGTCCTCAATTCTCCAACCTGCTCCGCTCTTCGCTCTCGTCCTCGCTTCTCCAAAACTCGTCCTCAATTCTCCTACCATTTCCGCTCTCTGCTCTCGTCCTCGCTTCTCCAAAACTCGTCCTCGCTCCTGCAAACAAAAAAAGCCTTAGCAGATGCTAAAGCTTTTTTAACAGTGACCGGTCAGGGGCTCCCGCCAGCTGGCGGATAAACTTCTCGCCCCTTGCATTAGTGCAATAAAAAAGCCTCAGCGTTTAACTGAAGCTTTCGTTGTTTTCTGTGACCTGTCGAGGGCTGAAATCGAACTCGGATGGGTTGTCTTTCTTGTCTGATTTGGATCAGTTTTATCGATTGAAAGGATTTTATTTTTCTTCTTGAGCAATTTTTTTTTAGGTCTTTCGATCGGACTATTTCTGAGATACTTTATTCTATAAAGGGTTCCAATAGATTTAATTTAGAAAGGAAATGATCCATAGATATTCTTCTTTGTCCTCTTTCTCCTTCCACATTGTTTTTTAATATTTTATTGAAATTTTCTTTTTCCCTTGGGAGCGAATCAAACGTTATGGTTAGTTCAATTTCGTTATTTGAAAGCCGCCGGAACAATTCTTCTTTGTTATTATTGGGATCATAATAATTGTTGTAGCTATTTAATAAGGCTGCTTCAAGCCAAATTAAATCTGAGTATAATTCGTGTCGACTTTGGCTTATTATTTGCCATGTTTTTTTATGGAAATCATTTATTGTTAGTTTCTTATCATAAACATCATTATAGAAATCTGCCTTATTTATTTTAATAAATGCTAAAAATATTGAGATAAACGGATCTGAAGTAGCCAATTCTGGATATGATTTCAATGATAATCTTGCAAGAGAAAATATTTTTTCTTGTTGCCTCAAAGGAATATCGCTTCCATAAAATAATATATTACATATGTCTTGGAAAGAGCGTGGTTCATGAGATAGAAATCCATGATTTAACCTAATAACGGATTGGTAGAAAGAATTGAAATCAAAGTAATCGATTAAATAAGTAAGAAAATCGGAACCAGTGGGGCGGGGTATCGAGTATTCAATATCAATGATCCGCCTGAGGTATTCATCTGAATCTAATAGGTCACTTCCATAAGCTCCTTTAATTGCATTTCCTAGTTGTTCTTTGTCTATCGAGAGAACGAAAACAATATCAGGAATTGAAAAAAAGTGTTTGATTTGTTCAAGTACTGAAACGGCGTAATTGGGCCTGCAACGATCTAACTCATCAATGAAAAATATCAGAGGTTTCCCTTGGTTGGTATCGGCAATAAAATGAGCAAGACTGTCTTTAAATTCTTCTACGTGTTTTTTTCTTTCTGAATATTCTTTAACACTTTCCTCAAAAATACTTGACATTGCTTTGGTTACTCCATCCATAAGGTTTCCCAAAGTTTCACTTCCAGTATGTTTTACAACGATCTCCTTAAGTAAGGTTGGCGCGATGTTTTTTACAAGATAAGCAGCATTTTTAACAGATTTAATATATTTTGGTTTTGTAGACTCATTAGTTAAAGATCCAAGTTCTCCCATTAATGCAATCAATGGGTTATCTTCAAAGTCATTTTCCCAAGCATTGAAGTAGACAGTTTGATATTGGGAGTCGATTAGCTTTTGTTGCCACATTTTGATAAATGTGGTTTTCCCTTCGCCCCATTTATTATTGATTGCCAATACAAAACCACGTGGATAGGTATCTATGATTTGCGATAGGATGTCTGCATACTTTTCTCTCTTTAATTTACAATTTTTAAATGCATTTCCTGGTACTGCCTCAATATCGTTTAGTTTGATTGTCATGGTACTATTTTATGATGTTTTACCTACATTTTATCAATACATCCTTGGTTTGAGGGTATTAAGCTTTAAATGAGGCTTATAAGTAAAAGAGGGAGGATTTAAAGATAACCATTGTTATCAAATCTAATTGTTAATGAATTGTCTCTAAAATCATTTTACCCAACAATCGCTTGGATTCCAAACATCATTAATAGAAGATCAATATGATATTCAGAATGAGCTAAATTGGAGCCATTCAATATTTGATACGATCAAAAAACTCAATTTCATACACTGAATTGGGTGGGGGACTTTAGCGAGAAGCTAAGCTTCTTCATTGAGTTCTTGCAAAACCTTCCTCAACTCTTTAATAGTAGTGGAATAGAGGTGCAGGATTCGATATTGGTTCGATCTTTTTGGAAAAACTTCTTTTGACGGAAAAGAATATCAAACTCCGAAAGTGAACCCGAGAACACATCCAAATTGAAAATTCAAAGAAGAATAGGAGAGTAGTCCAACAGATCTGAAACGAAGTGAAGGTCAATCCCACTCAATCAAAAAAGCCGCAAGACTTTCCTCTCCCTCCAAACTCGCGCTCAACCCTCGATCCTAAAAACAAAAAAGCCTCAGCGAATGCTGAAGCTTTTCTTGTCAGTGACCGGTCAGGGGCTCGAACCCTGGACCCATTCCTTAAAAGGGAATTGCTCTACCAACTGAGCTAACCGGTCGTTTCCAATTTTGGAGGTGCAAATATAATTGCAAAATTTTATTCCGGTACGATTGACGGTAACTTTTTTTACGCTTTTGCAACTTTTGTTGCAGATGGCAAATTAGTCATTAATCGGACGCCTCGAAAACGGCTTGTTCGGATCAAAAACCTTCATCATGGTGGCCAACCGGCGGTAAACCTCCACTTCCAATCCTTCCACAATGTTGATCATCTTGGGATTGAAATCACCGATCCAAGCGATGAACAACCGGTCGTATTTTCGAGGTTGGTACACCAGGTCGTCCAGGCGCTTGAAGATGATGGCTTCTATACCTTTGCCCTGGTAGTCGGGGTCGGTGCCAAACACCACGCCGACGAAGGTGCGCGACACCCCTTTGGAGCGGTAGTAGGCAAACTTGAGCTTGCCCCACCAGTTGAGATTCCCGTTAACGTAGCGGAAAATCTCATTCACATTGGGTACTGCAATGAAAAAGCTAATTGGACGATCGCCATCGTAGGCAAAATACACCAACTCAGGATCGAGAATGGGCTTCATAGCTTGTAGTGCTTGTTTGGCCTTGGCTGCCGTGAGTTCGGTGAAGTTGTGGTGGCTTTTGCCCCAAGCCCGGTTGTAAACGGTGCGAAAATCCTCAGTGTACTTATCCAGCTTCTTCGGGTCGATGATCTCTACCCGGTATTTTTCCTGCCGATTGAGGCGTTCTGCTAAAATGCGAAACCGCCGGGGAAGACCATACTCCCTTATGTCGCGCGAATAGATCAACTGGTTGTAGTAGACCTGAAAGCCGTAGGCCTCGAAAAATTTGACGTAGTACTCCGGGTTGTAGTTTTGCTGGTAGTATCCGGCCGCTTCAAAATTTTCGGTCACCAACCCCCAGTATTTGTCTTTCTCACCAAAGTTAACCGGCCCTTCCATGGCCTCCAAACCACGTGATTTCAGCCACTCCTGGCACCGGTCAAACAGTGTGAAAGCTGCTTCCTGCGAATCGATGCATTCGAAAAAGCCCAGACCGCCAGTAGGGTAGGGGTAGCTGTCGCTCGATTTGTGATTTACAAAGGCAGCCACTCGGCCGATGACACTATTGTTATCATCGTAGAGCAGCCAGCGGCATGCCTCACCGTGTTTAAAAAATTTGTTATGCGCAGGGTCGAACACCTTGTCGATGTCTTGTTGCAAGTGTGGAATCCAATGCGGATCGTTTTGGTAGATCTGGAAAGGCAAACGGTGAAACGCCTTTACATGGGCAGCGGAAGATACTTCTACGAGCTTCAAGGAATTTGTTTTCGACAAAATTAGTGTATTATTGCAGCACCCGAACCACTCCCTTTAATTGCTTGAAACCCAGTACAAATAAGCATGCCGAGACTGCAATGAATATTTATTGCCTTGGATACATGGGGGCGGGTAAAACTACCTTGGGTCGCAAGTTGGCCAAAGCTCTTGGCTATCACTTTCTCGACCTCGATGCTTACATCGAAAAAACCTCGGGCCGAAAGATCAGTTACCTCTTTGCCGAGGGCATGGAAGACATCTTCCGCAAGCTGGAAAGGGTGGCACTTATTTATACCACCACTGCGAAGCAAAAACTGGTGATTTCCACCGGTGGCGGTACGCCTTGTTTCTTCGACAACATGGACATCATCAACCGCAATGGGATTTCCATCTACTTTGAACTCGACCCGCAATCGTTGGCCAACCGCCTGATGGCTGCCAAAGAAAAGCGACCACTGCTCAAAGACAAAACAGAGGACGAGTTACACGCGTTCATCACCCAACATTTGAAGGAACGTGATCCCTTCTACCGGCAAGCCCACCTGATAGAAAGTGCCCTCAATTTTGATAAGGCACGCATGGACGACCTCATCGCCCGGCTACAAAAAAATTATTTCAAGTAAACTGCATCGTTGCCTTGTTCAAAGGCTACTGAAATGTGTTCCTGCAAAGTGGTAGCCAGGGTCAAACCCACGTAGTCTGCCCGCACCGGATAGAGGCGGTGCCTCCGATTGACCAATACGGTGGTAATGAGTTGCTTGAGCGGATGTTGCAACAAAAAGCGGGTACCGTAGATCAAGGTAGTTCCAGAATTGAGCACGTCATCTACCAAGATGACCACCTTTTGTTCCAAAGCCCCAGCTACCTTTTCGGGAGTTTCCCAGCGGCCCTCGAATGGAAATTCGTCGGCAATGTGGAGCTTGTGCAAGTGAATGGTTTGTTGGCTTTCGGCGGCTAACGCCCTTGAGATACGCTCGGCAAGAACATAGCCCCGATCGGCGATACCTACCAGGTGGATTTCGCTCTCCTGGTAATTGTTTTCATAGATTTCGGTGGCAATGCGCAGTATTTTTTGCTCGATTTGCCGGTGGTTGAGAATCAGGGTAGGGGTATCGCTCATGCCCGAAATTTTGGCAAAGGTAAGCATTTCAAAAACCGAATCACCGCTGAAACAATGTTGCATGCCTTACCGTTATTCCAGCATTGCAAGGCATCAATACTATGGTGTTTGGTGAGCTTTTCGTTATTTTAGTACTTCAGCTTCGCAAGTAAACATTATTTAGTGTCTGTTTTTAAGCTACGTCCAACGCCCGGGATGAAAGGTAGCCTGTTGCTAACATTGCTGTTGGCTCCGGTACTTTTACTGGCTCAGGTACAGGTTTCCGGAAAGGTGCAAACCAACGAAGGGGATGGGTTGGAGAATGCCACCATCACCATATGGAGGGCCGACCGCAAATTTCATGAACTGCTTACCCTCAAAAAGGGCAAATACAGTTTCAAAGTGCCGGTAGGGCACCGCTACCTCATCGAGGTAAAAAAAGACTACTACGCTACTACCCGCATTTCCATTTCCACGGAAGTGCCCAAGCACCTCGAACACCGCAACGACGGCAAGATGTTCTCCTTCAAGGCCGACATGAATGTGCCCTTACTCGAATGCCGGGAGGGCATGGACCCTTCGGTATTTGAAAAGCCGATCAAAGAAATCTTTTTCGACAAGCGCAACCAAACTTTTGCAGAAGACCGGAAATACGCTGCCATGATGGCGCCTGGATTAAAAGCTTATTTTGCCGATTTGAAAGTGAAACGGGCGGCCAATGCTCCAATGGTTTTAGAGGAAGAATTGCTGAAGCCTGCCGAAAACCCACCAGCTTCTACACCAGCCGCTAAAGAAGGGCTTGGCAGTAACCGTTATAAGGTGAACACTACCTCCGGCAGTGCCACCGCCGAAACCACTGCTGCCGAAACCACTTTGCCGTTGTCGCTTGGACAACAAGAAAAGGTGGCCAATGCACAACGAGAGGCCACTGCCAAAGAAAATCAACGTGCCAAAGCAGCACTGCAAGGGGAGTTGCTGGAAATTGCCGCACAAGAAAAGAAACAGGGCACCGCTGTGGCCCGTAAGAAAGAGGAACCCAAGGCAGACGCCACCCTGGAATTGAAAACGGCACAAGCCGACCAATCGCAACAAGCGGCCCAACAGGCGGCTGAGGCAGAACACAATCAAGGCGTTCAAGCCGACCACCTCAACGATTTACTGACCCTGGCGGCTGAAGAAAAACGACGAAAGCTTCGGGCCCGCCAGGCAGGGACACAAAGCCAGGGACAAAATTTGGCCGAACGTCCTGAAATTGTTAATTATGAAGCACAGGACGGCGATCGCTACGTTTGGACTACCGAAATGGTGTTTGCTGACCACAAAGAGGTGTATAAAAATTTGAAACTCGCCAACGGTGCATTCCATCATTCGCAGAACGGCACCAGCATCTCTGAGCTGGTTTATACCCAGGCACTCACGCGTTACCGCTAACCACTTCTGGCGCTGTTTTCTGGTAGCTTGCTTGCTGTTGGTAGCTCCAACCGCCTATTCTCAAACCATTAGTTTTGCCAAGTTTGGCGTAGAACAAGACTTGTCGCAATCGCAGGTGCGCACCGTGCTGCAAGATGAAGACGGCTATCTGTGGATTGGTACCATTTCGGGGCTCAACCGCTTCGATGGTTTGCAATTCGAAACCTTTGGCAAAAAAGACAGCCTGGCCGAGGAGTGGTTCACCGCTTCGTACAAGGCCAGCAACGGGCATTTGTATTTTGGCCACTGGGGAGGCGGTCTCAGTTACTTCGATGGCAATACCCACCAGTTTCACGACCTTGAATTCGAAAGCCAATGCGGCTTTTCTTCCGTAACCGGCCTCTGTGAGCTCGACGGTCAATTGTGGGTGGCCACCCAGGGTGGGGGCCTATGGACCTTGAACCTGGAGCGCCACGAATTACAGCGCCACAACGGCCCGCGAGGAATCTTTCTCTCCACCGTGAATGCCCTTTCGGTAGACGACAAAGGGCGCTTGTGGCTGGGTACCAACAACGGTTTGGTGGCTTATGATACCCGCCGGGAAGCCGACGATGCCGCTGCCTATCAGCTGTTGTTGGCCGCCGATGGTTTACCCGGAGATCGGGTAACGGGCCTCACCTTGCTGAAAAACGGCGATTTGGTGACCATCACCACCGCTGGCAGCGTGTTCATCAACACCCGGGGCAACACCATCGATCGGGCTGGATTCATTTACCTCGACCAGCAGTTGGGCCAAAGCCCCGGGCAAGTCACCTGCTTGATCGAAGACCGGGAAAACCATTTGTGGATTGGCACCACCAACCGTGGCGTGATTCGTTATCACCCCGAATCGGGGCGCAGTTCGGTATACAACACGGCCTTTGGCCTCAATTACAACAAGGTGAATACCTTGTTTGAGGACCGGGAGGGCAACATTTGGATCGGCACCGACCTGGGGCTCAACCAGTTTAAAGGCGAGGTGTTTTTGTTGTTTGACGAGTCGGATTCGTTGAGCAACAACATTGTTTGGGACATTATTGAAGACAGCCGTCGGAATTTGTGGTTGGGTACCAATCAAGGCGTCACCCGATTGCGTTTTGATCCCCAAGCTCCGCTCGGTACTTTGGAAACTCCCCAAGTGCAAAAGCTGACGGTAGCCGATGGCCTTTCGGGCAACTCGGTGCTTTCGGTGTTTGAAGACCGCGAGGGCAACCTGTGGTTTGGCACTGCTTATCGCGGTTTGAACCATTACCTGGTGAAGGAGAACCGGCTGATTCGCTACGACAATGCCAACCTTTCGGACCTTACGATCTACGACATCAATCAAGACCGGGAGGGTTATTTGTGGCTGGCCACCCGCGAAGGAGCCATTCGGATGGATCCCAGCAACGGAGAACTGACGAGCTACACAGAAGAAAACGGCCTGGGTGGCCGGGCGATCTATCGCATTTTTAAAGACCGTGATGACCAGTTGTGGTTTTCTGCCTTGGGTGGCGATCTGGCAGTCTACAATGGAAAGTTTTTTGAGCCCATCGCGGGCATGGATACGCTCAACCAGAGTTTTATTATGAGCATGGCCGAAGATGCGGACCGTAACCTCTGGTTAGGCTCTTATGACGGTGGCGTTTTTAAATTCGATGGCCAGCAATTTACGGACATCACTACCGAGCAGGGCTTGAGCAGCAACACGGTATACTCCCTCATTTTTGACCAAACGGGCAAATTGTGGATGGGAACGGGCAAGGGCATCGACCGGATGGATTTGAAAACGGGTGATATTTTTCACTACGGCAAAGAGGAGGGTTTTTTGGGCGTAGAGGCTAACCCGAATGCGGTGTGCCAGGACAGCCGGGGCAACCTGTGGTTTGGTACCATTATGGGAGCTGCCTGCTATTCGCCCGAAGAGGACCGCGAAAATCTCGTGCCGCCGGTTACCTTTATTCGGCCCTATAAAGCGGGTTTTCAGGCACAAGATTTTCCTGCCGATGGCGAATTTGAATACGACCAGAACAACCTTAGCTTCAGTTTTGTGGGCATTTCATTGACCAACCCGCGCAAGGTGCTCTACCAATACCGCTTGCTGGGACTGGAAAAAGACTGGTCGCCTACCACGGCTTTCAACGAAGCGGTGTATTCCAATTTAGGACCGGGCGAATACGTGTTTCAGGTGCGGGCCTGCAACAACAACCGGGTGTGGAACGAGCAGCCTGCAGAATTGAACTTCACCATATTGCCACCCTTTTGGCAAACCCTTTGGTTTTATGCTTTGTTGCTTCTGGCCGGAGTAGGGGCTGTATTTGGTTGGGACAAGTACCGTACACGCAACTTGCTGGATGCTAAAACGATGCTCGAAAATCAGGTGAAAAAACGCACCGTGGAGCTGGAACAGAAAACCAACCAGCTGAGCTCGCAAAACAAACACATTACCGACAGTTTGCGCTATGCGCAGCGCATTCAAACGGCCTTGCTGCCTTCTGCGGCCGAACTGCAAGCGCTCTTTCCCGAATCGTTCATTTTGTATTCTCCGAAAGAGATTGTTTCGGGCGATTTCTATTGGGTGAAACAGGTAGGGGAACGCAAAGTAGTGGCGCTGGTAGATTGCACCGGCCATGGAGTTCCAGGAGCGTTTTTGGGCTTGTTGGGCCACAATGCTTTGAGCCGGGTGGTGAACGAATTGCCCGATGCGCAGCCCACCGATTGGCTGGAACGCCTGAACCGCGATTTAGCAGATGCGCTGCACCGCGAAGGACAAACCTCACCCGATGGCATGGCTATCTCACTGCTGTGTTTTGATGCCCATGGCCTTAAGTTGCAATTTGCCGGTGCCGGAAATTCGCTGTACATCGTGCGGCCTGCCCACATTGATGTGGACAAAGATTGGCGTAAAAAACTCGGTGGAGCGGTGAAAGTGACACATCCTGAAAACAGTTTCAAGCTGATTGAATTGCTGGGTGGTAAGCGCATTGTAAACGGCCTGAGCGATAGCGAGGCCTTTGCACAGCAGGAGTTTGAACTGGCAGAGGGCGATAGCCTCTACTTGTTTACCGACGGTTTTGTCGATCAGTTTGGTGGCGATCGCGGCAAGAAATTCAAGGCCAACCGCTTCAAGCAAATGTTGCTCTACAACCAGGAAAAAAACATGAATCAACAATGTGCCTTGCTCACGGAGACCTTCACCGAATGGAAAGGAGAGCTCGATCAGATCGACGATGTTACCATCGTGGGCATACGTTTATAATACCTCATCATGCAATACGAAAACGCCCGGGATTACATTCTTCACCGCTTGAAAACCGAATTGGCGCCTCACCTTACTTACCATTGCTTCGACCACACGATGGATGTGTTTGAGTCGGCCATATTTATTGCCGGACAATACAACCTGGATGCGGAGAGTTTGGTGTTGCTCAAAACGGCGGCTCTTTATCACGATAGCGGTTTTTTGGAGGTGTATGGCGGCCATGAAGCCAAAGGTTGTGAGCTGGCGCGCAAGAAATTACCTGAATTTGATTATTCTGAATTTCAGATCGAACGCATTTGCCAAATGATCATGGCTACGCAAATACCGCAGGCCCCGCAAGATTTGTGTGGGGAAATCCTGTGCGATGCCGACCTCGACTATTTGGGCCGCGATGATTTCAAATCCATTGGTGACACCCTTTTTGCAGAATTTTTGGATCAAGGCATTGTGCAAAACGAGGAAGGGTGGAACCGTTTGCAAATTGGCTTTTTGAGTAACCACCGATACCATACCCGCTATGCCCAAGCGCACCGTCAACCGGTGAAGAAGGTCCACCTCGATCAATTGGAAGTACTTGTTGCCACCTATTCCTGAGCCTTTTCTGCTCAACGTTTGGAAACACTGGGAGCCTTGGCAGTTATCGGCTACCCGTGCGCTGGCAGAGCAAGAGAATGGTCTTGCTTCCCTGTTGCAGCACCTCAAAACCATTGGTGGTAGTTTGATGGATGTGTACCATGGGCCATTGTCTTTTCAGGAATGTACTGCCGAACTAAGTCACGTGCTGCAAAGCGATGCTTGCTGGGAGCCAGATGAATTGAAACTGCGACTACAAACCAGCAAAGGCTATCTGGAGTATAGCTTGAGCGATGCCGCTGTGTGGGTTGTCCGCTGGGGCGAAATTCAGGGGCGACACTTGCATTTACATCCTGGCCGCTACAGCAGGCATACGTATCGGGTGAAAGCCCACACTCTGAAAACGGCACTGTTGGCCCTTTACTTTCACTATCAAGAAGGTGTTCCACTTCAACACCTTGACCAACTGAACCAATTGCGCACCCGATACCTAGACTTGTCGCCCATGCGAAAACTGTATCAAGAAAAAGGCTTGGGCATGCTGTTGCAACACTGGGAGGGGAAACTATAAGCCTTGAGTTAGCCCTCAGGTCTCTTTTTCTGCAAAAACCAAATCCAAAATTTACTTTCGTAGGGCTTGTCTCCCAACGACGTAGAGGGGAGACAAGATTTGGCCTCGGAGGAAAGTCCTAAAATAGGTAGACAAACCCATCTACCTGTAAAGGGAGACAGAAAGCAAGCGCCATTGTTGTTGTTCTGCTCCACCAAGTTGATGGGCATTACCTGAAATGGATGGAAGGCCGACACAAGTGGTAGGACCCGTATGGCCGCTCGCCCGGTGGGCAAACTGTAAGTTTCACGACAAAGCTTTTCTTTTCCTACGGCTAGTGCCTTTGGTTGATGGGAAGCAACTTATTTTCGATTAAAATTGAATGGTATGAAAACTACCTCCACTATGCTGGTGCTGCTACTGCCTGTTTTGGCTTTCTTCAGCATTGCTTTTTCAAAGCCAGTGGAAACTGAAGTTGCGGCAGAATATTTGGCCATGGCCGATCATTCCAACCCGCAGGAAATGCTTTTGACCAAAGCCTTGGAAGCACACGGCTGGGCAGCGAAAGAAGCGGTGCACTATCAGTTTACCTTTCGCAAAAAGCGGTACACCTTTTTTGAAGACGATAAGGGGAATTACCGCTACACGGTTACCCGAAAAGCAGAAGATCAGTCGATAGTAGAAACACTCACCAATCAAGGTTTTCAGCGAGCGGTGGAAGGCCAAGCAATAGACCTATCGTCTGAAGACGTTTCGCGGTATTCGGAAGCGCTGAACTCAGTGATTTACTTTGCTACGCTGCCCCATAAATTGAACGACCCTGCAGTGATCCGAGCCTACGGGGGCACTGCTACGGTGGCGGGAACAACTTACGAATTGCTGGAAGTGAGCTTCAAGCAGGCCGGAGGAGGCAAAGATTACCAAGACCAGTTTTTGTATTGGGTGCACCGTGAGCGTGGTACCATCGATTACATGGCCTACAATTATCAAGTAAACGGAGGTGGAGTGCGTTTTCGCAAAGCTTTTAACCCACGCACCGTAGCGGGGATTCGTTTCCAGGATTATGAAAATTACAAAGCACCGGTGAGCACTGATTTGGCTCAGCTACCACAATTGTGGGAAGCCGGTAAGTTAGAACTGTTGTCCACCATTGAAACAGCAGATGTAGAATCAATCACTCAACCATAAAACCATGAAAAAGTACTTATTACTCTCCTTGGTATGCATAGGAGCTTACTCCTTTTCTTTTGGGCAAACCTTTCCAGGGTTAGATAAAAGCCCGATGGATGTGGCTTATTATCCGCACAAGGCCACCAAACGAGCTTTTGTAGAAGACAGCAAGGAGCAAGAGCAGCTCGAACCCAAAATTCGGGTACTCTATTCGCGGCCAGCGAAAAAAGGGCGCGACATTTTCGGAGGCCTGGTGAAGTATGGCGAAACCTGGCGGGTAGGTGCCAATGAAACCACCGAAATCCAATTTTTCACCGACGTAATGTTTGGCGATACCAAAGTGAAGGCAGGCCGGTATACCTTGGTAGCCGTGCCTACCGCCGATAGTTGGACCCTCCACCTCAACACCGACCTCGATGGTTGGGGCCACTATGCCCACAATGCCGATCGTGATGTAGCCACCGTTACGGTAAAAACCCAAGCTACTAAACAAGAGTTGGAAACCTTGGCCATTTTTATTGCCGAGAAATCTCCCGGCCTCGCACACCTCACCATTGGTTGGGACCGAACCATGGTAGAAGTACCCATAAAATTGCTGTAGAAGCACAAAATATACTGTTTGAGTTGAAGTGCCGTAGGGAATTCGTTTTTCCTTGCGGCACTTCTTTTTGGGTAAAAGGGTGCTGATTTTTTAACCCAACCGTAAAACAACCCCCGTATTTATGGGCTTGTGCCCATGGCTTTAGGCCGCTACTTTTACACAGTCTTCAACGCCCTCCTGGGAGACCGAAAATAATATGCATCGCCATCTAAAACCCTTACGCAATGGCACCCTTTTCTTCACCCATTCTTTTGGGCGGGCCCAAGCGGCTTGCCGAAATTTTTGCACTTAGAACCCTGGCCTGGGAACGCTCTCCTGGTCGACAACAAATCAATTCTTCCAAATATCCCAACGGCTATTCCGATTGTTTGGATGCCAACAGCCTGCATTTCGTTTCCACCGATTGGAACGGAAATATCATTGCTGCGGCCCGTTTGAGTGTTTGCAACAGCTATGCTGATTTGCCCTATCCGGAAATGTTCGCGCAATTGTTGCACTTGCTCCCGCAGCAGCGGCCATTTGCGTTCTACAGCCGCTTGGTGATTCATCCAGACTATCGGAAGCGTGGCATCGCGCAGGCCATGGACACCATGCGCATGGAAAAGCAACAAGAACTTCAATTGCCTTTTGGTTTGGTAACCGTGAATGCCAAGCGCTGCCTTAAAATTCAACCCTATGGCTTTGTGCGCTTAGGCTACACACCAAAACCGGAAGGAGATGCTCCCTTTGAACCCCTGGCCCTCATGCGCCTGAATTTGGAGGAGATTCGACTGCCGCAGCAGCTGCTTTTGGATGCGGTGGTTTGAGTAATGGGCGAAGGCCTATAACGACAGGGGCTTGTACTTATGTTATAAACCCACAGAACCTGTTTATCAGTGAAAGAATCGTTGTGTAAAAAGGTGAGCAAGCCAAATCCGTAATTCATACTGCTGTAGATGGCTATTTCAATCAAAAGGCCAACAATGAAGACGTCATAGATGCGGTTAGTCTTGGCCTTGCACGTGGCTTGCTTTAGTTCTTTATCGGTCAGTGGGGTTAATGCCTTTGATGGCATGGTAATAGAAGTTGTTGCAGTTCCTGATAGGAAATTTACTTTTCGGTTCTTTACCGATGGCCTCCTATTTTTTGAAGTAACTACTGGTTTCCTCTTGGTTTAAGGATTACTGCTTTAAACGTTTCACCATCGTCCATGATTTTGCAGTGGAGGTGACCACTTCAAACCCCAAACGTTGGTATAGGCGGCAAGCCGGGTTGGCGCGAACTACACTGAGAGAAAGCTGGTCAACCTTCAATTGCTGATATTTTTGAAAAATGGCTTTCAAAAGTCCTGTGCCAACGCCCTGGTTTCGAAAGGCCGGTTGTACCGCCATGCTCAACTCTGGCGTAGTAGCATCGATAAAACCATAGCCCGGTTGCTTTTCTGAAAATAGCCGTCCCCAAATGGCACCCAGGCGTTGCTCCTTTTCCACCGCCACCAGCGCAACATCAAAATGGTCTTTTCCCCAGTTGGTGAAATAGATGGAAAGCGATGGTTCCCGAATGATGTTTCGTGGAAACGGTACGGCACCTTCAGGAACAAAAATGGCCTCGTAAAGCATTTCGGATAAAAAATCACTTTCGCTGTTTTTCAAGGCTCGAATGGTCATGCTGGTATGAATGCAAGAAGGGTTAGGCTAGATGTGCTGACACTGTCGGCTCGTTAGGTTTAGCGTTCTGAAGCCGATAGGTGATAAAACACGCCTTTTTCCGTCAGTTCCATTTCGAGCACTTCCCAAGAAATGAGTTTGGCCAACAGCGCCTCCACTGCTTTGGGCTTGAGGCCAGAGAGGCGTCCGTATTTGCTAAAGGTGATGCGCTCGTTCTCCCGCAGGTAGGAAAACAACTGATTTTCAGTTTCGGTAAATTGAACCTCCGCGCCTCTGCGCGATTTGCCCATGCGCCACACCCGGGTTAGTACCCGGTTCGCTACAAAATTGTGGTCGTCTTTGCGCACGTAGGGCCGCCATTGGTCATGGTCGTCCTTGGCAAGGTGAGGACCAGCTTCAGACCGTGGAATCCATACCTCAAGCACATTCTTTCCCTGTTCTCGCCACAATTGGCTTTCGTAGGTCACCTCGGGTTTGGTGTAAAGCAGTGCGGCCGTTTCGATCACATGTAGCTCCTCCTGGCTTCTCACTCCGGCAATTCGTCCATTGTCTTTCACGCCAATTAAAAGTCGGCCCCCATCGGTATTGGCAAAGGCCGATAGCGTACGGGCTATTTTGCGGGCATCGTCTACTCGAAACTTAAAATCCTGCTGCTGATGTTCGCCTTCCAGAATAAGGTCGATCAAACTCCGTTTCATCAGGGGAAAAGTTACCGGATTTTCGTCAATTTGGATCAATAATTGCCGTTTTTGGCTCCCTTTGAATTTCTTTTCCTGAATAGAGAAGCTTACATTTGTTTATCTACATGTTGCTGAATCGAATCTACACTGCTGCCCTCCGATCGCTCTTAAAGTTGGGCAGACTGTTTCTGATGGGAGCCCTGCTCTCTGGCATCCTGGCACCAAGTATTTATTATTTCTCAGCCGAAGAATGGTTGACGGTAGATCAAGAGTCCAAAACTGATGCTGAGGAATCCGAAGAAAACAACAAAGACGAAAAGAAGGAATCGGAAGGGAAAGAACGTTTCTTCCAAGATTCCAGCCAATACCACTATTGGAATTCAGGCCATCAGCTGCAGCTTAGAGAAACTTTAGCTTTCCAACCCACTCATGCAAACGATGTGTTGACACCTCCTCCCGAGAGGAGCAAACGCCTCAACCGCTTATCTTAATCACCCCTTTTTCTACATTGAATCTACACACCATCCGGTAGGACCCAATTCGGGCCCTCCGGATGGTTGTAAACCTTGAACGCATTCGAATGAACAATCTTGATAACCTCAACAATCCCTTTAAACATTTAGGCAAAGACCTGCCTGCTGGAATTGTTGTCTTTTTGGTAGCCGTGCCCCTTTGTTTGGGTATTGCGCTTGCCTCCGAAGCCCCCCCTATTGCAGGAATCATCGCTGGCTTGGTAGGCGGTATTATTGTGGGTGCTTTGAGCGGCTCTTCACTGGGCGTTAGTGGCCCGGCGGCTGGTTTGGTCTCCATCGTAGTATTGGCCATCAAAGACTTAGGCTTTGAAGTCTTTCTGTTAGCGGTGGTGTTAGCCGGTGTTTTACAAATCGTGGCAGGTTTTGCCCGAGGTGGCATCATTGCCTATTTCTTTCCCACATCGGTAATTAAAGGCATGCTGGCCGGTATTGGCGTCCTCATTTTTTTGAAAGAGATTCCCCATGCCATGGGCTACGACAAAGATCACTTTGGTGATTTCTCCTTTTTTCAAACCGATGGGCACAACACCATTTCTGAGCTTTATTATGCGGTAGTGGATGTTACTCCCGGGGCGGTTATCATTACCGTTATCTCGTTGGCTGTACTCATCTTGTTTGAGCAAAA
>CALCCE010000001.1 GCA_937899835.1 uncultured Flavobacteriales bacterium | reverse complement strand
CCATCCGTTCACCATACTGGCCGCCAATCCACCATAAGTGGCCCCATCAAACACACGGCCCTTTTTGCCCGCAATGGATGTGCCCACCGGAGTAGACAATACATTCTCGCCAACCAATAGGTATTGCTTTCCGCCAAAATAAAACACCCGCAGTTGGGGAGTACGCAAATCCGGGGCATCTTTTTCAAAGTGGCTCAGCCGGCTGCGGTCCTGCATGTAATCCGAGTGGTGCCCGGCCGCTACAAACAAAATTGAATCGTTGACCAAGGGGCTGCAATCGTAGCGTTGCCGCACACTGTCGATGCCCACCTTCACCAGGTGTTCCAGGTAGGGGTAGTTCAAATCCTTCACGTTGATGCGGTCGCTGGGGCGCTGGGCCGATGCAGCTATGGGAAGCAAGGCATACAAGACTACCCCTATGAACCAAGGCACGAAAAAAGAGATGCGTGGCATCAGCGTCATTACCAAAGAAAAGCCAGCGACTGGACTACCCGTGAATTTTTGCAAACCTAATGGAATTGAGCGTTCCACCGTGCCACAAGGCAGTCCAAAAACGGATTGCCGAAATTCGATGCGCATCCGTTAATTCCCAACTTAGCGACCATCTGACTCAAGTAGACTTTGGAGTGCTTGCAGGGAGGAAAGGTCTTTCAGAGCAGGCAATCGGAGTTGGACCAAAGCACCTTCGTTGGCTTTGTTCGCTATTTGCTCCTGAAACGCCGAGGGCGATAAGTAGGCCACCCGGTTTCCCGGAAAAACGGCCAACAGGCGATTGGCCTCGCCCGGATAAAAGCTAAAGTTGTTGAGCTGAGGTCCTTCATATTGCACCACCGAACTTCCATTTTCGCCACGGATCAAAAACACCTGGAAGGGCTCTGAAGCTGATTCGCTGGTCGCTGAGACCTCCACCGTGCAAGTGACCGACTCTGGTTGATGGTGGGGCCGTGCCCAACGATAGTAGCCAAAGCTGCCAAGGACCATTTGTCGCTGAGGGGTATATGGAATGATCTTTTGGCCCGGTATCCTAATCGCTGCCTGCTCTTCTGCAAAATGTTTCAATTGATGGTGCGTGTATTTCCCAATTTGTTGGTGGGTGATACCATCTACTTGAACCCGACCGGTAAAAGTTTTGCCAGCCGATAGCAAGCTGATTTGGTATTCGTTGGGGCCATAAGTGGCCGGTTGTAGCTCAAACAACACTTTACCACCAATGTGGCTCCAGCCCAAGGCAATGTTTTGGCCCTGAAAATGACGAAGACCTTGCATTTCGAAACTGCCCAAAGCATAGACCAGTTGTCCGCTTGGAGCGTAATGTTTATGGCTATTAAAGGCCTGGTTGTAGACGGCCATATTTCGGGTATCCGATTGCCAATAATCGTAAGGCTCGGTAAAAACTTGAGTCATAAAACTATTCGTCACCTCCCCATCAGCAGCTATTAGCTGCAAGTTTCCCATAGCGTCAGTCACATAAAAGCGCTTCCGCTTCAAAAAAAACGGGTACCAATTGGGGAGTTCCAAGGTAAAATCTCTTAGGAGCTTCCCCGTCCGATCAAAAAGCCTGATGCCGTTAGACGATTCAAGGATCCAATATTTCCCCTTTTCAACGGACAAAAAAGGAGCCCAGAGCCCTGTTTGGGTGGTTTGGACTATCACGCTTTTACCACGCAGGTTTTTGAGTACATGCTGCGTGGAGTCGGCACTGTGCATTTCGATGTAAGTAGACCTGCCGTAACTAAAACCTGTTTGGTACAGTGGAAATGGGACCGATAAGTCGGTCATAGATCTGGTTTCCCAGTTGTAGAGCCAAATTTTTCCTTCGGCTTCTTGATAGAACAAAATCAAAGGAGCTTCCCAATGAAAACGATACTCCAAGGACGATTCACCATCGGTAATGATAGGAAGCGGTATTTTTTGATTCGTTTTCCAATTCCAGATTTCAAAATTGCCGTCCAGATATTCCAGAAGCACCAGGTTCAGGCTCCCGCAAAAGAAGGCATCCGCAAATTGTTCTCCGCGAGGAGTAGTACTTAATCGTTGTCCGGTTTTGTCATAAATAGCAACTCCGTTTCCCGAGTGGATCAAAAATCCTTCGGACCTATCACTCCCCCGCAAACGCACCTTCGATCGGGAAGTCCGTCCCTTGACCACCCGTGCAGGATGTGGCCTGCAACGGATGGTTTGTACCACCGTGCCGTCAATGCTGCGTACTTCAAAAACGACCCACTCCTCGTTGCTTTTATTGCGGTTGCGGTAAACCAAGGTTTGCTCATCTGCTAATAGTCGAAGGTCATCGATGTTGGTCAACACCAGGGGGGCATGCTCAGGGGTGAACAGGGCATAGTTGTAGTATTCGTAACGATCGATGAAATTGCTTTTGGGAGTAAACCAGCCACCTTCGCCTTGAATGGGGGCATAGGTTCTCACCACTTTGCCGTTCCAGTCTACACACAAGGCAGAATCCTTCCCCACCACTTGAAACCAGGAAGAATCAGTATTAAAGGGCCGAATCGTATACGCCCCACGGAAATGGCCTCGGGAGTTGAAATGGTGCTTGGGATGGGCCGCAAAGCTGGGGCGCGTCAGTTCCAGCGAAGTCCACTCTTCTTCAAATAACCAGTCGGGAGGAGCACCACCATCCAAAGCAGAAATGGAAAATGGCAAATCGACAAGATGGCGGGTGGCAGGCTTCTGCACCGTGTCGAATAGAAGCGTTTTACCATCTGGTACCTCCCATTTAGGGTTGGGAGCACGTTGCTCCACCAGCTCCCAAGCGGTCGACTCCGTTTCAGCAGGGTGGCCCCAACGATACAAATCAAAATCTCCTGCAATGTTGGCAGCAGCGCTATAACGCAGTGGCCGATCTTCGCGAATGGCAATAGTTTGGCCTTTTCGAGAACTGCGCACCTCGATCATGCAGTCCGATGCCATGCCGGATTTTCCTTCGTTGGATTGGCCTATCTCGGTGGGAGCATTGGCCAACAGCATTTCGGCCGTCGAAGAGAATTCACGGATTTCGAGCGCTATTTTTCCGGAAACCGGCTTGCCTTTAGAGGTAATAAACGCCTTAGCGGGAATGAACAAACGCGCACCGCTTGGAAGATGGACCAACGTATCGCGGTGGCCTGAAACGCTGATTTTTTGAGTAGCCGGGGCAAGCCCTTCGAAGGCGGAATGCGCTCCAGGGTTGGAGCGGGTGCTGCAGGCAGCAAGCAGCGTGAAACACCACAATAAAAGTACCCATTGAAGTAGGAATGCCGGGCTGCTTTTAATACCAGAAGAAGAAAGTAAGCAAGTCATTGTAGGGGCTTTGGGGTTTGGGTATTTGGGGTTGATACCACTACCGCTCAAAGGTAACCCACAACGGCAAAAGCACCACAAAAACGAGCGCTGAGGATGCTGTAAAGACAGGTGTATTCAATAACAATGGCGTTCTCCCGGTCTTTTCAGGAATCATCGACTTGCCTGATGCCTAAATTTAGAGCCGTAGCGCATTGCAGGGCGTACTAGGAGGGAGGCTTTTATGATGTATTGCGCCTCAAAAAAATCAAAAGGACGGTGCGGATGGATACCGATTTCAGCCCAAGGCTTGCCAAAGCAACAATGCAATGACTACCAGGCCAGCAATGACCAGGTAAATGGACCAGGATCGGGCGGGGGAGGCGAGTTGTTTCTTTTTCATGGTGGGTCGTTTTTGGAATTGGAAATGGGTGTGTTTTAAAACAGGTCTTTTGTGTGAGTCAGTAGCAACATGCGCTGGTTCTACTTTTTTTATTTGAGTTGGCCAAGGTGAAAGGGATTCACCGCTGCTGCATTTTGCCCGCAAGGTAGGTCCGCAATGTCCCTTCAATGTAGGCTGTGGGTTATGGTGCCATTATGGCTCGCTCACCAGAGCGTTAAGCACCACGGGTAGCGCATTGCGCAGCAGTAGCCCCTTCATTGAATTAGGACCGAATAGATGGCTATTCCACAAAAATTTAACTTGGGGTTTTCAACAGAGAATTGTTGATGCCCGACGGCAGAATTGGTGAAGTGGGAAAGGGTTTTGGTGCGATTTTGCCTGAAAGTTGTAAAGGTCGAATCATGAAAAGGAACCATTGCTACAGTTAACTGTTAATTTGATACATCGCAATGTCAGGGTTTCGCAACCACTTACTATTTTTAGATCAGTTTTGCGGTTAACTCCACATTTACCCCAACCAGTGTTATGACGCGACCTTCGGCCCTTCGATTCGTCTTTCTTGCTGTGTGTACAATGGTGTGGCTCACCTCTTGCACCCGGGTAGAAAACTATCCGAAAAGGTTGGTGGGCGATTGGTTGGACAAAAACTTTGAAAACGAAGCCGAAAACGATCGCTATTCTTTTATGATCAATGGCGACTTTCACTTTCAACTCTACGCCGGCTCGGATGAAGAAGACATTTTCGGTACTTATGAGGTGATTGACCGCGACATCATATTACAGGTTACTTCCACTCAAGTGAATGGAGAACAGGTATGGCAGCAAGACAGCAATCCCCAGGAATTGATTTTCACCGACCGCCCCACGAATGATATGGTTCCCGCACGGAATTTGATTTCTACCTGGGTGAACCGGTTCCCGACCATTCATTTGCTCAATCGGTGGGACATGCGCATTTATTTTGAAGGCACCGACCAAGAAGAAATGCGCCTCCGAAGAGACTAGGAGATAACAGCGCGAGAGCGAGAGACGAGGAATAACAGTGCGAGAAGCGAGAGACGAGAACGAGGAATAACAGCGCGAGAAGCGAGAGACGAGAACGAGGAGGAGAAGACCAATCAATAATAATTTCTTTTAGCAGCGCAGCCATTCTCATTCTCCGTCTTCGCTCTATTTGTCAGCCGCTCTGTCTCAATCCCTCTATTCTCGCGCTCTATACTCACGCTGTCTGTCATCCGCTTTGATTTATTTCGCCACCACAAGCTTTTCAGTAAGTAGGCCGGTTTTAGTAATAATTTGAAGGGAGTACAAGCCTGCGGGCAAATGCCGAACATCCGCTTGAAGTAGGGTAGTGGGCGCTTGATTTACTTGTGCTACTAAGGCACCGGAAAGGGAAAACACATGGACACTCGTGATGGGAGAAGCCGATTGGATCGAGAGAGTGCCCTGCGTTACAGGTTGCGGAAAAAGGCGCAATTCCAAAGCACTGCTGGTATTGGTGGCAATGCCCACCGGGGTTTCGCCTTGGATCAAGATGTTGTCAATCAATAAACGGGATTGGTTGGCCTGAAACTCATGCAACAAACCTAAGGCAAAACGCACGTTGTTGTTAGCAGCCAAAGAAGCCAGGTCAATGTTTACCGAGTAAACGTCTGCACTGTCGGGTACCCAAACCGATGGGTCTTGGGCAAAAGGAACCGAAATGGTGTTGATCTGATTGAAAACTCCCCAATCTTCCAGCAGTTGCCACCCAGTGCCGTCGTCGTACCAAATGGCAAAAGCAGGGTTGGTAAACGCACCGGTTACCATGGCAAACGACAAACTCAATTCAGGGGCTACTACCGAACTCAAATCCACGAAAGGAGTGTGCAGCCACGCACTGTCGTTGCCCACACGACTCACCGCGTTGGTGTTGCCAATACTGTTGGAGGCGATGGTCCAGGTTTGGGCAGGTTCCATGGTCCAACCTTGCGGCAGGCCATTTTCAAAATTCTCGTTAAGTAATACAATTTGGCCAAGGCCCAAAGTAGCCCAAAGGCAGCTTAAAAAAGAGAGGAATATATAAGGTTTCATAGGCAATGTTATTGATGGTACTTTTCGCATTTTTTCCTAATAGGGAGAAATCTGAAAATCACAAAAGTATAATGAGGCATAATCGGTTGTTGAAACAATGGTGCTTTTTCATAAAACAATATTATTGTTTCAAAATGAGCATTTTATGAAAAAAATTAGAAACCGAAGCCATCTTTAATTTATCTCCACAAACGTAGGTTAAAAGTAAACGAACCAACAGGGATACATAAGTTGAAAGCTGGTACTTTTCAATTTTGGTGTTTTGTTTCAATATGGTTAAAGTCGGTTGCCTTACTGTTTATCGGTGTTGCAACATGTGCCTACAACCGATCTACAATAATTCTTTGGAAAAGTAATATTGATTGCCCATTAATAATTATTCTTCTCATCAAGAAAGCTGGAGATCACCTAACTTTATCAAGACTTTATTTTCAAATCCCAATCTCAGAATCCTTAGTTCGCATGGTGATTTCCTTGGAAATGTTATTTGGTATGGTTTTTATCCTTCTTTTCTTTGGATATCGGGGCTATTCCATGTACGTAAATCCAGCCCGATTAAAGAAAATGGTGAAGGCGCATTATCAATCCAAGGGAACTACACTAATAAACATGAAGAAGCTTACGGTTTCGGAAAAAATGCGTCATACAGGCAACCCCTTTTTCTTCTTGCAACCATATCATGCATTGATCCAATTTTCGCCAAGCCAAATGGAGTATCTCCGTAAGGTAGACGTACACGATGAAACTAAATTGGAATCAGCACGGTTCGTAGCCTTAACCATCCGCAACAAAAAACTGGTAAGCCTCAACGAGTTTGATATTTATTCCACATAATTATCACAACGATTCGTGGGAACGAGAGCGGCTGCGTTGCATTTGAAATTGAGCTGCGCAGTTAAAAATCATTTTGGGGATATTTTTCTCGTTCTCGGTCGTTCTCGCCACTGTTTACCCCTCGTTCTCCACACTGTTTTCCCTCGCTCTCGCCTCTCGTTCTCCGCACTGTTCTTTCTCGTCTCTCGCTCTCCGCACTGTACTATCATATTCGTTTCCAAAACCGGCTAAACCCCTCCACTTGGATCAAACGAAGCACCAACTCCTCCGGCACCAAACCGATGCGCTTTCGTTTTTCCTGAAATTGCCCCACCCGGTGCCCTTCAGGCACATGCAGCCAACCCACATACCCAAATCCTGGGTAACGGTTTTTCCCAAACTCGGCCTGGTAATCGCAAATTGCGGCAAAGTGAGCGTTGTGCAAATTGCCCTTCAATACTTCGGCCAACCACAGCGAATCAAACGAAGGATTGGGGTGGCTGTAGTGGTGCACCAACAAAATGATGGGCATGCCGGCCGAAAACTTATCGGCCTCCACTTTAGGATGATCTGCAGGAGAATCGATGCCAATCAGACGTTCTCCGGGAAAACCGTGGGTACGGGTGATCTCGATGAGGCGCAGCACTTGTTGTTGATTGAGTTGCTGCCACTTTTTACCGATCACGGGCCGCCACAAGAAATTCCACCAGCGGTAATACCGTTTCCGGATGGCCTGATCGGCGGCAAACATGGCATTGATTTCCTTACGAATGGATGTGTTGATCCCAGCATGGTAGGCCGCTTGTAGTTGAGCCGTATCGTTGGCCAGCGTACGCCAATAAGCACCGGTTCGAAAGGCTTCTAATCCTGTTTTGCGCTCAAAATAGGAGTAGGGCACCCCTTGCCGCATGGCCCGCCGGATAAAAAAGCCAAGCAGCGCATCTTGCCGGGCCATGGCCGCCACTTCTACCGCATGGATGCAGTCCCGGGCATACACGAAATCCGATGCTTCGAAAACCTGCTGATACACTTGGGCCGCAGAAGCGTATTGCCCTTCTGCCACCAGCACCAAAGCCCGATTGATTTGCTGGTAATACGCCAAGGCCTCCTGGCCGCAAGCGGTGCGCGCCATTAGTAAAAGAAAGAAGAGTATCCACTTTTGCATGGGCTTATGAAGGAACTGTTGGGAGCGTTGAAGCATGAACAATTACATCGCAGGCATTGGCTAATATAAATTATTGTGGTCAGCAAAGGATGGATAAGAAAGTAATCTGAAAGGGAAATAGCATAAATTCACTGAACCAACAACAGGGTAAAATAAGCATTACACCAAGCCACCTCCATCATCATTCATGCTAAGGCTTGGGTATTCCATCTACTCAATCAAAAAAGTCCATCTACTTTTACTTCATGCCAAAATTCAGCTACGCCATCTGCCTCAGCCTACTTACCCTGGCACTGCTGGCCTGCCAAACAGAAATACCGCCACCTCCTCAAGCGGAAGCGGCACCGGAAAAGATTGTGGTAAAAGGCCCCTGGATGGGCATGCAGCCCACCGAAACACCAAAATTATTAGCCCCCCAATTATTGGCCAGTCCCATTCGGGAGTACAATGCCGCTTTTAGTCCCGACGGCACTTCGTTTTACTACACCCTCAACTATCCTGGCCAAGGGGTGATTGTGGAAACCCAATTGCAAGAAGACAACACTTGGGCTGCACCGGTAGTGGCCCCCTTTTCGGGGAAATGGTCGGAATACGATCCGTTGTTTTCTCCGGATGGCAAGTTTCTGTATTTCAGTTCAGAGCGGCCCACGCCCGATGATCCTCAAAACACGAAAAGCAACATTTGGCGCCTCACCAAAGAGGGCAATTCCTGGGGTGCTCCCGAGTACGTGTCATTGGGTACGACGGGCAATTACCACAGCTCATTGGACGAAGACGGCCACCTGTATTTCAACCGCTGGAGCGATGGTGACCTCTACAAGGCATCACCCGAAGCATCGGGATATAGCGTTGAAAAAATACCCGGATGGCCTGAAGCTTCGCAGGGCGAAGGCGATCCATTTATCGGTCCACAAGGCGATTACCTCATCTTCAGAGGCTATGAGAACACCTTAGGGCGGGGCGACCTCTACATCAGTTACCGCACCCCACAAGGATGGACACCAGCTATCAACCTGGGAGTACCCATCAATTCACCTGCTCAGGAAATGTGTCCATACGTAACGTCCGACGGGCAATTTTTTCTTTTTGCCAGCGGCCGCAAGCAAACTCCCTATCAACCACAGCCGGGAGCGGAAATCGATCCGATTGTGGCCAAAAACATCAGTTTCGACAACGGTTGGGAAAACCTCTATTACGTTTCGGCCGATTTTATTGAAACGCTTCGGCCCAAAAACGAGGTAAAGTCACAATAGTGTTCCAGATAGTTGGATCAGCTTCTTGATTGTTAACATAGGTTAAGTGGTAGAAACAGGGTCGCGAGTTACCTTTGTTGACGGAAGTGCAACTCAACTGAATCGAACCAAAACCTGCACCCTTGAAACCCTTACTCGACTACTACCACCGTCGGCCTTTGCGCTTTGCGCTTCTGGCCGGCTTGTTTTTTCGCCTTTTGGCGGCTTTCTTTTCGGAGGGCTTTATCACCAGTGACGACCATTTTCAAGTAGTAGAAGTAGCCCAAGGGTGGATTGAAGGCAAATACCTCGACGTGTGGTTCGTAAGCGATTTAGAAGACCGACAAACCGGGCGCAGTGCTTTCTATCCGGGCCTTCATTGGGTATTGTTCGTATCGCTCGATGCCATTGGTTTCACCACGCCCATCGGCAAAATGATTCTGGTACGCCTGTTCCATGCCGGCTATTCGTTGCTCATCATTTACTTCGGATTTCGCATGGTTTACCAGTTGGCCGGTCGGGAATTGGCTAAAAAAACGGGTCTGGTGTTGGCGCTTTTGTGGCTCCTACCAGTACTGAGTGTGCGCAACTTGGTGGAAGTGGCGGCCATTCCTGCCATGCTGGGTGCTGCCTGGTATTCGCTTTCTGCAGAAACACGACAGCAGCCGGCACGATGGTACATGCTATCCGGGGTGTTGCTGGAAGTGAGTTTTGTATTTCGCTATCAGGTCGGTCTTTTTGTGTTAGGATTTCTCGTTGGATTGGCCTTGCTGCGAAATTGGCGAGGCTTGATGTTCACCTTGCTTGGGGCCGGGATTCCTTTCTTGTTGCTGCACGGTGTGTTGGAAATTTACACGGGCGGTGCTCCCTTTGCCAAGATTTACACCTATGTAATGTACAACCTCAAGCATGCCACCACCTATTTTAACCAACCGGCGTGGACCTACATTCTTTTCATATGTGGCATACTCATTCCACCGGTGGGCGTGTTTTTATTTGCCGGTAGCTTTTGGGCGGCACGCAAGCATTGGCCCACGTTTTTGGGAGTGCTCCTCTTTTTTGGTTTTCACAGTTTCTTTCCCAATAAGCAAGAGCGGTTCATGTTCACTATGGTACCCTTCTTTGTGATTTTGGGCCTCATCGGTTGGGCTGAAATCGAAGCCCGTTTTCCGTTTTGGAAAAACAAAGCAGCAGGATTTGTACGCGGCAGCTGGAAATTCTTTTGGGGCCTCAATCTGTTTGTCCTCGCCATCGTGTCCTGGCAAAGCAGCAAAACCATGTTGGTAGATGCGATGACCTACATGGACACCCGAACCGATGTACGGGCCATTGTTGTGGAGGACATGAACCGCAGCCGTGGCACGTTAATCCCCTTGTTTTACATGCGCGAATACCCTGGTTATGACCGCGTAGGCAAGAAATTTCCACCGGATAGCCTCGCCTTGAAAATGCAAAACTACCCCGATTGGCGCCTGCCCAATTATGTGCTGTTTGTACAAAAACCTGGCGAAGACCTCACCGAAAGGGTAACCAACATGGAAACCGTGGTGGGGCCGTTGCAATACGATACCACCGTTCAATCCGGATTTATCGATCGACTCTACCTTAAAATGAACCCTGCGGTGGCCAAGGCCGACAACATGGTGGTGTACCACGTGTCCGAAGAAAAGACCTCCGAATAAGCCTTACACACTTATCCTCATTCACAGCGCAGGGTGGAAAAGTTCGTTCTTGGCATCCACATCTCAGGAGGGGCATGGGCTACATTTGAGGCATGAAAACCTGGATTTTTTCGGCGGTCCTGCTTTTAATGACTTTTGCAAGCACGGCCCAACATACGGTAGTGCTCAAAAATGGCAACAAGGTGCAAGGAGTGGTGATGGAGTTGAAAGACGACCAACTTACCGTGGCAGTGGACATGAAGTTGACCACCATTCACATGAAAGAGGTCAGTTCTATTTTTTTCAACGAATACGTGCCCTACGATGGTGGTCTGGTGAATACCGAACCGGAAAAAACCATGCGTTCGGGAGACTACGTCATCGGCTACCAAATGAAAGATCGTAAGATGGTGCGAGCTCCGAAAATCTCCAATGGCACCGAAAACAAAGGCACCGTGGTGGTCATTGTGAAGATCAACCGTTCGGGCACCGTTACCAGTGCTGAACCCGGAGCGCCCGGTTCTACCACGAGCAGCGACTACCTCTACACCAAGGCCAAATTTGCCGCTATGGGCGCCCGCTTCAACGAACACCCTAAAGGACCCATTGAAACCACGGGTACCATCACGATCACCTATTGATCTTTTGGCGTAGTTCAGTTTCGAACTGCTATTTTCGTGGGCAAACGACCCTTCTACCCATGACCCGACTTCGTTTTCCTTCGCTCTTATTGCTGGGCTTGCTCACCTGGGCAAGTTGTGGCAGTCCTACCGAATCGGCTACTACTACACAGAGTGCCGATAACCCCAATACGCGGGTTGATTTCATTGTGTTGCAGCTCAACGATGTGTACGAAATATCTCCCCTTGAGGGCGGAAAGGTGGGCGGTTTGGCCCGGGTAGCCACCTTGCGGAAACAGTTGTTGGAAGAAAATCCCAACGTGATCACGATTCTTTCGGGCGATTTTTTGAGTCCTTCCCTCACCGCTACTTTGAAAGATGAAAACGGTGAGGCTTTTGCCGGCAAGCAAATGATTGAAGTGCTGAATGCTTTGGAGTTGGATTATGTGACCTTTGGCAACCACGAGTTTGACAACAAAACCATCGAACCGCTGCAAAAACGACTCAACGAGTCGGAATTTACCTGGACGTCGATCAACTGCTTTAACCGCATCCCCAACGGGGCCATTCCTTTTAAAAAGGTGTTGGCCGACGGCAGCGAAGAACGTGTTCCAGGGTCAGTTCTACATTCGATCACTTCGTCCAAAGGGCGAACGATTCAAGTGGGCTTTATTGGCGTTACCTTGCCTTTTTCTCAGCAAGACTATGTGATGTATAGCGATGAGGTGTTGGCGGTACGTTCAGAGTTTGAGCGCATCCAAGACCAATGCCATGTGATGTTGGGCATTACCCACCTTTCGATTGAAGGCGATCGGGAGTTGGCGCAAAAGGTGCCGGGTTTTGCTTTGTTGATGGGCGGTCATGAGCACGACCACCACCAAGAGTGGGTGGGCAATACGGCCATTACCAAAGCCGATGCCAATGCCAAATCGGTTTATGTGCACCGCATTTCGCACCAGCTATCCAACGGCCACACCAAAGTGGAATCGGAATTGGTCAACATTACTGATGCAATGGCCAGCGAACCCGGCGTGCAGGCTGTCGTGAACAAATGGGAAAACATCACCAACGAGCGGCTGGTGGCCATGGGTTATCAGCCCGATGAGGTGCTGACCACTTTGGACCAGCCCCTGGATGGACGCGAGAGCTCCATTAGAAATCAGCAAACCGATTTGGGCAACTACATTGCCAAAGCCATGATGGCGGCTTACCCTGAAAGCGACCTGGCGTTGCTCAATTCGGGATCGGTGCGCGTAGACGACCAATTGATGGGCGACATTACCCAGTACGATGTGTTGCGTACGCTGCCTTTCGGCGGAGGCGTGGTGTTGGCTGAACTTAGCGGGCAACAACTGTTGCAAACCCTTGAAATTGGCTTGAAGAACAACAAAGGCACTGGAGGTTACCTTCAACTGGGAGGCATCCGCAGTGCGCGCGGAGTGTGGTATCTGGGCGAAAGTGAAATTGACCCTGCCGCTCAATATCGGGTGGCCATGACGGGTTATATGAAAAGTGGTGGAGAAAGTAACCTGGAATACCTGGAGCAGGTTTCTGCTACGCAGGCCGATCCGTTACCTGGGTACGAAGCCACGCGCAACGACATTCGCGATGCCTTCATGGCGTACCTGCGCAACCTGGAAGCTTCCTGAGCCTCACTTGAGTTTTTTCAACAACCGTTTGGCGCGGGAATTGAAACCGGAAGTACCGTAGGGCAGGAGGGATTCGATCACCATGCGCAGCTCGCCGGAGAGCTCAGGTTCCAACTGACAAATGTTAAAAAGTACCTGCATGGCATTTACTTGCAAGCCTACGGGTTGCGTGGCGTTTTGCAGCACACCAAAACAATAGTTGGCCAATCGCCCCAAGCTTTCGGCTTCTTTGGGCAAGGTCAAATCAGTCATCACCCGAAGCAGGTGCCGGTGTACGGCAATGTGGTAATCGCGCTCCAACATGGTGATGGCGCGGTTCCAAAAAGGGTCGAACAGGAAAGGATGTTGGGTGACTAAAACCATCATGGCATAGGAGGCCCGCTGAGGCAGGGGAGGCTGGCCGTGTTCCATCAGCGCCCAAAACACGGCAAATCGCTCCGCATCCGGCCCCACTTCGGCGGCTATCAACTCCGCCTGTTTGCGACTGTGCTCAGCCAGAATCAACTCCGTAAAACCTGCTTTCAAATCGCTCATCGGGGCAAAGAAACGGATACCTGGGGTGGGGTCAAAACAAAAAAGTGATGCCGGTTCCACTTCCACGGCTCACTATTTTTCGCGGGTATGCTCAGCTGCAAATCATTGCCTGAATACGTATAAATTGACCTTGTTTGAAGCAGGAGTAGGATTAATAATTCTTGGTTTCCTAAAAACAGGAACCATCGCAGCTGCAAAAAAAGAGAGATGGTAACCAGTTCAACTTTTTTGACGTATTTGCAGCGTCTTTATTTGAACCGTATAACGAACCGATTCAAGCCTCACTGAATGGATCACAACCGTACGACAAACAAAAGCCGCGCCTACCGTAGACTCAGTATCCGGCGTCTTCTTCAACTCATCTTCATCTTGCTATTTGTATCCATCGGCATTACCGAATGGTTGACCTATCGCCAGGTAGAGAATCTCAAATTGGGTGGCCTACGCAGCGATTTTCGAAATCTCCAACGCGAAGCCAAAGACCTGGTGAATGTCACCAAAGAGTTTATGTTGGTAGGACAGCAGCAAGAGGTCTTTCACCAAACAGACAGCAGCCAGATCCTGGACCGCTACCAACTTTGCCTGGGCCGCTACCGCGACATTTCTGGACGTACCCGATTGGTGCTGGTAGAAAACGGCTATACCGATGTGGGTGCCTTGAAAGAACTGGACCAAAACATCGACGAGTTGAACGAACTGTTTCAGCAGTATTTAGATGGGGTAAGGCAACGGGGCATCCCGGGATATGGGGTGGTGAGTGAATTTGAGAGTGCGCTGATTTTCATGCGCCAGTTTGATTTTCGTGGTTTGGGAAAGGTCTTTTCTGACCTCCAACTGGAATCCCAAACTTACCTGCTCACCGGTGATGCTTACATCAAAGGGTTTGCCCAACAGCAAATGACCACTTTTCAGCAAGAAGCGCCCACTTTTATGGACGAAGGCGAGATCAGTATGATTTGGAGCGTGCTGACCGAATACAACGGCAACCTGAACAAACTCATCGCCTTGGATACTTTGCTGGGGACTTATTCTGGTTTCGGCCTGCAAGGGCAACTCCTTAACCGGATGAACACCATCGAGCAAAACCTGCAGTTGGAGGCCATTCGCCAAAACATTGACGATAGTCAACAGGCAACTATGATGAAGGTAAGCACGGGCTTGTTTACGATTTTTGCGGTGACGCTCATTGCTTGTGTATTGCTCTACCTGGTTTTGTTGAAACGCCTGGTGAAACCCATCGGCCTGTTGAAAAAAGTAGTGACGGATGTAAGCGAAGGCCAGCTATCGAGTGAGTTGCCGCAGTTTGTGGTGAGTGAAGTGGACGACATGGCCCGTTCGGTGGAGACCCTGACCGATGGTTTGCAACAAACTACGCATTTCGCGAAATCCATCGGAGCCGGAGAGTTAAACACCGAATTTCAATCCTTGGGGGCCAACGATATACTGGGCAACGCCTTGCTCGGCATGCGCGATAGTTTGAAAAACCTTTCGGAAGAAGAAGCCCGTCGAAACTGGGGCAACGAAGCTTATTCGCAATTTGTAGAGTTGCTGCGCCAATCCACCGACACCAAAGCCTTAGCCGCTGACTTGCTCTCCTTGCTGGTCAAGCAATTGGGTGCCAATCAGGCGGCTCTTTACGTGCTGGACGAAAGTGAGGAAGGTAAATTGGCCATGGACATGTTGGGTTGCTACGCCTGGAACCGCAACCGCCACCTCAACGAACGCGTGCTCAAAGGCGAAGGGCTCATTGGCCAGGCCTGGATTGAAGCAGCACCCATCTACCTTACCGATGTTCCCCAAGGTTTTGTGAACATCACCAGCGGATTGGGCGAAGCCAATCCAAGTACGGTTTTCATTCTGCCTTTGGTGAACAACGAAAAGGTGGTCGGTATTCTTGAAATCGCCTCGTTCCATGAGATAGAAGACCATCAAAAGGCCTTTTTGCACCGCCTTGCTGAAAGCATTGCGGCCACTATTTCCAACACCCGAACCAACGAGCGTACCCAACAACTGGTAGAAGAGCTCAAACTCAGCAGCGAAGCCATGCGCGCCCAAGAAGAAGAAATGCGCCAAAACATGGAAGAGTTGCTGGCCTCACAAGAAGAAAGCCAACGGCAAGAGGCCCATTACAAAGCAGAGATTCAGCAGCTAAAAACGGAACTGAGAAGTCAGAGCGGATGATAGACAGCGTGAGTATAGAGCGCGAGAATAGAGGGGCTTCGCTGATAAAAGAAATTATTATTAATTAGTCCTCTCGTTCTCGGTTCTCGTTCTCGCACTGTTATTCCTCGTTCTCGTCTCTCGTTATGTGAATCAGAGCGGATGATAGGCAGCGCGAGTAGACAGCGCGAGTATAGAGCGCGAGGGTTGAGGGGCTGCGCTGCTAAAAGAAATTATTATTAATTGGTTCTCCCTTCCTCGTCTCTCGC